>PLOI01000041.1 GCA_003142015.1 Acidobacteriaceae bacterium | reverse complement strand
GCCTGGAACGCACCGGGGTGAGCGGCCTGGAGCAGCTTTTCCTCATCAATATCGATCACCATGCCAGCGGCCACGAGTACGCCAACCTGAACTGGATTGACCGCGATGCATCCAGCGTGGGCGAGCTGGTACACCGGCTGGTGAAGGCCGCCGGGGCCAGGGTTACGCCCGAGATGGCGAACTGCCTTTACACCACAGTGCTGACCGACACGGGGGGCTTCTGCTACGGCTCGATGCAAGCCTCGACGTTTGGACTGGCTCAGGAACTGGTGCTGGCGGGGGCCGACCCAGTTCGGATTGCCCATGATGTGTATTTTTCCACGCCTGCATCCAAGCTGCTGCTGCTGGGCATGGCGCTGGGCAATCTGAAGCGCGAAGGACGGCTGGCGTGGCTGTGGGTGACCCATCAGGATGTGATGCGCGCCTGCGCCGCCGACGAGGACTGCGAAGGCATTGTGAACTTTGCGCTGTGCGTGTCGGGAGTGGAAGCCGCGGCGTTTTTGCGCGAGCTGCCCGAGCGGCGCATTCGGATTGGCCTGCGCGGCAAGGGACGCGTGAACGTGGCCGCCATTGCCGAGCGGCTGGGCGGCGGAGGGCACGAAAGCGCCGCCGGCTGCACGCTGAAGGGGCCGCTGGACCGCGCGCTCGACGAGATTCTAGCCGAATTGCGCTCCAGCGTGGGCTTGTTGGGCCGAGGCGAGGAATGAGCTGACGGCGAAGATGCTCTTTCGAAGAGTGAATACGTTTGCTTTGAACGGGCGCAGTTTTAGCTCCTGTGGGGGTATGTTTTCAACCACTTGCATTCCCTCGGCGGCTAAAGCCGCATCCGTTTTGGTGTTTTCACGGCACGGCTGAAGCCGTGCCCTTTCAAAACCGCACCTTCACCAACGTGACAGCAGTTGATTGCGATTCCGCCCGAATCTGTTAGCCTTGTCCCTGTTGAAGCGCAGCACGATTTCCGCGTTTCCCAGGAGCGCGGACCCTAACCGGGACCGGTCGGCCTCCCCCAGTCGCCATGACCGACGCCCGAATTGCCTGACCGTGTGAACGCTCCATTGGAGAAGCGCTCGAAGTGGAAACTTTTCAGGAACCATCTGCGCAGGACTCGCCCCCAGGCTGGCGTCCGCGGCTGCCCCGTTGGGGCACTATCAGAGAGGCGTCCGTTTTTCTTGGTTTTGCCCTCTTTTTTCTTGTTTATGGGCAGGTCCCTCTGGTGGGCGGTGACGGGTTGGGCCTGGTGGGGGCCGACGAACCTCGCTACGCGCAGATCGCCCACGAGATGCTGGTGCGGTTTGACTCGGCGAACACCATCAAGAGCCGGCTGAGCGCCTGCGTCACTCCCTATCTTTATGGCCGCCCCTGGCTGGAGAAGCCGGCTCTCTACTACTGGCGTGCGATGTTCGTATTCCAGGACTTCGGGGTGCACGACTGGGCGGCGCGGCTGCCCTCTGCGACCTTCGCCTTCATTATGGTGGCGCTCATCTACCTGCATATGCGGCGATTCCGGCCCGGCGGGCACCTGGACGCGGCGCTGATCACAGTGGCCTGTGCGGGCATTATCGGCTTCGCCCGCGGCGCCTCGACCGATATGCAGATGGCGGCTCCGCTGGCCATCGGGCTGCTGGGCTGGTACGCGTGGTACGAGACCGACTCCAAGTTCTGGCTCTTCGACATTTACTTCTTCACCGGCGTGGCCACACTGGCCAAGGGGCCGGTGGCGCCGTTTCTGGCTATTGCGATTGTGGCCGCCTTCGCTTTCCTGCGCCGCGAGTGGTCGCTGCTGCGGCGCTCATTCTGGTGGCCGGGCGTGCTGCTCTACTTTGCCATGGTGCTGCCCTGGTTCATCGCCGTGCAGCACCAGAATCCAACATTCTTCCGCGAGTTCTTTCTGGAACACAACCTGGAGCGCTTTGCCAGCGATCGCTTCCAGCACCAGCAACCCTTCTGGTATTACCTGGTGGTGGTGGTGCTGGCGGTGATGCCCTGGACGGTGATCGCGGTGCGGGCGCTGATTGACGGCCTTGCAACCTCGGCGCGCGAGTGGCGGACGCGCCACTTCAGCCGCTGCCAGCCATGTAATGGCCAGCCCGGCGATGCTTTTCCGGAGTTTCTCGTCGTGTGGGCGCTGATTCCCATCGTCTTTTTCTCTTTTTCGCAATCCAAGCTACCCGGCTATATTCTGCCCTCGATTCCGCCCATCACGATTCTCACCGGGGACTATCTTTTCCGCCGCCGGCAATTGGGACTGAACCGGTGGGTGNNGTGCATGCGCTGGTGGTGGCCCTGCTGGCCTCCTGCGGCGCAGCGTCGCTGATCCTGGTGGTAGTGAAAGGCTTCGGCGTAGGTCAGTTGCGTCTGGTAACAACAGGCGTGGTGATGGTTCTGGTGCTGTTTCTCTATGGGGTTGGCCCGTTCTTCGGCATTCCCGCCATCGGGCAGACCAAGAAAGTGATTCACCTGCTGGACGACGCCTACTCGGCGCGCCCGCTGGCCGAGCGGCTTGCCGGCTCCGCACCCCCCGACGAAACGGTGGCCGTCTTTCTCGTCCGCCCACAGACCGAGTATGGGCTCTCGTTTTATCGCAATCGCGAGGTGGTCAACTACAAGGAGAGCGGCGTGCCGGATGAGCAGCACCTGCTGGTGGCGCGGGTGACCGGGCGCGGAGGAGTGGACCTGCATACCCAGGCCGCCCTGGAAGAGTACCTCGAAGGCCGGCCCTATGAACAGCTTTTCAGTTGGCCGGAGCAGGGGCTGGTGGTATACAGGGTGGGCAGCCGGTAAACTGTCAATTATCAGTGAGTAGTGGACAGTGGTCAGTGAACAAGTTGTCTGTGAGCAGATTGCAGTTTTTGCTGTTAGTTATTTGCTGACCACTGTTCACTGTCCACNNAATTGGGACTGAACCGGTGGGTGTTGGTGGGCCACGCGGGACTGTGCGGCGTGATGACGCTGTTCGCGTTCCTGCTGCCGTGGTTTGTGGCCCACGGACGGGAAACGCCGCCTGTGCATGCGCTGGTGGTGGCCCTNNTTCTTCGGCATTCCCGCCATCGGACAGACCAAGAAAGTGATTCACCTGCTGGACGACGCCTACTCGGCGCGCCCGCTGGCCGAGCGGCTTGCCGGCTCCGCACCCGCCGACGAAACGGTGGCCGTCTTTCTCGTCCGCCCACAGACCGAGTATGGGCTCTCGTTTTATCGCAATCGCGAGGTGGTCAACTACAAGGAGAGCGGCGTGCCGGATGAGCAGCACCTGCTGGTGGCGCGGGTGACCGGGCGCGGAGGAGTGGACCTGCATACCCAGGCTGCCCTGGAAGAGTACCTCGAAGGCCGGCCCTATGAACAGCTTTTCAGTTGGCCGGAGCAGGGGCTGGTGGTATACAAGGTGGGCAGCCGGTAAACTGTCAATTGCCAGTGGTCAGTGAACAGTGAACAGCAAATAACTAACAGCAAAAAACTGCAATCTGCTCATGGACCACTGACCACTGTCCACTGTCGTAAGAGGGGAACCATGGCATCGGGCGCGCCTATCGAGATACTCGACCTGCGGCACTTTGCGGCGCCGGTGTTGCGGCCCGTGCTGGAGGCGGAGGGCGAGCTATGGCGCCAGCGCCTGCATTGGGACTACCGCGTCTCGGCTAACCTGCTGATGCAGTATCTTGACAACCGCATGCTACCCGGCTACGCAGCCGTGGAGGCAGGGCAGGTGACCGGCTTTACGTTTTGCGTCTACGAAGAGACCAAGGCAATCGTCGGGGATCTGTTTGCGCTGCCCGGCTCGCGCGCCGATGAAGGCGCGGGTCTCGAAGCTCAGGCTGGCGGAATTCCGGCTCAGGAACCTACGGCTCATGAAATCGAGGAGATGCTGCTTCGCCACCTGCTCGAGCTTCTGCTGAATTCGCCCCATGTGGACCGCGTGGAATCGCAACTGCTGCTGCACCCCTCNNGCCGAACGTGAAATTGCCCGCCGGACTGGAACTGCGTCCCTGGCGCGACGAGGACCTGCCTGCCGCCGCGAGGCTCATTGCAGCGGCTTACCGCAGCCATCCCGACGGCGTGGTGAACGACCAATATCGCTCGACTCACGGCTCACTGCGCTTCCTCAACAACATCGTCCGCTACGCCGGATGCGGCGTCTTCGCCGCGCAGGTTTCGCACATCATCGTGGATCGCGCGAGCCGGGAGATGGTGGGGCTGGTGCTGGCTTCAAGGGTGAGCCCGCAGAGCGGCCACATCACGCAGATCTGCGTTCATCCCGATTTTCGCCGCCGCGGCCTGGCCCGTATGCTGCTCACCCTGGCCGCCTCCTGCTTTCTGCGCCAGGGCGTCAGCGAGATTTCGCTCACCGTNNCACAAATTCGATGCCGCGGTGTGGCAGAGGGGAACAGTGGCTTGAACTCATTGCCGGCCAGGGGATGAAGCCTCGCCCGTTCAAAACGCAGACGTATTCAGGGGTTTCTCAGGGATGCAGGCTTACCGCGCGATCAAAAACATCACCCAACTGAGCACGATGGCCGAGGCCACGAAGAGCACAAAGCAGTAAATTCCGTAGCGGATCATATCCCGCGGTTTTTCGCGCTGGGTTATGCCGAAGACGATGGATGCGAAGAAAGCAAAGAGGACAACCGCCGCAAAGTGAGTCACGACTTCCTCCCGGTGCGAAGATTGTGCGCATCCACGGCGGCGATCACGTTGAGCAGTCCGGCCACAACGATGAAGCGCGTGCCATAGTCGGCGGTGGTTACCATCACCTGGTCCGCGCCCCAGCCCGCAATCCGGCTGACGAAGTACAGCAGGCCGTTGCCCAGGTCGCCGGCCAGTCCGAGAATGTCCAGAACGTCGTGCGCGCCCGCGTAAAGCTTGCCCTGCATGGCGATGCCCAAGGCAAACATGGCGAGGATAGAGCCACCGAGAAGCGCTCCGCGGCCCCATTTGCGCAGCAGAAAATGCCCGCCGCCGGGCACCAGCCAGCCGACGATCAAAGGAAGGTAGACAAAACCCTGTTGCGATGCCGGCTGCGAGGCGGATTTCGGGCCGGGCTGCGCATCGGACCCCGCCGCGGCGTTCTTGTTTTCTTCAGTTGCCATTCCTTTTTGACTATACCGCACAAGGGCAGGGAACAGGGAACCAGGGACTAGAAGCGGTCTCATAAATACCTGAACTGCATTTGAACGTAGGCGACGTGGACGAAGATGAGGGCTGCTGAAATCGGCGATGACAAGTCCGTGAAGGAGAGCCAGCGTGGAGTCTATCTACTTTTCACCGAATGCCACAAAGGCACCGAGTCCGATCATTCCAACGCCAGAGGCTACTCTCTGGTTGCGACGGAAACGCGCGCTTGATCGCAGCCGTGTACCGATAGGAGCCGCGAAGGAGACCACAAATAGGTCGGCAGTAGTGTTCATCGAAACTGACATAATGCCTAGCAGCAGGAATTGCACCACAATATGCCCAAGGGCCAGATTCACAAATTGGGGAAGGAACGAGAGAAAGAATAGAGCCGTCTTTGGATTTAGAACCTCTGTAACCACACCTTGCCGGAACGTGTGATTCGTCTTGCCTGTCTCGGAGGGTTCATCTATCGGCACGTTTCGTGTCCGAATCATTCGGAACCCCAGCCAGACAAGGTAAAGTGCTCCGGCATACTTGACTACCGCGAAGGCAGTCGCCGATGCAGCTAGCACGGCAGACAGGCCGAACCCAGCAGCTAGGACGTGTACTGTCCCCCCGATGAATGTCCCCAATGCCGAAAGCACGCCCTCTCGCTTACCGCCGGAGAGGGTGCGGGCAAGGACATAGAAAATTCCTGGACCGGGAGTCACCGCAAGCAGAGTCGCAGCAGCAAGGAAAAGTACAAGGAGATGTCTGTCCAACATCTGACAATTATAGCGTTCTGCTCGACTGGAATGCCCCCTTCGCGCAATGTGTCCAGTCCACCTTTCTCTTGCTGCTTCACACATCAACAAGAGAAAGATACTACAGAACTCAATCGTCCCCTATTCCCTATTCCCTGCTCCCTAAATCCTCACCAACTCGCGCTGAATCTTTCCTGTGACCCAGGCCTTGCCGGGAGCGGTGATCATGTTGATCTCGCTGCGCACGCCGAACTCCGGCAGGTAGATGCCTGGCTCGACGGAGAAGCATGTGCGGGGCAGCAGGCGGCGCTCGTCGTGGGTTTCCAGATTGTCGAGGTGCGCGCCCGCTCCGTGCAGTTCCTGGCCGATGTTGTGGCCGGTGCGATGGGTGAAGAATTCACCGAAGCCAGCCGCGCGAATGACGGCACGAGCCGCGTCGTCAGCCTCGAAGCCGCAGATCGCGCGGTTCTCGGCAAAGGCGCTCTCGACCGCATGGATGGCCGCATCGCGGGCATTCACAACCGTATTGAAGACTAATTGTTCGCGCTCAGATGGCTCGCGCCCCACCACTCCGGTCCATGTGATGTCGTAGAAGATGGTGCCGGGCTTGTTGGGCCGCGCCCAGATGTCGATGAGCAAAAAGTCGCCCTCTTTGATGGGCGCGGAACGCTGGGCGGTGGGTTCATAGTGCGAGTCGGAGCAGTTGGCGTTGACGCTGACATTGGGGCCGTCGTCCCAAATGAGCCCTTCGCGGCGCATGGCGTCGCTGAGCCATTGCGTATGCTCGAATTCGGAGTACGCGCCCGCCTTGCCGGAGCCGGGCCGCAAGCGATTGCCGATCTGCTTCCATCCCTCGGCCAGAATGACATCGATGGCCCGCTGCGCCGTAACGTGGCTGGCGACTTGCTCGTCGCTCAGAACTGCCTCAAATTGGCTGACCAGATCGGCCGAGCTGACGATCTGCTTGCCCAGCCCGCGCAGAAACTCGACCGTGCCCGCGTCGACCAGGGAGACATACATGATGGCGTTGTTGGGCGAGTACTGCATGGCCAGCGTGCGCGCCCCGGCCAGCATCGCTTCCAGGCCGCTGGCGAGCTCCTGCCAGCTTGAATACATCGCTTTCGTTCCGGGCAGCGAGTCCAGTCGGGCCTGCTCGATGCGGTGCACCAGCTTGCGCGGCTCTCCCGCGACAGGCACAAAGTAGTACCAGCGCCGCGTGACGTGCGCCTTTTGGTCCATGCCCAGGATGCGCCCGGCGATGGGGTCGCGGTGATGATGGTCATAAAACAGCCAGCCGTCGAAGCCGGCCTCGCGGATTGCAGTTTGAATCGCCTCAATCTTCATACCCGCCATGATACGCGCACAGGGGCGCCCGCTTGAAGGGCGAGTTATTGGCTTTGCCGATTGTTCCCGCGGGCAAGGGAAGCTAACCATAATTTGCGATTGCAATATATATTCAATTGGATATAATGCGCTATTGATGAGCAAATTGAAGTATGAAGAATTCGCCAATGTCTGGGATGCGCTTGCCGATACGCCGGAAGAGGCGGCAAACCTGACTTTGCGTTCCGAGCTTATGGACGAGATTGAGACGATCATCAAAAAGAACGGCTGGACTCAAAAGGAGGCGGCGAAGCGGTGCGGTGTGACTCAGCCGCGCATCAACGACCTGCTGCGTGGACGCATTACGCGTTTCTCGCTTGATGCGCTGGTCAACATTGCCTCGGCGCT
>PLOI01000076.1:6839-65966 GCA_003142015.1 Acidobacteriaceae bacterium | reverse complement strand
CAAGATGGTATATTTCTTGGCGGAGAGGGAGGGATTCGAACCCCCGATAGCCTTGCGACTATGTCTGATTTCGAGTCAGGTGCATTCAACCGGGCTCTGCCACCTCTCCGCGTTTTCACTGCCTTTTGCCGTCAAGGCTACGAGTGCCCGAGGCTCTTGCGTCCTGGCTTGACGCGACGGGCCGTTGATTGCTCCTTTCATTTCCTGATGAACCGCGCACCTGGAGTCCCAGAACAGACCCCTGATGGGCAGCAGCAGGATGCAACCGACGCATTATCAGTTTATCGGCAAATGTGACCCGTTGCAATGTTGATTGGATCCGGCGGCGCAGAATCCCTCCAGTGTGGCGAAAGGCTTGTTCCGTCAAAGACGGAAGCCTGCCCCGAACTGGAGTTTGATAGGGGAGTGCACTGAGCGAAATTCATTTGAATCGGAGAATTTGGGGGCGTGCGATTCAACAAATTGCGCCATGAGGCGCAGCGCAGGGAGCGGGTCTTGACCTGAGTGATTTCGCTTGACAGAAAGCGTTCCTGGTCTTATAAATGACCAGAGGTCATAAATGCCCGACGTTCAGATATGAGTAGGCTCGGGGCTCAACGATGACTTGAGGGAAGAGATGAACACCGGCCCTACAATTCAGCCTCCAACGTTCGCGGCAGCGCCCGGTTACGAAAATCTGCCTCACCTGCAAGGCATGGGACGCCGCCAGCGCCGTGCTGCCGAGACGCGCCTACGGTTGTTCCGGTGCGCGCTCCANNTGGGCGTAATGGCGGAGATTCAGCTTGGCAAAGTTCGAGAAGCGGTGGCACTGGCCGAACACTCTAAACAGACAACGTACTCTGTGCTGCACCATCTTTTTCATCGCGCCGCTGAAGAGCCGGGACGCAGCCCCGATCTTGCCCGTGCACTGATCTCGTCTTTTCTGGCCAGCGAGGCAGTTCGCAAAATTATCGAGCGCAATATGCAAGAAGGCCGCAGGATGATCGCAGAGGTTGTGGCCGCAGGCCAGAAGGGCGGAGAGATTGACCCTCGCTTGAAAAAGGAAAAGGTGGCGATTCAGGTGTTGCAGGCGTTCATGGGAACCGTCCTGTTTTGGTCGCTGCATGAGGAACCCGCGCTCGATATTTGGATTGAAGACAGTTTTCAACACTTCTGGAGAGGGATAGCCGTCTCCGGTCAAGAGCAGAAACCATGAAACAGAGATTTCGCATTGCCGCTCATATTTGGGTGATTGGCCTGGCCGCAGGCATGACCGCTGTGGCGCAGCAGCCGACGCCCTATCGACTCACGCTGCAGGATGCAATCCAGAAAGCGCTCCAGGCCAACCTGAGCGTGCTGGCTGCCGGCACAAGAGTTGAAGAGGCAGAAGGCACGCGCATGCGCCGCCTGTCGGCCGCGCTGCTTCCACGCGTCAACGCCCAGACCTATGTCAACGAGCAGAACCATGATCTGAAGGCCGAGGGGCTCTCTTTTCCCGGCATTCCAATTCCCAGCGTTGTCGGCCCGCTTTCCAATTACGATTTCCGCGTTTATGCGCAGCAGAATGTGATCGATCTCGGAAGTTATCGAGAGCTCAAGGCCAGCGAACGCGCTCTCGACGCCGGCAAGATGGATGAACGCGATGCGCGGGACCTGATTGTGCGCGCTATTGCAGCACTTTATCTGAACGCACAGTCCGCGGCGGCGCGCGCCGATGCGGCTCAATCGCGCGTAACCGACTCAAGCGCACTGTACAAGCTGGCCAAAGACAAACACGACGCCGGGACCGCAACGGGTGTGGACGTGCTTCGTGCGCAGGTGCAACTGGCCAACGACCGTCAGGCGCTGCTGATTGCGCAGAACCAGACCAAGCAAGCGCTGCTGGAGCTTGAGCGCAACCTGGGCATGAGTCCGGGGACGCCACTGGAGCTTGCCGAACCGCTCAACTATCGGCCATTGAATCAGCCGGAGATTGAAGCCCTTGATCCCGCGGCGCTGCTAGCCCGCGCCGACTATCTCTCGCTTGCCAGCCAGCGTGAGGGACTGGTCGACCAGCAGCGTGCCAGTCGCGCGCGCTTTTATCCGAAACTGAGCATTAACGGAAACATCGGCGAGATTGGGCGNNAAGCGCATCGACGATCAGATTGCCGATCTGCGCCGCGGCATTGAAGAAGACCTCCGCGCATCGTTGCTGAATCTGGACTCGACAAACGAACAGGTGGCCGTGGCCAGAGAGGGCCAGGAGTTGGCGCAGCGCGAGCTGGAAATGGCGCAGGACCGTTTCCAGCAGGGAACGGCCAACAACGTCGAAGTGATCACCGCGCAGGACGAGTTAGCGCGTGCCGAGGAGAACTACATTCTTGCCGTATCCAGTCATGTGGACGCAAAGTTTGCGCTGGCGCGCGCCATGGGTGATACGGAGAAGAACATTCTTGAGTTCATGGGAAATCCATAAGCGGAGATGGCGGCGGGACCGCAAACGATAGCTGCCATGTGAGGGTTGAAGTTATGAAGCGAGTAATTCCAATTGTGATTCTTCTGGCCGGGGTTGTTGCGGCAGGCGTTTACTACTATCCGCGCCTGATCAGGAAGCCGGCCCCGGTCAATCAGCTCACACTTTCCGGCAACATTGAGGCGCATGAGAGCCTGGTGGGCTTCAAGGTGCCGGGACGCATCGTTGATCTGCCCATCGAGGAGGGCCAGCAAGTGGAGCAGGGCGCGTTGCTCGCTCGGCTCGACGACGCCGACTATAAACAACGGGTGAGCATCGACGAAGCTACGGTGCGTGTGCGCGATTCGAGCCTCGCGCTCACGCTGGCCGGAACACGTCAACAGGAAGTGAAGGCGGCGCAGCAAACCATGAAGGATGCCGAGGCCGATCTGGACGAGAAGAAGATCGATAACCAGCGCGCCCAGCAGCTTTTTGTCAAGGACGAGGTTTCGGCGCAGGAGCGCGACCTGGCAGCGACCGCGCAGAAGCGGGCTGAAGCGATTTTCAAAGCGTCTCAGCAGCGCTACAACGAAGCCGTCGAGGGCAGCCGCAAGGAAGACATCGCCATAGCGCTCGCCAATCTGAATGAAGCCGGCGCGGATCTGGGCCTGTCGCGGGTGAACCTGGGCTACACGGTTTTACGCGCTCCTTTCGCGGGAGTCGTGACGGTGCGCCAGGCGGAGTTAGGCGAGGTAGTTTCACCCGGCTCGCCGGTGATCACGCTCTCGGATCTTGACCATATCTGGCTGCGCGCCTACGTCGCAGAGACCGATCTGGGGCGCATTCACTGGGGCCAGGAAGCAACCATCACCACCGACACCTATCCCGGCAAGCAATACCACGGGCGCATTTCATTCATCTCACCGGATGCAGAGTTTACGCCCAAGAGCGTGCAGACCTACAAGGAGCGGGTCACGCTTGTCTACCGCATCAAGATCGACATCGACAATCCGAATCATGAACTGAAACCGGGTATGCCGGCCGACACTCGCATTGATCTGGCCTCTGGCAAACAGAATGCGAACCCATCCGCGGCGGCTCCGGCCAGGCAATGACGGACCAACTCCAATCCGCGATTGTGGCTGAAGGATTGACGAAGAGCTTTCCCGGCGTGCGTGCGGTCGATGGCTTGAGCTTTGACGTGCGCGCCGGGGAAATCTTCGGCCTGGTCGGCCCCGACGGGGCAGGGAAGACGACCACGCTGCGCATGTTGGCAGGAATCATGCCGATNNAGTTATATGCCGCAACGCTTCGGGCTTTACGAAGACCTCACGGTGGATGAGAACATTCGCTTCTATGCGGACCTGTTTGAAGTGAAAAAGGCCGAGCGCGCCGAGCGGTCCACGCAACTGTTGCAGGCCGCGGGCATGAGTGAGTTTCACAAGCGCCTGGCGGGCAAGCTCTCCGGAGGCATGAAGCAGAAACTCGGTCTGGTGTGCGCGCTCATTCACAAACCCAAAGTGATCCTTCTTGATGAGCCGACCACCGGCGTCGATCCCGTTTCGCGGCGTGATTTCTGGCGCATTCTCTACGAACTGGCTGCAGAAGGCGTGGCGATTCTAACCTCGACGGCTTACCTCGACGAAGCTGAGCGCTGCCATCGTGTTCTGCTGCTTCATCAAGGTAAGGTGCTGTTCTGTGATACGCCGGTAAATCTCAAGGCCGGGTTTGGGAAAGGCGTGTTATCGATTACCGCGCCGGAACCGCGGCTGTTGCGCAGCGAGCTTGATGGGGCGGAGGGAATTTCGAGTCTTATGCTCACCGGTGATGGGCTGCACGTGGTGGTGGACGATGCGGCGCGCCGCACTCCAGAGTTTGAGGCCAGGCTCAAGCGCGCCAACATTCCCTTCGATGCAATTCAGCAGGTTGAGCCGTCTATTGAAGATTTGTTTGTCGATGCGGTTGGCGCGGGAGCTGGCTCCCATGCCTGAGATCAGCAATTCGGTCGTCGTCGAGAGCCTCGTAAAGAGGTTTGGAGACTTTACCGCCGTGGACAGTATCAATCTCGAAGTCCGCAAAGGCGAGGTCTTCGGCTTTCTTGGACCGAACGGCGCGGGAAAATCCACCACAATTCGTATGTTGTGCGGCCTGCTCAAACCCACATCGGGCCACGCAGCGGTCGCGGGATTCGATGTGAGCCGCGAGCCGGAAGCGGTCCGCCAGAACATTGGTTATATGTCGCAAAAGTTTTCTCTCTACAACGACCTGAAAGTAATTGAGAACATTCGATTGTTTGCCGGGCTCTATAGTGTTCCTTCCAATCAGCTTAAAGAGCGGATTGAATGGGCGCTCTCGATGGCGAATCTCAAAGGCCAGGAAAATCTGATTACCGGCACGCTGCCCGGCGGCTGGAAGCAGCGGCTGGCCCTGGGTTGCGCCGTACTGCACCGGCCCCCCGTTATCTTTCTCGATGAGCCGACCTCCGGCGTTGATCCGATCACGCGCCGCCAGTTCTGGGATCTGATTCATCAAATGGCCGAGGCGGGAGTTACCGTCTTTGTGACTACGCATTACATGGAAGAGGCCGAGTACTGCAACCGTCTCGCGCTGATCTTTCGCGGAAAGATTGTGGCGCTGGGAACTCCCTCGGAACTAAAACGCGATTCGATGAAGGGGGAACTGCTTCTGGTAGAGTGCGAGCCGCTGGGCACGGCCGTGGAAGCGTTGCAATCGGCGCCAGGCGTGATGGACGCCGCGGTCTTCGGTAACGCGTTGCATCTCGTGGTGAAGGATGCCGCCGTCGCCATTCCGCAACTCAAAAGTTATCTAGCTGAACATAACATCTCTGTAACTCGCATGGAAGAGATTCGCCCCAGCCTGGAAGATGTTTTTGTCTCGCTCACTACGGTTTCTCACACGGCGGGCCCTGAAGCGGCAGAGGAGCGAAAGCCATGAGCCTGACTCGTTTGCTCGCCGTTGCAAGGAAAGAGGTCGTGCAAATTCTGCGCGACGCGCGCAGCCTCATCATTGTCGTCCTCATGCCAGCAGTGCTTGTGCTGCTTTTTGGCTACGGCGTCAATTTGGACCTTAAGGGACTGCCCGTGTATGTGCTTGATCGCGATGGCAGCCAGCAGAGCCAAGACCTTCTCAAGCACTTTCAGGCCAGCGAATATTTTCATGTTGCGCGCGTGGTTGGCAGCTATTCCGAGTTGACCCGCGCTCTGGACGACGGCCACGCGAAGATGGGAATTGTCGTTCCCTGGGATTTCTCTCAGCGTCTGCGCGACGGCAGGCCCGCCCAAGTGCAAGCGCTTGTGGATGGGTCAGATGACAATACGGCCAATGTGCTCATCGGTTACTCGCAGGCTGTGGTTCAGGGCTACTCAGCTGAGGTGCAGATCGACTGGCTAAGAGAGCGTGGCTTATCAATTCAGCCGGCTGCGATGAGCGTGAATACGCGCACCTGGTACAACGAGGATTTAGAGAGCAGCGCCTTCATCATCCCCGGCGTACTGGCGCTGGTGATGTCGGTTATCGGCGCATTCCTTACCTCATTGACCATTGCGCGGGAGTGGGAGCGAGGGACGATGGAGCAGCTCATTTCGACGCCTGTAACCGCGATGGAGATCATGCTCGGCAAGCTGGCGCCGTATTTTGTACTGGGAATGTTCGATACCGTCGTCAGCGCGCTGATTGCAATCTACTGGTTCGATGTGCCTTTTCGCGGCTCGTGGGTGACGCTGATGGCGGCATCGGCGATGTTCATGGTGGTGGTGCTATCGCTGGGATTCTTGATCTCCGTGTTGGCCAAAAACCAGTTTGCAGCCAGCCAGATTGCGTTGTTGATTACTTTTCTTCCGGCGTTTCTGCTGTCTGGATTCTTGTTTTCAATTGAACAGATGCCTGTTGCACTGCAATGGATCACACGCATTCTTCCTGCGCGCTACTACGTTTCGGTACTCAAGAAAATCTTTCTCAAAGGAACGCCCGCACATCTGCTTTACGCGGATCTGGTTCCATTGGCTGTCTTCACGTTCGTGCTGGCGTTGCTGGCTACGCGCAGCTTCCATAAGAGGCTGGAATAAAGGAGAGAACTGATGCTGGGGCGGCTGAAGCAAATGCTGATCAAGGAGTTCATCCAGGTCTTCCGCGACAAGCGGACGCGCTTCATCCTCATTGGCCCGCCCATCATTCAGATGATGGTTTTTGGCTACGCTGCTACTTATGAAATTCATCACGTGCCGACCGTGGTGCTTGATCTGGATCACAGCCAGGAGAGCCGCGAGCTGGTATCGCGTTTCACCTCGAGTCCCTACTTTGACGTGCAACAGCAGCTCACGGATTCGCGCCAGCTCGGCAATCTAATCGAGGAGGGAAAAGCTACGGTCGGCCTGGAGATAGATGCTGGCTTTGCCGAGAAGCTACGGAGCGGCCAGACCGCACCGCTGCAAGTGATTGTGGACGCGACCAACTCGAACACCGCGCTGATTGCCTCGGGCTACATATCACAGATCGCGCTGGGTTTCGCGAAGGAGTACCAGAGGGACCGCATCAGCCGCATCGCACCGCAACTGATGGAGGTGATGCCGTCGGTCGAGCTGGCGCCGCGGCCATGGTACAACCCCGACCTCAGGAGCCGCTGGTTTTTTGTGCCGGGAATTATCGGCAGCCTGACGGTTGTGCTCGTGGTGACACTGACCGCGTTCGCAGTGGTGCGCGAGCGCGAGATCGGGACGCTCGAACAGATCATGGTAACGCCTATTCGGCCGGTCGAGTTTATTCTCGGCAAGACGCTGCCGTTTTTTCTCATCGGTCTCTTCGACGTCACGCTGATTGCCGTGGTCGGCTCGCTCTGGTTTCAGGTGCCGTTTCGCGGTCACGTCTCCGTACTGGCGCTGGGCGCCGTTCTGTTTCTCCTGTGCATGTTGGGCGTGGGCCTGCTGATTTCCACTGTTTCCGCCACGCAGCAGCAGGCGATGGTGACCGCATTCTTCTTCATCATGCCCACTATTACTTTCTCCGGCTTTGGGTTTCCTATCAGCACCATGCCGCGATGGATGCAGATTTGCAGCTATGCGATTCCGCTGCGCTATTTTTTGATTGTGATTCGTGGAACCTACCTCAAGGGCGTCGGGATGGCGATTCTTTGGCCACAGATGGCTGCGATGGCCGGCCTCGGCTTCGCCCTGCTCACGGCGGCCATACTTCGTTTCCACAAGGCGCTGGATTAAAAGACAGCTCTTTGATGTACCTTTAACTTTTGGGTTTGTTTTCTCACCCTAGCAGCAAGAACAAAGGCGCGACGAGGGTGGGGCACCCGCATTGAGTTTTGTGGTTTCCCACCCTTTCGCAAAGAACGCGAAAGGATGGGGCACGGAAGGTTTTTCAGGCACACGGCCGGTTGAGGGTTGTGCTTTCCCAGGTCTCATAATCGAGACCTGGACCACCCAGCAGCGTATTTGGAGTACGGTTTCCTATGATGGAGTTCCATATAGCCCGGAAGGCGCGTGAACGGTACGGGTTCGCGGAGTCGCTGTTTTCCTACACAGGAAACGTGGTTTTTGCCAATGTGGCCGCCTGCCGCGAGTTCGCACATCGCATCAACAAGGTTCGCGACGTTGAAAAGCATCCCGAACAGGTGGTTCATGCCGGCCAGCTTTACGCCATGGGGCTGATCGATGAGGCCAGCCACGTACTGATGGCGCGCTACCGCGAGCAGTTTGACCCCGCGGTAATGACCAGCGCCTTGGAGTTTTTCTCCGCGAAGGTGGGTTCAGAGGCCTTGGATGCAATGCTGCTCGCCTTTGTTGAGCAATTTCCAGGCATTTCGGTGATTCGCGGCATCGAGACGCCGCGCCAGTGGCTGGAGAAGGGAAGCGGTGAAACTTCGCATCGGGCCGCCGCGTTGGAAGAGCTGCTGCTGCTGTGGACCGCCAACCGCAACGAGGCCTTCCAACCTTTCGCGGAGCTTTTCGAGGAAAAGACCCTGGCGGAAAAGACCGTTTACCGCCGGGTCACGCGCCAGTTGCCCAACTACTTTGCCACCCGTCCGCTGATTCCGCTGCCGAACGCCAAGCCGATGAACCTGCTGGAGCTGCTGCGCGCGCCTGCCGTGGGCGCGCCTCGCTCACTGGCCGATCAACTTGCCCTTATCCGCAAACTGTGGAAGCCGCTGCTAGGCGATAGCCTGGAGCAATTGCTGCTTATCGCCGGCGAGATTCTGCACGAGGAAGAGCTGGCCATCTGGATGCAGTTCAACCCTCCCGACGCCGCAGCCCAGCGCCGCCGAGGGAAAGGGCAAGGAATCGTCGCCAGTGCCGAAGTGCCGGTTTTCGGCGACCAGGCTCACGAATACGAGAAGTTCTCGCCTGACATGGCCTGGATGCCCACTGCCGTGCTGATAGCTAAGAGCACATACGTCTGGCTGGCGCAGATGAGCAGGCAATATAGCCGCAGCATCTCCAAACTTGACGAGATACCAGACGAGGAACTGGCACAGCTCGCGCGCCGCGGACTCAACTCGCTTTGGTTGATCGGAGTCTGGGAGCGGAGCCGCGCCTCGAAGACCATCAAGCAGCTCTGCGGCAACTCGGATGCCGTGGCCTCGGCTTATTCGCTCTTCGACTACGCGATTGCCGAAGATCTGGGCGGCGAGGCGGCCTATGTTAACCTGCGCGACCGTGCCTACAAATTTGGCCTGCGGCTGGCCAGTGACATGGTTCCGAACCACATGGGCATTGACTCGCCCTGGGTTGTGGAGCATCCGGATTGGTTCATCTCCCGGCCGGAGACGCCCTATCCCGCCTATAGCTTTAACGGTCCCGACCTCTCGCACGATGGGCGCGTGGAGATAAAGATCGAGGACCACTATTTCGATCAGTCGGATGCTGCCGTGGTCTTCCAGCGGCGCGACCGGCAGAGTGGCGAGACTCGCTACATCTATCACGGCAACGACGGCACCAGCTTTCCCTGGAACGACACGGCGCAGCTCGACTACCTGAATCCGGCGGTGCGTGAGCAGGTGATCCAGACCATTCTGCACGTGGCGCGCCTCTTTCCCGTGATCCGCTTCGATGCCGCCATGACCCTGGCCAAGCGCCACGTGCAGCGCCTCTGGTTTCCCGCTCCCGGAGACAGCGGCGCCATCCCCTCGCGCGCCGAATATGGCATGAGCAGGGCCGAGTTCAACCGGGCCATGCCGCACGAGTTCTGGCGCGAGGTAGTGGATCGCGTAGCCGCCGAGGTTCCCGGCACACTGCTGCTGGCTGAGGCCTTCTGGATGATGGAAGGCTATTTTGTTCGCACACTGGGCATGCATCGCGTCTATAACAGCGCATTCATGATCATGCTGCGCGACGAAGAGAACGCCAAGTATCGCTCGGTTATCAAGAACACACTGGAGTTCGACCCGGACATCATGAAGCGCTACGTCAACTTCATGAGCAACCCGGACGAGCGCACGGCAATCGATCAATTTGGCAAGGGAGACAAATGCTTTGGCGTGACCGTGCTGATGGCCACGCTTCCCGGCCTGCCCATGTTCGGCCACGGCCAGATCGAGGGATTCACTGAGAAGTACGGCATGGAGTACCAGCGGCCTCGCTATGACGAAAGTCCCAACCCATGGATGGTCGAGCGCCATGAACGCGAGATTGCGCCGCTGTTAGAGCGTCGCCGGCTCTTTGCCGAAAGCGGCAACTTCCGGCTCTACGACTTCTTTCTGGATGCGGGCAAAGTGGACGAAAACGTCTTTGCTTACTCGAACCGCAGCGGTCAAGAACGCGCGCTGGTGGTCTATAACAACCGCTACGGCGAGACACATGGAACGATTGATTTTTCTGTGGCCTACGCAGATAAAGGCGCCAATCAACTGCGCCAGCAGAGAATCAGAGAAGGGTTGGGCCTGAGCGACGCCGCGAGTGTGACGCTGGCCTGGCGCGACTCGTTGACAGGCCTGAACTACCTGCGGCGGACGAAGGACTTGGCAGAGCGCGGATTGACCCTCGACCTGCACGCCTACCAGTGCCATGTTTTCCTCGATTGGCGCGAGCTTTACTCGACCGCGGAACAACCCTGGGACCGGCTCTCGGACCAGCTCAACGGCCAGGGCGTGGCTAATTTGGAAGACGCGCTGGTAAATCTGGAGCTGCAGCCGGCGCACGATGCACTACGCGCGCAATTGGAGCCGGGTCTCGTGCGCCTCTTCGCCGACCTGGCCGAGCATCCCCGCGCTCTGGCGGCCGGAACCGACACAGAGACCGAAGCCAAACGCACGGAGTTCTTCGAGACAGCCTGGGCGCGCTGCGAAAGCTTCCTGCGCCTGGGGCAGAAGGCTTATCTGGCGCTAGGAGGCAACGAGGCCAGCGGTGCCAAGCCCGCCAATCCCGCATTATTGAGAGCGGCCTTCCGCGAGCGCCTGCGCGCCGCGATGCGCATCCCGGCCGTCGAAGCGCTCTTTCCGGCTCCATGGACCGTGGCTGCACGCCGCATGTTGCCCAGCCCCAGCCCGCAATTGACGGCCACGGCAATGTGGGGCCCGGTACTCGGCTGGTGCGTGCTGGAGCTGCTGGCCGAATCGATTGACACGACCAATCCGGAGCGCGTGGCGCTGGATCTCTTTGACCGCCTGCGCCTGCGCGAGCCGTTTGCCCAGGCTTTCACCGCGCTGGGTTTCGAGGGCGAGGAAGCATGGCGTGTCGCTGCCCGCGTCAAAGTTGGGCTGCTTACCGGGGCCGGTGTCGGCAAGCCGCAAGAAGAGCCGGAAGAAGCCACGGCGGTCTCGGATGGACGAGTTGCGCTTTTGCCTGCCTTGTGGCTCGATCCGGATGTTCGCTGGCTGACTGGGGTACATGAGGCGGAAGACCACGCCTACCTGGTGCGCGAGCTCTACGAGGAGTTGCTCTGGTGGCTGATCATGCCGTCGCTGCTGCGTCTGGCGGGCGAGGCTGCACCCANNGGCTATCGCGTGGACCTGCTGCTGGGTCCCGCCAGCCCTGAGGGCGCCAACGAAGAAGATGCGCGCAAAGTCGAGCCCGTTGCCGGACTGAAAACGGCGACAAAGGTGGCGCGTCCGCCTGCCAAGAAGCGGAATCCGGCAAAGCGAGGTTCGAACCGCAAGTAGGACCTGCCGCTGATAGTTCTGTGCTTGAGCATCTGAAGCGCGGGAGCCGTGTTTTCGGTGGAGCTGTGGCGCGTTTGCTGCGTTTCCGGACTCCGCTTCCAGCGCGTATGTATAAGCATCACAACCCGATGTGACACAAAGCACATCCCATTGTGCCTTCGCGGTGTCAATGTCCCTTGCGGACGGTCTGTGGGGTGGATTCTCTGCGAAGCGCACGGAACAATGGAGCGTGGCCGCTTAATCAGTTGGGTATGCAGGGCTTCATAAGCGTGCGTTTCTTGTCACTTTCTGCTCTCCGGATATGGTCCAGAAGTGTGCGGGGTTCGGCCCATGTCGCGCTCACTATCCCGTCATTCCACAACAAATACGCTGCAAGTGTGTGCAGTTTTTGAAAAAACAGCGCGGGCGGAGTTGCGGCCAATGGACGCCGCGTTCATGACTTTGGATGAGCAATGCAGGCTGTCAGGGCGCCTATAGAGTTTGCTCAAGAAGCGGAGGAATCATGCAGAGTGTCGCCAATGGAGCGCTGAATGCTCACGAGAAGCTGCTGATCGACCAGGCGGTAGCAGAGCACGCCGGCCGTCCCGGAGCGCTGCTTGGAATCCTGGAAACGGTTCAGGCAGCCAATGCGCATAAGTATTTGTCGATGGATTCGCTGCGCTACATCGCCGCGGAGACCGGTATTCCTCCGGCCACAATCTACAGCGCCGCGACCTTTTATGCGCTCTTCAACCTCGATCCGCAGGGCGATAACGTGGTGTGCGTATGCCGTGGGACGGCCTGCCATACGCGCGGCTCGCGCGATCTGCTGGAGAAGCTGTGCCTTGATCTGGGGCTGAGCGGACAGGAAGCGAGTGATACCAACGAGGCCGACAAGCTGGCACTCACCACCGCCGACCGGCGCTTCACGGTGCGTACCGTTGCCTGCTTCGGCCAGTGCGCGCTGGCTCCCGTGGTCGAGGTGAACCACCATATTCTCAGCCATGTGAATGAGCGCACGCTACAACGGGAAGTAAAGGCGTTGAATAAAGGGGGAAAATAATGCCGCGAATTCAGGATATCGGTGCGTTCAACGCGGTTCGTGAATCCGGGCTTGCCAAGCTGATGCCGGCCACACCGCGCCTGACCGTTGGAATGGGAACCTGTGGCCGCGGCAACGGCGCCGAAGAGGTTTTTCACGCCCTCAATGAAGCCATTCAACGCAGCGGCCTGGATGTGATGCTGGCCGGCGTGGGCTGTTTCGGCTCTTGCTTTCAGGAGCCGCTGGTGAGTGTCCGCCTGCCGGGAAATCCCCTCGTGGTGCTGCACCGCGTGCAGGTCAACGATGCAGCGCGCATCCTGGAAAGCATTTCGACGCACATCATGCCCAAGGACCTCATTTATTGCAAGATCGAGGAGTGGGATCACATCACCGCGCACCTGAAATACGGCCAAGGTTACCCCGACATTCCATCATGGAACACNNACCGACAGCGTTATCGAACAGATTAAGGCCGCTCGCCTCCGCGGACGCGGCGGCGCCGGATTCCTCACAGGCAACAAGTGGGATTTCATGGCCAAGGCCAAGGCCGACACCAAGTACATTATCTGTAACGCCGACGAGGGAGACCCCGGCGCTTATATGAACCGCAACGAGATCGAGGGCGACCCTCATTCGCTGCTGGAAGGCATGATCATCGGCGCTTACGTGATGGGCGCGACCGAAGGCATCATCTATGTGCGCGCCGAGTATCCGCTGGCGGTGAGCCGCTTGACCAAGGCCATTGAGCAAGCGCGTGAATACGGGCTGCTGGGCGCCAACATACTCGACCGCGGCTTCAACTTCAACATTCAACTGGTGCAGGGAGCCGGAGCCTTTGTATGCGGCGAAGAAACAGCCCTGATTGCATCGCTTGAAGGGCAGGCAGGCAGGCCGCGTCCTCGCCCGCCGTACCCCGCGCAGAGAGGATTGTGGGACAAGCCAACCAACATCAATAACGTCGAGACCTGGTACAACGTCGCTCCCATCGTCACCCGCGGTCCGGCATGGTTCGCCGAAACAGGCAGCGCGAAGAGCCCAGGAACCAAGGTCTTTTCGCTGGTAGGCAAAATTCAGAACACTGGCCTGGTGGAGATGCCGCTGGGCACTCCGCTGAAGAGCTTCATCTACGACATCGGCGAAGGCGCTGCGCCGGGCCGTCGCGTAAAAGCCGTGCAGACCGGCGGACCGTCCGGCGGCTGCATTCCCGTCGAGATGCTCGATACACCCGTCGATTACGAGAGCCTGGCGCAGATTGGCTCCATTATGGGCTCAGGCGGCATGGTGGTAATGGACGAAGACAACTGCATGGTCGATGTGGCGCGCTACTTCATCGAGTTCACACATTCGGAGTCGTGCGGCAAGTGCGTTCCGTGCAGGGTGGGGCTGAACAAAGCGCTGCGCATCCTCAATGCGATCACTAAGGGCAGCGGAACCCGTGAACAGATGAACCTGCTGGATGAGCTGGGACGGATGATTCGCGAGTGCTCGCTGTGCGCGCTGGGCCAGTCGGCGCCCAATCCTGTGCTCACCACCATGCGCCACTTCCGCGAGGAATACGAAGACCACATTGTTGCTCATCGTTGCCGCGCAGGCGTCTGCCAGGAACTCGCGCTTTCGCCGTGCGAGAACAGTTGCCCGCTAAGGATGAACATTCCGCGCTTCCTGGAGTTATACCAAGAGGGCCGGCTGGAGGATGCATTCGAGTCCGTGATTCTCGACAATCCCTTGCCCGCTTCTACTGGAAGGGTCTGTCAGCATCCTTGTGATAACAGATGCCGCCGCCAGTCGTTTGACGAAGTGGTGAATATGCGCGAGGTGCATCGCTTCCTGGCCGACGCAATCTATCAGTCCGATCTCTTCGAGCCAATGCTGGAACGGATTCGCGCGCGCAAACTGGCGCCCACCGGCCGCAAGGTGGCTGTGGCCGGCTCTGGCCCGACTGGCCTGACAGCCGCGTTTTACCTGGCGATGTTAGGCCACGACGTGACGGTTTTTGAGGAACGCAGCGAGGCTGGCGGCATGTTGCGCTTTGCCATTCCCGAATACCGGCTGCCGAAATCGGTGCTGCGCAAGGAACTGGACCTAATCGAAGGCGTCGGCGTGAAGATGGTCTTCAACACCCGCATCGGGTTCGATGTTCCGCTGAATGAGCTTGCCAGCCAGTTCGACGCGGTCTTTTTGTCCATTGGAACATGGAAGGAATCCTGGCTCTATCTGCCCGGCACGGAATTGAAAAATGTTCACCCCGCGCTGCCTTTCCTCGAATCTGTCGCACGGCAGGAAAAGGTAGTCACGGGCGCCAGGGTCGCTATCATCGGCGGCGGCAACGCAGCCATCGATTCGGCCCGCACCGTTATGCGCATGGGCGCCAGCGCTACTATTCTTTATCGCCGCGAGCGCCAGGATATGCCCGCCATCGATGAGGAGATTCAGGCTGCCGAGGACGAAGGCGTGCGCTTTGTCTTTCTCGCCGCACCGCACCGCATTCTGGGCGGAGCGGACGGCAGCGTGAAGGCCATCGAAATTGTCAAGACGCGCCTGGGCGAGTACGACAAGAGCGGCCGCAGACGGCCGATGCCCACCGATGAGGTGCAGCGCTTCGAGTGCGACAGCGTGATTCTGGCCGTTGGCGAGACCTTTGACCAGGACTTCTGCCGAGCTTCCGGACTGGAACTCAAGGAAGAAGGAACGATCATCGTAGACCGTTTCACGTACGAGACCAGCCGGCCCAATTTCTACGCCGGCGGTGATGTGATTACCGGCGCATCCAATGTCTCCAACGCCATGAGCTGCGGCAAGCAGGCGGCGCAAAAGATGGACGAGCGCCTGATGGGCGAACAACGCTGGGAGCGAATCTTTCCCGACTTCGAATACAGCCGCACGGCGCCGGGAGAGCCGAGCCTCAGCCGACGCCACGCGGCGCACGACCTGCCCGCCGCCCTCAGGGTTCGTTCGCAACAGGAAGTGGTTGCGGGTCTCGACCCCAAGGAAGCGCTGGAAGAGTGCCGCCGCTGCCTGCGTTGCGATTTGCGAGCCACCGTCACTGCCAATTAAATTGTGTGAAGAATAGGAGCGCTGCCTTGCCGACTAAAACGATTTCCGTCCGGATTGATGGCGAACTGGTAACGGCCAGGGAAGGACAGAGCATTCTGGAAGCGGCCCTCGCCAACGGGAAGCAGATTCCAACGCTCTGCTACCTGAAGGGGTTGAGCGCTGTGGGTGCCTGTCGCGTGTGCATGGTGGAGCTTGCCGGCACTGATCGTCTGCTGCCGGCCTGCACTACGCCTATTCAGGAGGGCATGTCGATCAAGACCGCCTCGGCCAAGCTGACGCAGTACAGAAGGATGGCCGTCGAACTGCTGCTCGTGGAACGAAACCACATCTGCTCCGCCTGCGTTTCCAACGGTCATTGCGAGCTACAGTCGCTGGCCCGTTCTCTGGGTATCACCCACGTGCGTTACTCCTACAACAATCCGCGGATGACTGTCGATATGACGCATCCCCGCTTCGTTCTCGACCAGAATCGCTGCATCCTGTGCACGCGCTGCGTGCGGGTTTGCGCGGAGGTGGAAGGAGCCCATGTGTGGGAGGTGGCCTCCCGCGGGATTTACTCGCGCATTGTCAGCGACCTCAAGGACGATTGGGGCAAGGCAAGCAACTGCACAGGCTGCGGCAAGTGCGTGCAAGCCTGTCCTACAGGAGCGCTGGCGGAAAAAGGCCTCTCGGTGATGGAGATGGTCAAGCAGAGCGACGCTGTCAGTCGTCTTGCCACGCAAAGGGCGAGCCTCGTGAACGGCGCACGGTAAGGCGGCTTCACTGTTGATGAAATCCGGATGCGACACGCTAGCCGTCAAGTGTGCCAGTCGAGGAACCTGTGGCACGGAGTTTATTACGGCCAGGGTACGGCTGCGTCGAATGGGCTTTTTTGGTCAAGTGCCTCACCTGGTGTGGTTTGCCGCCGGCTCCAGAAACCCCGCCTTTTCCATCCGCCATTTGTGCCTGAGGCCCGCGCCCCGTAGAATCAGCATTGGTGGTCGTCGCGCCAGTCTTGAGCCGCACCGGATTGAACAACAAGGAATAGATGAGCGAACAGGAAACAGGGATTTCCATTGAGGCGCAGGCGGTGTCGCCGGCGTGGATCAGGATTGAGCGGGCACGGCATCCCCAGCGGCCCTACCCTATGGACTTCATCGAGAAGATATTCACCGATTTCAGCGAAATTCACGGCGATCGCGCCTTTGGCGACGACGAGGCGGTGGCCTGCGGCATGGCCCGGCTGGCCGGCGAAGAGGTGCTGGTCATCGGCAACCGCAAGGGCGGCTCGACCAAAGAGCGGGTGCGGCGCAACTTCGGCATGCCTCATCCCGAGGGCTATCGCAAGGCGCTCAGGGCCATGAAGATCGCCGAAAAATTCGGGCGACCGGTCATCAGCTTCATCGATCTGCCCGGAGCTTTCCCAGGCCTGGGAGCGGAAGAACGAGGCCAGGCGGAGGCGATTGCGCGCAATCTTCTGGAAATGTCGCGGCTGCGCGTGCCCACCATCTCGGTTATCAGCGGCGAGGGCGGATCGGGAGGCGCGCTGGCGCTGGCCGTTAGCGATCGCGTCCTTATCCTCGAAAATGCCCTTTACTTCGTGATTACCCCCGAGTCTTGCGCGGCCATCATGTGGCGCGACGCGTCGCACAAACAGTTGGCCGCCGAAGCGATGCGCATCTCGGCCCCGGAGGTTGCCGCGCTGGGCTGTGTGGATGAGATCGTCCAAGAACCACCGGAGGGCATTCATACCGACCCCGAGGCAGGCACGGGGCTTCTGAGTTCCGTACTCATCAAGCATCTGGCCGCACTCAAAGCGTTGCCAATCGGCACTCTGGTAGCCGAGCGCCAGGCCAAGTTCCGCAACATTGCGCAGTTCTACACAGAAGGTTAAATGCCGATGAGCCCGATTCAGCCTGCCGTCAGCCGCTTCCGCGCTTATTGGCGATTTATCGTTGCCGTGGTTTGGTTCTTTCTGGCGCGGTCGCTGGCTCTGCGCGAGGCACCGCTACTGGTCAATGAACAGTGGCAGCCACTGGCACAGCAGGCGATGCTGCTCTCCCTGTTGCTCGTGGGCTATGCGAGCATGGGATTGACGCTCGACCGCCAGCAGCATCCGATGAGCGAGCAAGGATTGCCACGACGGAGCGGCTGGAAAGGCGAGGTTGGCCTTGGAATGGCCGTGGGCTGGGCGCTTGCCGTGGCGTGCGTTCTTCCGATGCTCGTGGGCGGAGGCATCGCCATTGTGCTTATCCTTGGGCCTTCGGCCTGGGGATGGCTCGCGGCGGATGCCGCATTTTTCGGACTGCTCGCACTGGCCGAAGAGGTTGCCTTTCGAGGTTACGGATTTCAGCGCTTCGCAGAAGCAGTGGGATCTTTGGGCGCGGTGCTGGGCTATGCGGCTTTTTACGCCATTGTGCAGGCGCTTGTGCCCGGATCGAGTCACTCCAGCGTCGCCGTCTCCATTGTGCTCAGCTTTGTTCTTTCCACGGCCTACTTGCGCACCCGCGCACTGTGGGTGAGTTGGGGAATCAACTTCGGCTGGAAGGCCAGCCGCGCGCTGCTTTTCGGATTGGCTGTGAGCGGAGTCAGCAGCCACTCGCCTGTGGTGCAGGGCAATCCCATGGGGCCGTTCTGGCTGACCGGCGGCGGCTTTGGCCTGGACGGCAGTTGGGTAGCGTTCGTCGTCCTGCTCTCCGCGCTGCCTGTGGTTTACCGCCTCACGCGCGATCTGGACTTTCGCTACAACGCCCCGGTGATTGTGCCGGGCGGCATTCCGGTGGACCTTGACGCTGCCGCCCGCCGTCAGCACGAAGCCGCCATGGGCGCGACCGAGCCTGCAGCTCCTGGGCTGGTCCAGATTCTGCCGGCTGCTGCGCCGCCGCTGGCCAGTTCCGAGAAGACGCCGGCGGATCGGCCGCCTGCTGCCGGCTAGAGTCAGGGCCGCGCCTTTGTAGTTCGGCCGAAATGCAGGTCCTTCGACTCCCCTTCGTTCCGCTCAGGGTCGCTCAGGATGACGATTTTGGAAAGCTAGCTACTCCGGATCGACGTTCATCTTGCCGCTGATTTCGTCGACGCGAATCTCCACCACGGCGCAATCCGCGGCATGTTTCTCCTCGACAGGTTCAAAGGCTTTGCCGCCAGCGTATTTCTCCACCAGCAAATTCAGCAAAACGGCCTTTTCGGCATCATCGGAGATCACCCGCGCGGCGCCAAAAACCAGCACCGAGGTATAACGGGTGGAACAGGCGCAGGGACGATCAGTAGAGACCGTCAGCTTCTCAACCTTGCTCACTTCAAAGCAGACCAGGTTGTTTTCGGCGATATTGTCCAGCTTCCGCCCTGTCAGCTTGCTGTGAAAGTAGATTTTTCCTTCGCGATAGAGATAATTGAGCGGCGTGATGTACGGCTGTCCGGCAGCGTCGCAGGTGGCCAGACGGCCTTCGGCCCGCGTGGCAAGAAAATCACGGGCTTCGTTTTCACTCATCCAGAGAACGGGCATGGCAATGGAGCCTCCACAGCTTACAGTTTACCTGTCATCCATGAAGCGGCTTAGGGAAGCGGTTAAGGCAGCCTGATGTAAACTAGTCAGAGCGAGTCCCGCTGCTTCCAGGCATTCTCTTTGGAAGCGAGCAATTGACCGCGACGTTGAAGCCGCGCGCAGTTCTTCTGCGCGTGTGTGCAGAGACACCCTAAAGAAGGAGAAACACCCGACCGATGGCCAAGATTGCCAAAACAGGTGACCGCAAGAAGGAAATGGACACGACGAAGTCGACCAACTGTCCCAAGTGCAGCAAGCCGACGCGCATCGTCAAGCGCGTGAAGGACCGCGAGCGCGGCATCCCCGGCGGCGTCTACATCTCATGTTCTGTCTGCGATTTCTACGAGAAGCTCTAAGCGAAAGTTTAAGTTTGGCGCACGAAAAAGCCCGGCTGTTGCCGGGCTTTTTCGCGTTCAGCACACCGTCGTAACAGAACTCCACAGCCTCACTGGAACAAGAGAGGCTGTCAACCCGTATACACTGCCAATGAACGCCATGATTGAATTGTCCGACCCGTCAACTGACCTCCTATCGAGCCGCCTTTTCGGCCTTACGCGCCGGATCAAGGACATTGACCCGCAATTGTCGCGTGTTTTGGTTCCGTGGATCGTGCGGCATCCTCGGTACCTGCCAGGGTTCCTCCGCCTTACGCGAACGATTGGGCAATCGAGGCGCATTCGAGCCAGTGAGCTTGCCGGCGGGGTACGAGTGCCGCCATTTCTCGTTCTCAGCGTCACTTCCAAATGCAATCTGCGCTGCGCCGGCTGCTACGCCGGGGCCGTAGGCACCGTGACCAGAGCGCCGGCCCGGCCGGGACTCTATCTCCGCGACTGGTACAGAATCGTGGACGAAGCGGTCCGACTGGGTGTGATGGCGTTCATGATCGCTGGCGGCGAACCATTCATGCTGCCAGGCATTGCGAACCTGTTCAGAGACCATCCCGATCGGCTCTTCCTTGTCTTCACCAACGGGACGGCTCTGCAACCCAGCGATTACCAGATTTTGAGGAACTGCTCCAACACGGTGGTAGTGGTCAGCCTAGAGGGCGATCGCGATCTGACCGACCTCCGCAGGGGCCATGGCGTCTACGAGAAGGCCCTCAGCTCTCTCGACCGGCTGCGCGACGCAGGTGTTTTGACAGGCATCGCCGTGACTGTGGGATCGGCAAACATCGAGTACTGGTCCGAGCCAAGGAATATCGACGCGTTGATTGCACACAGCGGACCGCTGGCGATGTTCATCGAGCAGATTCCCACCGGACAGGTTCCCACAGGCAGCTGCGAAAGTGGCGCGCTGTTGACGGTGGAGCAGCGGGCCCACTTCCGCGAAACCGTCGTCCAGTATCGGGATCGGGCGACCGGAGGCGCTTACATCATCCATTCGCCGGGTGATGAAGAAACGCTCGGAGGATGCGTCTCCGCTGGACGCGGATTCGCCCATGTGAATCCGAGCGGCGACGTGACCGCCTGTCCCGTTTCAGCCCTGGCGACGCACAACGTGAGAACTTCAAATTTGCGCGAGGCCTTAGCCAGTCCGCTCTTCACCATGATCCGGGAGAATGCACATCTGCTTGAGACCGAAGGGCATCCTTGCGGACTGTCCGCGCACGCAGAGGAGTTGGAGAGCCTGACGAAAGGCCTCGGCGCTTACCGCACCGGCGCGCCTGAATCCGCGGCACAGGAGAAAGAATGGCCAGTGGCAATCCGTTGACCGAACGCAAGCCAGTTCTCCGGTTTGACCTGCATAAATCACGCGGAGAGTATAGAGCGATGCCACCCGCCAACCTTTCGGGAAGAGAGGACTCTTTGAGTAATGCCCATCAAAGCGCTTCGGCCATCTCCTTCAAAATTGCTTCGGCGGCTTCGGCCGGGTCAGGGGCTTGCGTGATGGGGCGACCTACGACCAGGTAGCTTGCGCCCAGCCGCAAGGCTTCTGCGGGGGTGGCGATGCGTTTCTGATCGTCGATTGCGGTTCCTGCCGGACGAATGCCGGGGACGACCAGTACCCCTTCGGGTCCGGTGAGCGCGCGCAGGGAAGCGACCTCTTGCGGCGAGCAGACGAAGCCGTGGATTCCGGCTTCCATACCCATCCGGGCCAGCAACTCGACCTGTTTGGCGGGTGAGCGGCCGAGGCCGACGTCATTCACCTGGGCCTGGTCCATGCTGGTAAGCACGGTGACAGCCAGCAGTTCGGGCGGATCGGCTACGCCGTCGAGCGCGGCTCGCGCGGCGGCCAGCATGGCCGGGCCTCCGGCGGCGTGGAGGGTCATCATTTTTATTCCCAGCGCCGCAGCCGAGTGCACGGCTCCGGCGACGGTGTTGGGAATGTCGTGCAACTTGAGATCGAGGAAGACGGAGTGGCCGCGCGCCACCAGCGGCTCGATCACCGCGGGGCCGGCGGCGACAAACAACTCCAACCCCACCTTGAACCACTGGCAGTTCTTTTCCAATTGGCCGACCAGGGCGAGTGCCGAGACTGCATCGGGCATGTCGAGGGCAACAATCAGGCGCTTGCGGGCGTCTTCAATCAGGTCCACGACGGGTGGATGGGCGGGGCCGAAGCTTGGGTTCAGTCGCTCGGGGATGGGCATACCTTCATTTTATGGGATTACCGGCTGGCGGGAAAATCAGAGCGGGGCGAGCGGAACGCGAATCCGAT
This sequence comes from Acidobacteriaceae bacterium, assembly GCA_003142015.1. Taxonomy (GTDB): domain Bacteria; phylum Acidobacteriota; class Terriglobia; order Terriglobales; family Acidobacteriaceae; genus Telmatobacter. The sequence continues at coordinate 44,182 of PLOI01000076.1, read as the reverse complement.
ACCATGAACTCAGGGGAAACAGGCTTGGGAGCCGAGACCCGTTGTGGACAAAAGCAGCAAGTTAGCTACGCTGCGCGGAATTAGCCGGTTAGCAAGTTAGCGAATTGATGGGGGAATTGGGTTTGAAGTGCGTTTTGAGATGGATACGCGGCTGGGGATGGGGCATTGTGCTGTTGGCGGCGGCCAGCCAGGGATGGGCCTCTGAGGTGCATTCCAGTCCTCTGAGCCACGACTCGCTGGTGCGCGAGGCGTATGAGCACTTCTACAACCTGGATTATCCGGGGGCCGTGGAACGCTTCGAGCGCTTTCATGCCGCGCATCCGGGCGACCCGCTGCCCACCGCGTTTCTGCTGGAAGCAGTAGTCTTCCAGGAACTCTACCGGCAGGACCTGCTCGACACTACCTTCTACGCCAACGACGGCTTTCTCACGGGCCGTCATGCGACCGAGGAGGATCCCAGGACGCGCGACCGCATCTTCGCGCTGGCCGACGAGGCTATCCGCGAGGCCGACTGGCGCATCGGCCGCAACCCTAACGACATTGACGCCCTTTACGCCCGCGGCTGGGCGCGGAGCCTCAAGTGCACCTATCTCGCCATGGTAGAGCGGGGCTTTGGCGCTGGATTCCGGCTGGCCATGAAAGCCAAGGATGACGATGTGCACGTGCTCCAATTGGACCCGGATTATGTGGACGCCAAGCTGGTGGTGGGAGTCTATGAGTACGTGGTGGGCGCGCTGCCGTGGCCCTTCAAGGTACTGATTGGCTTTGCCGGCATCACCGGCTCGAAGTCCAGGGGTTTGGAGATGCTCAACGACGACGCCAACCGCGGCGTGATGACCAACGTGGAGGCGCACACCGTGATCGCGCTGTTTCTACGCCGGGAAGCGCGCTACACAGAGGCCATCCAGGTGGTGCGCGGCCTGAAAGGCCAGTATCCTCACGATTATCTTTTCTGCCTGGAGGAGGCCAACCTGCGCAAGGACGCCGGCGAAGGCATGGTCGCCGTGACGGCCTACCGGGAACTGATCGCCCACAGCGCCAGGCCCGGTTATTTTGCGGAAGCGCGGCTGGAATTGGCCTACTTCGGCTTGGGCGACGCGCAGCGCGGTCAGCGACACTACGACGAGGCAGCGCGGGCCTACGAACAGGCTGCCCTGAGCAAGAATGTTGGGCCGGAACTCAAAATAAGGTCGCTGCTGGCCGCCGGCGAGTGCCACGACATGAACGGCGAGCGCCAATTGGCTGTCAGCGACTACCAGATGGCCATCGATGCCGGACCGAACACCTCGCGCGCCGATACCGCCAGAAAGCATCTGCACAATCCCTACCGGGGCACGTGAGAGCCTGGCAGGCATTTTGAAGATGGAACCGCCGCTGCCCTGCCGCCGTATCTTCTATTCGATAGTGTTTTGCAGGAGGGACCGACAATGGCCATTTTTTGTCAACGCTGTGGAACCGAGTTGCCTGTGAGCGCGCGGTTCTGTTCCAACTGTGGCGCGGTCGTTCCCGCCGCGACCTACACTCCCGGCAGGCCGCTGGTTCGCCCGATTGTGGGCCGTCAGATTGCCGGGGTATGCATTGGCCTGGCTCAGGCTTACGGGTGGGATCTAGCCCTGGTACGCATCTTCACGGTTCTTGGGCTTATATTCTCCGGCGGTCTGGTGGCCGTGGCTTATCTGGCCTGCTGGATCGGCATTCCTCAAGAGCCGATCGCGCTGCCATGAGCGTATTCTCATGCTATGAACGGTAAGTACCAATCAGACGGGGCGACGTTGGTTTTTCGGGATACCGGGACCGGCTTGCCAGTGGTGTTTCTACATCCCACGCCGCCCGATGGGGAATACTGGCGTCCGCTCATCGAGGAGCTGGCCGGTGTGCGCGCCATCGTTCCCGATCTGCGCGGGCATGGCGGTTCGCAACTCGGAACCTTGCCAGCGGGCGGGTTTGCGCTGGTTCCGGATGCTCCCGTGCTGAGCATGACGCAGTTGGCTGCTGACGTTCTTGCTCTCCTGGACCATCTTCATGTGCCGGAGGCGGTGTTTGCCGGATGCTCCATCGGCGGCTATGTGCTGCTGGAGTTGTGGCGTCAGGCGCCCGAGCGGGTGCGCGGGCTGGCTTTTGTCTGCTCCAAGCCGCAGCCAGATGCACCTGCCGACCTTGTACGGCGCGCCGGCCTAATCGCCAAGGCGCGAGTCGGCGGCAGCGCGGAAATCTTTGACGGCATGGCTGAGACACTGATAGGGGCAACTGCCCGAAAGCGCTATCCCGAGATGGTGACCCAAATGAGGGCCCGCATGACGCTCACTTCGGAGGCCTTGGTGGCTGTGCAGGCTGGCCTCGCCACGCGGCCGGACTCCGTGCCTACGGTGGCTGGCTTATCGGTTCCTGTTCTGGCCATCGCCGGCAGTGAGGATCCAGGGATAACGTCCGCCGAGATGGAAGCTTTTTATGCTGCGCCCGGTGGATGCGAGTTCCATCTGTTGCCCGACGCAGGGCACTTCGCCGCCTATGAGCAGCCGCAGAAGGTTGCCACGCTGCTTGCGGAGTGGCTGCGGCAGATCGAAGGTTGAGGGCAGGGAAGTTTTCTGTTGGGGCAGGCTTCTTACTCAACCTGGAGCAGTAAGGAAGAGTCGGCGTCGTATCGCGAGGCCGCCGCCATCAGTTCCTCAATTGCGGTGACAGGGTGAATGCCGCCCCTGGCCCCGCTTGCCGTACAGTTCAGCGCAGCGGCGGCACAGGCAAAGTCGAGCTGGCGCTCGAGTGGCCAGCCTTGGAGCAGCCCATAAATGAATCCGGCATGGAAGACGTCTCCGGCGCCGGTGGTATCCACGACCGGCACACGGTAAGCGGAACGGTGCAGAAGCCGGGCGCCATTCCAGGCCAGCACACCGTCCTCTCCCAGTGTCGCGGCCGTCAGTACGCAGCCGTAACGCAATTGCATCCCCCGCAACGCTTTTTTCAGGTCTTTCTCCTTCATCAGCCGGGAAGGGAAGTCGCGGCTCACTATCAGGTAGTCCACGCTTTCGATCAGCCGTTCCACGCCGGGGTACATCTCGTCCAGATCGGCGATGACGGGGATTCCCGCAGCGCGCGCCCAGCCCGCCGCCAATGTGGCCGCGGCAGTATCGTAGCCGTCTACATGCAAGGCACGCGCATTCTCAATCCACGCGCGCTCCAGATCCTCGGGCTGCAAAATAAGCCGCTCGTCTTTTCTGCACAGGACGGTTCGTTCACCTCCTCCGTCCACGATAATCAGCGATTGCGGGCTTGCGGCTTCCGAGACCTCAATCAGCCGCGCCTCTACTCCCGCGCGGACAAAGGCTTCACGGTGCAGACGGGCCGCGTCATCGTCACCCAGCTTGCCCACATAGCGCGTGCTCATTCCCCAGGATTGACAGGCAACCACGGTGGTTGCCGTCTGTCCGCCGGGCATCACGGTTGCGCCTCGAAACTCAACCTTGGAGCCGCGTGCCGGGTAATCGGCAAGAGGAATCAGCGTGTCCGTGGCGTTCAATCCAACGCCCACCAGGTCAACCATCGGTGGCTCCGTCATACTGACATTGTAGCGGGGGCCATGGCATTTTCAAAGGCGCTCGAGGCTGAAGGCAATACTGCAAAGGCGCGTATTCTGAGGAGCACAACCCATTGCAGTGCGCGAAGGGATCGCTTTGCGGGCCGCAAGGTTCAGACCTCGCTGAGATACTGTAGTCTCAAGAGAGAATTTTCCGGGAGTTGACTTTGCCCCTATCTTCGCCTTCATCGCCGCGGCCATTTTATTATCCGAAACAAGGCAGTGCTTTGCACTGCGGCAAAGTTTCGCTGGAAACGCTGGCGAAGCGTCACGGCACACCGCTTTATGTTTACTCTGGCGACCAGATTGTCGAGCGGCTGGGAATGTTTCAGCAGGCGCTGGCGAGCAGGGAACATCTGATCTGTTACGCGGTAAAGGCCAACTCAGCGCTGGCCATTCTGAAGCTGCTGGCGGACCATGGCGCGGGCTTCGACATCGTTTCCGGGGGAGAACTGGAGCGAGTGCTGGCCGCCGCGCCGGAGGCTGTGGGCAGGGTCGTATTCTCGGGTGCGGGAAAAACGACGGCCGAGATCGACCGGGCGCTGATCGCAGGAATTTTAGAATTCCACGCCGAGAGCGAGGTGGAGTTGGAGTTGCTGGCAGCGCGAGCCGCAAAGCTCAAGCGCAAGGCGCGCTTCGCCCTGAGAGTCAATCCCGACGTCTTCGCCGATACCCACCCCTACATCTCGACCGGCCTGCGCGAGCACAAATTCGGCGTGGACATTCGTCAGGCACTAAAGATTTACAAGAGCGCCGCAAGCAGCCGCTGGCTTGAGCCACACGGCGTCAGCGTCCACATCGGCTCGCAGATTTGCACCGCGGCGCCTTTTGGCGCGGCCATGGAGCGGGTGAGCAAGCTGCTGCGCCAACTGCAACGCGAGGGAATCGAGCTCAAGACTATAGATGCGGGCGGCGGGCTGGGAATTGACTACCACCGGAGCAGCTTCGATGCCGTCGCCAAGGTGCGCGAATACGCCGCGGCCATCCAAGGCGCGTTGGCCGGCTACGAGGGCCAGTTGCTCATCGAGCCGGGCCGCTTTATAGTCGCCCAGGCCGGAGCTCTGGTGACGCGCGTCCTGCAGGTAAAGCACAACGGTAAAAAGACTTTTGTGATTACCGACGCCGCCATGAACGACCTCATCCGCCCAGCGCTCTACCAGGCCTATCACGAGATTGTGCCGGTAAAACCGAGCGCGGGGAAGTCTCGCATCGTGGATGTGGTTGGACCGATTTGCGAGACGGGGGATTTTTTCGCCCGCGACCGCGAACTTGCGCCAGTCGCGACAGGAGACCTGGTTGCAATTCTCGACACCGGAGCATACGGCATGGCGCAAAGCTCGAACTACAACACGCGGCTGCGTCCCCCCGAAGTGCTCGTGGAAGGTGCGAAGGCTCGTCTGATTCGACGCCGTGAGACGATGGCGGACCTGCTGGAGCCAGAGAAGTTTGCAATTGGGGGCTGATAAGTGGTCCTTTGTATAGGCAGGGCCGGATATTAATAATGTCCGATAACGTATATTCTGTATACTTAAACCAAATCTTGCGAAGTTGCGGCTATATCCTTGAGGGCAAGCTTGATTCCCTGTTTTCGTGCCTAGAAATATGCGCGGTGGTAGCGGCCTGTGGCAGCTCCCGGCCCAGGCTCTGAGGAAATTACATCTTGTAACGGCCCAGGTCTTCGTCGTTCAAACCTTCCAGCCAGCCGCGCAATTGCTCTGCCGTCGGGCCTTCAGCGGGGCCTGAGGTGTTCAGCCTGGCCATCTGCATCACCTGTTCTGTGACGTAGATCGGGCAGTCAGCGCGCAACGCCAAAGCGAGAGCGTCGGAGGGCCTCGCATCAAGCGCCAAGGGCTCATCCCCTTGTCGAAGCCACAGGACCGCGAAGAATACATCGTCCTTAAGTTCTGATATAACAATACGTTCCAGCGTTGCATTCAAGTGACGGATGAGGTTTCTCGTCAAATCGTGTGTCATCGGGCGTGGCGCTGCTACCTTTTCGATCTCGAGTGCAATAGCATTGGCCTCGAAGATTCCGACCCAGATGGGCATCACAGTATCGGAAGCGACATCCTTAAGCACAACGATGGGCATACTTGTGGCCGGGTCCATCATCAGCCCGCGTATTCGAACTTCGATATCCATGACTTCCCCTTCCTTCGCTCGCTCTAATCTTAGACTGCCTCGCCCACGAGACTGTTGGGATGCGTCGCGGTAATCTTCACTTGGAGGTAGCTCCCGGGCGCCGGGACTATCAATTGGGCACAGGTGAAGTTTACGGGTTTGTTCTGGCTGCTACGTCCGATAACTTGTCCTCGCGCCGGGTTAGCGCCTTCGACCATGACCTCCATGACCTGCCCCAGGTGCCTGGCATAGTTGACTCTTTGAATCTCGCGCTGACGGTCAAGTACAACTTGAAGCCGGTTCGCCTTTTCGGCTTCGGGGATGGAATCGATTAGGTGCAAAGCCGGGGTGTTAGGCCGACCTGAGTACTTGAAGCCGAAGACGCAATCGTACTCGACCTCGGACAGAAGGTCCATGGTCTGGATGAAGTCGTCGGCGGTTTCGCCGGGAAACCCGACGATGATGTCGGTCGAAATCGAGATGGGCCGTCGTGCCGCTTTGATCCAGCCGATCCGTTCCAAATACCAATCACGAGTGTACTCGCGGGCCATTGCCTTGAGAATCCGGGAGGAGCCGGACTGGACTGGCAAGTGAACGTGGTCGCAGAGCGTGGGCACGGCGTCGATGGCTTCGACGATGTCGCGCGTAAAGTCGCGCGGATGGCTGGTGGTAAAACGCACGCGCCTGATGCCCTCGATCTCGCCCACGGCTGCCAGCAATTCCGCGAAGCTCCGCTTCCCTTCCGTGTCGCGATAGCTGTTCACGTTCTGGCCCAGCAGTTGAATCTCGGTAAGGCCCTGATCGGCGATGCGCCGTGCTTCGGCCAGCACAGAATTCGAGCCGCGGCTGCGCTCCTTGCCCCGCGTGTACGGCACTACGCAGTACGCGCAGAACTTGTCGCAGCCTTCGATGATGGTGATGTAACCGCGATAGGGGTTCTTGCGGGCGGTGAACTCGGTCTCGAAGGTTTCATCGGTCTGGCGGTCATCGAGGCCGGTGATGCGCGTCTCGCCGGCTTCCAGGCGCGAGAGCATTTCGGGCAGTTTGCGGTAAGAGGCCGAGCCTGACACCAGCGAGACATACGGCACCCGCTCGAAGATTTGTTCGCCCTCCTGCTGCGCTACGCACCCGAGCACGCCGAACCGCTTGCCTTCCCTATGCTGGCGCTTGTATTCGTCCAGGCGGTGAAAGACCTTCTGCTCCGCCTTGTCGCGAATGGAGCAGGTGTTGTAGAGGATCAGGCCGGCATCTTCCTCCGACTCGACCTGCCGGTAACCTTCGTGCTCCAATGTGCCAATGACCTTTTCCGAGTCATGGGCATTCATCTGGCAGCCAAAGGTCTCTATATAGAAGGTTCTCTCGGATGCCATAGCAATTCCAAGTATACCGTGGTGGCATTTTTGCTGATTTTCGACCGTTCAGGCTGTGACGGTCTCAGCGCAGCTCGGTGTGCAGGTAGGCCAACAACGCAGCCATCTGCTCGTCCGTGAATCGGCCTGCGAAGGCGGGCATCATTCCCTTCCCTGTGAACACAATCTGCCGCACTGCCATGTCCGTGGCAGGCGCGCCGCTGAGTAGGGTCCTGCGGTCGAAGATGCCGTGCAGATCAGGCGGAATCTTCTTGAGCTCCTGATCGTTATCTTCGTGACAGTGGGCGCAGCGGATCTGGTAGAGGTGCTTGCCTTCCGCCTCTTGCGGGGTGAGCGGGGGCCTGCTATGGCAACCGCCCAGAGCAAGGCCCAGGCTGGCCGTCAATCCCACGCACACAGGTGCCCAGGCCACTGTCCGCTTTACCATCCAGGCCACTGTCTCGCTATGCCTTCTGAGTAAATTGCCCGCTCACATAGTCCCAGTTGAGCACCTGGAAGAAGGCCTTCACGTACTCGGCGCGCCGGTTCTGGTATTTCATGTAGTAGGCATGCTCCCACACGTCCACAGACAACACTGGCTTGTGACCCAGGGTCAGCGGGCTGTCCTGGTTGGGAGTGGTTTCTATGGCAACAGTCCCGTCGGGCAACTTGACCAGCCAGGCCCAGCCGCTGCCAAAGACGCCCATGGCTGCGGCGGTCAGCTTGTCCTGGAAAGCTGAGAGCGAACCAAACTTCAGATCGATAGCCTTGGCCAGCTCGCCGGTGGGCGCGGTTGCCGATCCCGGCTTGCCCAGCGTCGGCCACCAGAAGGAGTGGTTGGCGTGCCCTCCGCCCTGGTTGCGCACGGCGGTGCGGGCAGATTCAGGCCAGGTGCTCAGGTTGGCGACCAGTTCGTCCACGGTCTTCCCTGCCAGCTCGGGATGCGCGGCGACGGCGACGTTCAGGTTGTTCACGTAGGCCTGGTGGTGCTTGTCGTGGTGCAAGTGCATGGTTGCGGCGTCGAAGTAAGGCTCCAGCGCGTCGTATGCGTAAGGCAGCGGCGGCAGCGTGAAAGGGCCTGTTGGCGGCGCGGGTGGAACTGCGGCAACAGGCTGGCCGGCGGGGAGTGCCTGACCACTCAGGGTTTCCATCAACAGTAGCGCGCTCGTCACGCCGCCGAGGTGCTTCAGTGCAGTTCTGCGGTCCATCATTTTGGAATGACCTCCATTCGGTTCGATGCAAAGATGCGGAGAAAGTCTGCGGAAAAAGGAGGCGTCGCGTAGATTTGTAGTGCATCGAACCGGAAACACCAACTCTTGGTGTAGCTGCAGAATCCTTCCTGCCATCTGTTGCTACATCGCCACACGGCGCACATCCGTATGGGCAAAGTCCTTGCCTTTGAACAGGAGTGGTTCGTCCCTCTCCATGGCCAGAGCATACGCAAAGCAGTCCCCAAAGTTGAGGTGAGCAGGGTGACCGCTGCCGCGTCCAAAAGCGCGGTACGCCTCTAGCGCCAGCTCTGCCTGTTGCGTCGTCACCGGTTCAACCTCGACGGCTGCCTCGCGCAGCAGTTCATCAAAGCGACGGCTCAGCGCGGGGCTGCGATTGCCGTCTACTAAGATGGCCGCTTCAAGCCAGTTTGCCGCGGAAACCCTGACCGGACGATTGTCTTCGACAGCATGCGCAAAAGCCGGAGATTCTGGTTCATCTTGCAGAATGGCAACGATGGCCGAGGTATCGAGAATCATTTGGGCAGCCCGTCCTCGCCATAGAGCAGATCGCCATGTTCCGTGGAGCGAAACGGCTCCTGCCAAAGGGGAGCTGCCGCCTTGCCGATGGACAGCAGCCGGTCGGCGAGACCTCTCTGCCTTTCGATCACCACGCGCTCAGTCCGCTCCTGCACGGCCACGCGGATCGCGGTGGTCATGCTTTCGCCGGTGAGGAAAGCCAACTCCCGCACCAGCTTGTGCGTCTCCTCGTTTTTGATGTTCAGGCCCATAAAAACCTCATTTCTACCATTACCTGATTGGCATTCTACCATTCCCTCTGCACAAGCGGAGGCATATTTGCGGTCTACGCTATGCTGGAATCATGAACTTACCTTCAGAAAAACTGACCCCGATGGCGCATAAGGCGCAGAACCGCTGCTTTGGCTGCGGACCGGCCAATGCCGGCGGCTTGCATCTGGAGTTTTTGGTTGCCGAGGACGGGAGCGTGGTTTGCCTGCCTACGATTCCGGACAGCTTCGAGGGCCCGGCCGGTTACCTGCATGGCGGCATCATCGCCACGCTGCTGGACGAGGCGATGAGCAAGTCCATACGGGCGCGGGGGTTGACGGCCATGACCCGCCAGATGGAGATCAACTACCTTCGTCCCGTACACTCTGAAGCGCCCATTCGCGTGGAGGGCCGCCTGGTCCGCAGCGAGGGCCGCAAACATTGGAGCGAGGCGCGGATTATCGACGCGAGAGGCCACACGCTGGCCGATGGCAAGGGACTGTTCATCGAGGTGCACAGCGGCCAACGATTTTGAGCAAATTGCATACCGGAGGAAACTCCCGGCCTATGCCTTTATCGCGCGCGTGGGCTTGTATCCCGACAAGCCATAATAGGCTACGTAGAGGTAGCAGATGATCGGCAGAATGAAGGCGTGCTGATAGCCAATCGCGACGGCCAACGCGCCAAAGAGCGGCGGAATCACAGCCCCCCCCACATTGCCGATGGTGATGACGCCAGAGCCTTTGCTGGTCATCGGTCCCAGTTCGGCGATGCCCAGCGCGAAGATAGTCGGATACATGATGGAGTTGGCCAGACCGCAGAGAATCAGGCTCCAGACGGCGATCGATCCGGTGGTTCCCACTGCCACTAACATCAGTGCTACGCCGAAGAAACCCAGACCTGCCAGCAACTTCTCGGCCTTGACGGCTTTCATCGCCCATGTGCCGGCAAAGCGTCCGATCATGATGGCAAACATATAGAACGAGGCCAGAATTCCAGCAACATTCGTAGCGGTCAAGTTTGCCAGTTTTTGGCTGAGATAACCTCCCAACCATCCATGAGAAGCAACAAATTGGGAGACAGCTACTTCCTGGTCTACACCCTGGGCCAAGAAAAACTTGATAGCGTTGGCCGCCAGCGCGATCTCGACGCCAACATAGAAAAAGATGCCCACCATGCTCAGAACCGTATGCTTGTAGCACCAGATGCTGCGGCCCGAGGACGCGGCGCTATCGGCGCCGGGGCGGTACGACTCGCTCCGCGTGACCGCAGGCAGATGCATGAACATCACCGCAAAGCCAAGCACGAACAACGCCCCAGCGATGGCGATGTAAGGCCCTTGCACAGTGTGCGCAATCGCTGTCTTGTCGGTGATCTTGGTGTCGGTAAGAATAAAGTAGCCCACCACCAGCGGCGCCAGAGCGGAACCAAGCGAGTTGAAGGCCTGCGCCAGCGTCAGACGAGCCGGAGCGGTGCTCTCCGGTCCCAAAATCGAGACGTAGGGATTGGCCGAGGTCTGCAAAACGCAGACGCCCGTGGCCAGCACAAAGCTGGCGGTCAGAAAGAACGGGAAGCTGACCATCGCCGCCGCCGGGATGAACAGCAGCGCTCCGATCACCATGATGAACAGCGAAGTCACCATGGTGCGTTTGTAGCCAATCTTCTCAATCAGCTTGCCGCTGGGCACAGAGAAGACCAGGTAGGCTAAAAACCACGAGGTAGTCACAAAGTTGGACCACATGTGGTTCAGGTTGAAGATGTCCTCCAGCTTGGGGGAGAGATTGCTGTTCAAGTTGGTTAGGAACCCAAAGATACCGAAGAGAGCAGTGACCGTGATAAACGGGACAAGGTAGTTGGGCGCGCTTGAGGCCGCTGGTGGTTTGGATTGTGTTGCCATGAAAGATCTTCCCCGCTTCCTTTTGAAAAAATTGCCTGGTCTTCACTGATTCCCGGCTTGCCGTTGCTCTCCCGGAGTCACAACAAAGTTATACGGACGGCGTTCTATAACACCCGGTGAGCGCCTCCCGAGGCATGGCAGATGTGAATCTGCGGTTCAATGCCGATTCGATCTGCGTAGCGACCGGCCAACGCCTTGGCAAACGCAGCAGCCTGGCTCTGCTCCACCAGGTTGATGGTGCAGCCGCCAAAGCCTCCGCCCGTTAGCCGCGCGCCGATCAGTCCCGGCAACTGCCGCGCCAACTCCACCATCGCGTCGGCCTCCGCACAACTGCCCTCGAAGTCTTGGCTGTAGCTCCGGTGCGCCTCGGCCATCAGGCGACCGAGTTCGGCGAGGTCGTTGGCAGCCAACGCCTCGGCGGCAGCCTGAGTGCGCAGGTTTTCGGTCACCACGTGGCGGGCGCGCTTGAGCGAGTTGGGCGTCATCTCGTGGCCCCATTTTTCCAGATCTTCGACCGTAGCATCGCGGAGGAAGCGAACCTCGGGCCGGTGGCGGGCGATTGTGGCGCAGGCCGCCTCTACCTCGGCGCGGCGAGTGGTGTAGTCGCCGCCAGCAACGGAATGTTTCACCATGGTGTTGGCAATCACCAGCGCAATGTGGGCCGGAATCGGCGCCAATCTAAAGCTCAAATCGCGGCAATCGAGCAGCAGGGCGTGGTTCTCCTGTCCGTTGGCGGAGATGAACTGGTCCATGATGCCGCAACTGGCGCCCACAAACTCGTTTTCGGCGCGCTGGCAAAGCCGCGCCAGCACGGGGCCAGGATAAGTGGTCTCAATGAGCGAACAAACGGCCAGCGCCGTCGCCACCTCAACGGCGGCTGAACTCGATAGCCCCGACCCCAGCGGGACGTCGCCCCACAAGCTCAGGCTGAAGCCGGGAATCCGATGGCCTTCCCCGGCCAGGATTGCAACCACGCCAAGCGGGTAATCGCTCCAATGCTTGCTGGCAATGGCCGGCAGCAATGCAGCCTCAAAGCTCCGCTCCTCGCCATAGTTCTCTGAGTAGACGACGATCTTGCCATCCGAGCGCGGCGAGATGCCGGCCAGGGTCGCGAAATCGATGGCCGCGGGCATCACAAAGCCCTCGGCATAATCGGTGTGCTCGCCGATCAGGTTGACGCGGCCGGGCGCGGCAAAGACGGCCGGCGCAGCCTGGAAGCGGGCTAAGTGCATAGAACGAAAAACGGCAGGATCATGCATGGCAGGTCACACTCTAAATGGGTTGAAGATCGACTGTCATCGGCCAGAAGTCGGATTGGCCGGGAGAAAGCAAACGAGACCACGGCCCGGTTTTTCACCAACGAATCCGCGGGAGCTGTGGCAGGCTCCAGAGCGCCAATTTTCCGACAGCCGCAGGGATTGCGCTAATTGTACATGAGCCAGGACAACAGGCGTTCCTGCCACCTGTAATGGCCTGTTTGCCAGTCCCAGAGCTGACAGCGCCGAGCCGAAATGCTTGCAATGCTCAAAGCTGGCTCTCAGCTTTCCGCCAGGAGTGTTCTTCCGAGCAAGCGCGCAGTTGCCGGGCTGCGTCTTCGGGGGTAATGTCCCGCTGCGGCATGCCGAGCATCTCAAAGCCCACCATGAACTTTCGCACCGTGGCCGAGCGCAGCAGCGGAGGATAGAAGTGGGCATGGAAGTGCCATTCCGGATAGGCCGTCTCACCCACTGGACTCTGGTGAAAGCCCATGGTGTAAGGAAAGCTCGTCTGGAAGAGGTTGTCGAAGCGCGTGGTTAGTCGCTTCAGGACGTCGGCCAACCCGTCCCGCTCGTCGTCGCTGAGCTCCGGCAACGCACCAAGATGCCGGCGAGAGACCAGCAGTACCTCGAAAGGCCAGGTCGCCCACCACGGGACGAGGGCTACAAAGTGCGCATTTTCAAAAATGACTCGCTCCCCGGCGGCGCTCTCGGCGGTCATGTAGTCGCACAGCAAGCAGTGGCCGGTGCGGGCCAAATGTTCGCGCTGGGCCGTGGTTTCGGCTGCCGGTTCATCGGGCACAAAGCCGGTGGCCCAGATCTGGCCGTGGGGATGCGGGTTGCTGGCGCCCATCATGGCTCCGCGGTTCTCAAAAATCTGCACGTATTCAATCCAGTCCAGGCCAGCAAGTTCCTTGTATTCCTGCGTCCAGGCGTCCACCACGCGGCGAATCTGAGTGCGGGTCATGCTGGCCAGTGTCAAGCTGTGGTTGGGATGAAAGCAGAGCACCTTGCACAAGCCGCGAGCGGACCCGGCCACCAGAAGCGGCGAGGCCGCCAGCTCGGACACGGACGGAGAATCAGGCAGCAGGGCGGAATAATCGTTGACAAACGAGAAAATCCCTTCATACGCTGGGTTCGTGGCCCCGCCTGCCCGTTGGTTGCCAGGGCACAGATAGCACTGGGGATCGTAAGCGACCTCCGAGGGCGCGGCCTTCTGGCCCACTTCTCCTTGCCAGGGACGTTGAGTGCGGTGGGGCGAAACCAGCACCCAGGACTGCCGGAGGGGGTTCCACCGCCGATGCGGAAACTGACCGATCTTTTCCATGCTTTCTCCCGAAATAGTTTTGACTCTTAGATGCAGTTGTCATCCGACTGCCGTTCTTTGCCGGTAAACCGCTCGACGGCCACTGGCTATTGGCAACTGGCCTCTAACCACTGATCAGACTCCAGAAGTGGGCCTATAGCATGGCAGCCGTTATCGGCTGCCGCTATCAGAGTAACGCACCGTGCCCGGGCGGATTTTGCGGTTCAATAGCGGGGTTGAAATCCACAAAAAACTAAATTCTATCAATCCTACTTTCGACGGATACATCCCGATATCGGCGAAGGGTAGGATGTGTTCGGTTCGGAAATCTTCATTCCAATCGACTTGGCAACGGCCAATTGAGATCGGAACGGCGAATTCTGAACATTCACGGCTCAGTAGGGCGGTCGAAGGATTGAAAGCGGCTTCAAAGGTAAACGCAGGCAGCTTTACAATCGCACCTACTCACTCTACGCATCGCCAGGAACTTGTTTCAGGAGGCAGTTGTGAGATTCGTCAAAGAAAAGTATGTACATGCAGTCTTGCTCATCATCCTCGTTGGCCTCGTTGGCTCAGGGCTTCTCGCCTATGGACAAGGCACCAGCGCCAGCTTAACCGGCCAGATTACCGATCAATCCGGAGCTGCTGTAGCCGGAGCGATCGTTACCGTCACCAACATCGACACAAATTTTACCCAGACTGTTAAAACGGATAGCGCAGGAAACTACCTGATCCGGCCGCTGCCGATTGGCAACTACACGCTGGCCATCGATGCGACCGGCTTTGCCCGTTATGTGCAGAAGGGCATTGTACTGACGGTCAATCTGGCCGCAACGCAGGATGTGCGCCTCAAGATTGGCACAGGCAAGGCAGAGACAATCTCTGTTACGGCCGATGCCGAGCTGATCAATACATCATCGGCCGAGCTGGGCACGACGATCAATGAAGCCTCCATCTCCGCGCTGCCGCTCAACGGACGCGATCCTTCGAGCCTGGTTCTGTTGGCGCCCGGCACTGTCAACGTTATAAATCACGGCGGCGAAGGCATTCAGACCGGCTTCTCCTTCCCGACCGAGACCGGCGCCAGCGCTGCCGGCGGTCGCCAGGGCAGCACATTCTACATGCTCGACGGCGTCACCAACATGGACAACTACGACCTGCTGACCTCGCCCTTCCCGAACTCCGACGCTACCCAGGAGTTCAAGGTCATCACCAGCAACTACGGCGCGCAGTTCGGCTTTGCGCCCGGCGCGGTGGTCTCCATCGCCACCAAGAGCGGCACGAACCAGTTCCACGGCGGCGCCTTCTGGTACATCCGCAACAACGACCTGAACGCCACCGACTGGTTCAGCCACCAGACCGATACGCTGCGGCGCAACCAGTTCGGCGCCTTCGCCGGCGGGCCGATCAAGAAGGATAAGCTCTTCTTCTTCGCCAACTACCAGGGCACCAAGATCATTTGGAACTCAACCGACACGAAGACCTCCACGCCGACCGCCGCCATGCTCGCGGGCGACTTCAGCGGCCTGGCCTCGGCGATCGATTTCGCTGCGGGCACAACAGACCTGAATGGTCCCTTCAAGACGATCGGCGGCGTGCCCAACCAGCTCGATACCAACATTCAGCACATATCTCCGGCCGCGAATTATTTTGCGAAATATGGCATGCTCAGAAGCTCCAATATCGTGGCCAACACTGCGGCTTTGACGACCGGGGTGCAAAGGGCCAACGGCGATATGATGTACACCTATCCCACCGTCCACAACAGCTACGACGAGGGCACCCTCAAGCTGGACTACAACCTCTCGCCCTCGCAGACCCTCTCGCTGCGCTCGTATAACAACGAATTCGAGGCTCCGTCGTCCGACGTTGCAGGCAACATGGAGAGCGCCTACAACCACGGGTCGTGGACTGCCAGCTTCTGGCAGCAGATGTACTTCTTCAACAACCTGGTGCAGCACACCTGGACGATCAATCCGAAGACGGTCAACACCATCTCGGTCTTTATGACCCAGATGAGCGCGCACAGCGCCGCCCAGGAACTGGGCAGCGACGGCAAGGCGATGTGCTTCTCCAATAACAGCGGGGATTCTAATTTTGCGGGTATTGGGGTCAACGAGCCCACGGGCAGTTGCTACATGGGCGCTCTCCGCATCAACTCGAACTACGGCTTTGAGAGCGGCTGGGATGAGCCCTCGCAGGAGCTCCGCACTTCCCTCGGCCTGGTCGATACGCTGAACAAGCAGATGGGCAAGCACTCGATCACCGCCGGCATCGACCTGATGCATCAGCACGCGGCCGAGAATACGGCGTATCCGACTCAGCCGTTGATCGGGTTTGGAAGAAGTGGAACAGGCTCGGGCGGGAATTCCTTTTCCGGCATTGCTTGTCCCAGTACTGGTCCCCAAACCGACTGTTCCCCATGGGGCGGATACCTGGCCGATTATATGGTGGGCGCCGGATCGGGGTACATGCAGGGCGCCGGCGAGATTGCCGATGTGGCCGGCTGGCAGATTGGACCCTTCATCCAGGACGACTGGAAGATTCTTCCCAACCTGACCATCAACCTGGGCCTGCGCTGGGATCCGAATACGCCTCCCGTCTCCCAAGGCAACCGCGGCGCAGCCTGGATTCCCGGCACGAATAGCTTCGCCGGTTTCGCGAATAGCGTGCCCGGCCAGCAAAGCACCGTGTATACCAACGCTCCCGCAGGACTCGACTTCCCCGGCGACCCTGGCGTGCCTAATACCCTGATGAACAGCGATTACAATTACTGGGAGCCTCGCATCGGCGTGGCCTACCAGCCCAAGGCACTGCCGCATACTGTCTTCCACGCCGGCGCCGGCATGTTCACCGGTCCGCTGCAGTACTCGGAATACAACCACGCTGCCGACGTCGCCCCCTTCAGCCCCACCTTTAACTTCTCGGGATGGGATTGGGACGGCACCTGCGGCGCTGCCGCCTGTCCCGATTCAACTCTCAAAGGTGGTATCATCCCCTTTGATAACCCCTGGTCCAGCTCTGTCTCCCCCTATACGACAAGCCCCTTCCCGGGAACATTCCCCTGGGCGACGCTTTCCTACAAACCGGCGAAAACCATTGCCATTCCCAAGGGCCAGCAAATCGGCCAGGTCTTCGCGCGCAACTTCAAGCAGCCCACAACGTATGCCTGGAACGTCTCGGTCGAGCAGCAGCTCACACCGACGACGGCCCTCCGCATGGCTTATGTGGGCAACGAAACCGAACACCTGTCGGTGCTCATCGACATGAACCCGCCGTATGCGAATACGTCAAAGTTTTACGTGAACTCGAACTTGGGGGACATCTACGATGACCAGAGCTGGGCGACGGCGAGCTACAACTCGCTGCAGTTCAGCCTGGATCAACACGTATGGCACGGCCTCCAGGTGCAGTCCAGCTTCACGTGGTCGCATACCATCGACGTCGCCAGCAGCAGCAACGTCTCCTTCGGCAATCCGGCACTTGGCAATCCGATCAGCGCCAAGTGGAACCGCGGCAACGCCAACCAGGATATGCCGTTTAACTGGATTAGCAACTTTATCTACCATGCCCCCTCGCTCAAGGAAAAGGGCAAGCTGATGGAAGAGACGGTCGGCGGATGGCAGTTGAGCGGCATCATCACCTGGCAGAAGGGCAACCCGTTCTCGATTGGCCAGTGGGGTACGGACCCCGGAGTCGGCATGTGGAATAACCGCGCCGATTTCGCTTCGGGCGTGGCCAACAACATGGGCAAGGGCAGCCACTGGGATTGGACTAATCCGAGCAAAGGCTACTTCAACCCAGCAGCCTTCACCCTTCCCGTCTCCTGTAACGACCAAACGCCGGGATGGTGCGGTTTCGGCGACACGGGCAAGAACGCCTACTGGGGACCGGGCGTCTTTGGCATCGATGCATCGATCATGAAGAACTGGGCTCTGACGCAAGGAAAGACCTTCCAGTTCCGCTGGGATGCCTTCAACGCCACCAACCATCCGAGCTTCTCCAACCCGGCGTCCACCGTTAATCAGGGCCCAACTGTTTTTGGCATAATCACCGGCACGAACAGTCAGCCTCGTGTCTTCCAAGGCGCGCTCCGCTTGACCTTCTGATTTCACACCTTAACCTGAGGCCCGGGCGATGAGGATCGTCCGGGCCTTTTTTCGCGCCGAGTTGAGTGTTGCGTATCCCACCCTTGCCACAAAAACAAATACGTGGCAAGGATGGGGCACCCAGAGATAATGGTTGGGGACGTATGTTGACGGTCAAGCCATCTTCGCGCGGAAACTCTCTGCTGCTTTGCGGGCTTCTTTTGGCTGCGCTTGGAGCGCTTGCGCCGGCTTTTGCAAGCGCGCGGGCGCGGCCATCGGCGGCCGAGTCGCTCACCGCGGGGAACGAGGAGTGGAACTACACGATTCGCTCCTGGCAGTCGCAGGATGGTTTGCCGGAGGAGACTGTGCAAGCCTTCGCACAGACTCAGGACGGCTACCTTTGGGTGGGAACCAGCGGCGGTCTGTTGCGTTTTGATGGGGCGCGCTTCCGCCTCTTTGCCCATGAGAATACGCCTGCCTTCGGAGAGAACAGCGTCTTTTGCCTGCTAGCCGGCCACGATGGCCGCCTGTGGATCGGCACCGACGGCAGCGGTTTGATCGAGTGGCAAAATGGCGCCTTTCATGCCTATCCCGTCGCGCAAGGCCAGGCTGCCGACTTTGTGCGCGCGCTGGCCGAAGACCATAACGGCTTATTGTGGGTTGCCACCGACGACGGCCTGTTCTGGGCCAAGAACGGCAGCCTGGAACGCGCTGACAAACCACTTGGCCTGCCCGTCTTCAACGTTCATGCCGTGATGGAAGACCGTTCCGGCCGCATTTGGGTGGGCGGCTCGCGCCTTTACTCGCTCAAGGACGGTAAAACTCGCGAGTATTCGCTGCCGGGCAGCGACAGCAAGAATAAGGTGAAATCCTTTCTCCAGACCTCTGACAGAGTGATCTGGGTGGGGACGGTCGGCGGGCTTTACCGGCTGCTGCCGGGACAGGACCGCTTCGCGCCGGTGCCCGAGGTTTCCGGCACCATCCGATCCCTGCGAGAGGCGCCCAACGGTGAGTTGTGGGCCGGCGCTATCGGTGCGGGAATCTTCAGGATTCGCGGCAATCGCGTTACACGCCTGAAGGCGCCCTCGCCCCTGATTAGTAACACCGTGCTCTCCATCTTTGCCGATTCCGACCGCGATCTGTGGTTAGGAACCCAGGCCGGCATGATGCGCCTCAGCCGTACGCCGGTGCGCGTTCTGGCCCTGTCCGAAGCTGCCGACTCGGATTTCGGAACGGTCACTTTAGATACAGACGGTTCGCTGTGGGCCGCCTCTAACCAGTTGGTCCATGTGCAGGGAGGCCATGCAGAACCGGTCAGATTTCCGGAACTGGGTGATGTACGGGTTCGCAATGTGCTGCGCAGCCGGGATGGATCGCTTTGGGTCGGGACCGACGGCGGCGGCGTCTATCATCATTCCGCCCAAGGAACCACGCACTTCACTACACACGAAGGCCTGGTGAACAATTTTGTGCGCGTCTTTCTCGAATCCAAAGATGGCTCTCTTTGGATTGGGACCGATAACGGAGTGAGTCGCCTCGATCAGGGAGGTATTCATAACTTCACTGCGCAGAATGGACTGGTTTATAACAGTATCCGTTCGCTCCTGGAAGATCGGGATGGGACCATCTGGATAGGCACCGAGCATGGGTTGAGCCAGTACAAGAATGGAGAATTCAATCACGACGCGATGACCGCCGCGTTGGGCGACGAGAAGGTGTGGGCGCTCCATCAGGACGTGGATGGTGGAATCTGGATCGGCACACGCGCCCATGGACTTTATCGCTATCGCAATGACCAGCTATCCCACTTCACTACGGCCAACGGGCTGGCCAGCGACAGTATCTATTCCATTCTCGAAGATAAGAAGGGCCATTTCTGGGTCAGCGGTCCCTCGGGAGTGATGCTGCTGAACCGTGCCGAACTGGATGCACAGGCCATCGACCCGCAACAGCTTCTCTCGTTGCGCATCTTTCGCGCCGATGAGGGCGGCAAGCCCACACAGTTTTATGGGGGAACGCAACCGGCGGGGGCTATGACCGGCAGCGGCGAAGCGTGGTTTCCCACCAGCCAGGGGTTGTGGAGCATTCGCCCGGATGAGCTGGAGCATCCGTTCTTCCCCAACCTGAATATCGACGCCGTTTCGGTTGATGGACGCCCGGCCCCGCTGACCGGAAAACTGACTTTGGATGCAAGCAGCAGCCGCTTGGAGATTGGGTATGAGCCGGTGTTGCTGCGCTCGCAGGAAGGACTTCGCTTTCGCTATAAACTCGACGGCTATGACCGGACCTGGACCTACGCAAGCGCGCAGCAGCGGCTGGCTACCTACACCAATCTTCCCGCAGGCAACTACACATTTCTTGTGGAGGCCTGGGAGACGGACGATCCGGCTCATGAGGCCCGCGCCTCGATTGGATTGATCAAAAGACCCTATTTCTACCGGACGCAGTGGTTTGTGGCTATCTGCGTGCTGTTCGCGGCGCTGCTATCTGTCTTTGCGTACCAGGTCCGGATGAAACAGATTCACGACCGCTTCAAGGCAGTGTTGGCGGAGCGGACGAGGCTGGCGCGCGAGATGCACGACACGCTCATCCAGGGCTGCGTAAGCATATCCGCGCTGCTCGAGGCCGCGTCAAGCGGTGAGGTCGACAATGAGTCAAGGTCACACTTGATCGACTATGCTGCCACGCAAGTTCGCGCAACAGTAGATGAGGCACGGCAGGCAGTGTGGAATCTGCGTGGAGAGGAGCATGCACTCGTCGATCTGGAAATTGCACTCCAGCGCATGGCAGAACGAATTGGCCGGGAACATGGCGTGGAGGTGGTTTATCGTCTGCTTGGGAAGCCATTTGCCATCGCCCTGCCTGCCACGCATGAACTCATGATGGTGGCCCGGGAAGCGGTATTTAACGCGATCTTGCACGGGCACGCGCAACAGATTGAAACGGAGCTCTCCTACGCCGACGAGTCTCTTTCGTTGACTATAAAGGACGACGGGCAAGGGTTCGACGCCGCGAAAGCCTTCTCCGATGAGCACTTCGGTCTGTGTGGGATGCAGGAGAGAGTTCACCAGTTCAACGGAAAATTCGAGATTGAGAGCGCCCCTCTGAAGGGAACCTGTGTGCGGCTAAGGATTCCTCGCACAGCCATCGCAATATGATGCACGGGAATTCAACAGTCTCCGCGCCAGAACCGAGCATAATGTCTTCCACGCCCTATAATCCGCTTATGGCGCCGATCCGCATCCTTGTTGTCGATGATCACCCGATTATGCGGGTTGGGATCACGGCACTCATTGCGTCCAGCAAGGAGATGGAGACGGTGGCCCAGGCCGGCAGCGGGGAAGAAGCGATTGCGTTGCACGCGCTCCACCTCCCGGACATCACCCTCATGGATTTGCGACTGCCCGGTATCAGCGGCGTCGAGACCATTCGCCGTATTCGCAGCCAGTCCCCCAAGGCCCGGTTTATTGTGCTCACTACTTACGCAGGCGACGAAGACATTTTCCAGGCTATGGAGGCGGGAGCCACCGGCTACCTGGTTAAGGGCATGCCCCAGGAGATGCTGGTCAACGCGGTAAAGCGAGTTCACGCCGGCGGCCGGTATCTGCCTCCGACAATGTCTCAGGCGCTGGCCTCGCGCATGCCTGACTCAAGCCTCAGCAACCGCGAACGCGAGGTGCTCGGACTGATGGCAACAGGCAAGTCCAATAGAGAGATTGCCAACAATCTGGGTATAACCGAGGCTACAGTGAAATGCCACGTAAGCGTCATCCTGGGGCGCCTGAACGCCAGTGACCGTACCCAGGCCGTAGTGATAGCGCTGCAGCGGGGACTGATCCATCTGTAAGGCGGCTTCGCCAACACTGATGGCCATGCGGCGGCGAGCATACGTTGTTTTCGCCGCATCCAACATATCACCGAATAGAGCGGTGGCCTGGCGATAAGCAAAGCATCATCTTGACAAGTCAACCTCGTACTCGGGAAGAGCTTCAACTGAATCCAGAACTCCCGCCTGGCCGTCACTGTTGAACCTAGGCTTCTTGCCCGGTTCAAAGAAGATATGGGCTTGCTGGCACAGCGGTAAAACCTGAAGAAAAAATGTAGCTGAGGCCGAATCCGGAAGAAACCGTTTCAGTCCGATTTGCCAGTCTGTCCCATTAAAAAAGTTATCGGTGAGCAGATGGCCGCCATTTAGAAAACGCGCCTCATCGCCCTGATAATGCACTCCGAGGTAGAGATCGCTGAGTCCTTCAAGCGCGCCTTGAGGAATTACAATTCTCCATTCGCCCGCTTGACTAAAGCTGGAGTCATCTGGCGCCATGATCACGGCTTCATGCCGCCACGGCAGTGCCGGGCCGAAAACTGGCGAGGGCGCCTTGCCCATTGCCCGCGTCTGCACTAACTGGAGCGCGACCTTTCGCTCTGGTTCACGCAGATTCAGTAATTGGAAGAGCCCCGTCTGCTTGCTTACCCCGGCTTCGGCCGTTGCATTAGAGGCGGTGAAGGTGCCGGCAGGAAAGAACGCGGCGTCAAAGAATGATTTGCCTATCTGGCGCAGGATAATATGCGATCCATCGCTATAGACCTGTGCCTTGGTTAGCACAAGTTGGTCGTTCCCCTCGAAGTTCACTCTCCAAAGATCTTCTGCCTGCTCCACACTGAGGAGCACTATGTGCGTAATGCCACTGATACCGTGAATCGTAATTACAGTACTCGGACCCGGCTCGAGGTCTCGCACTGTCAATGTGCTGTTTGCCTCGGAAAACATGCCTCGCTCCAGGTGGACCGCCGAACGGTTTGCCGCCGGAAACGCAAACTCCGCGGCAATGCCCGAGATTGACTTGAAGAAGGCATATGTCTCGCCGCCAAACTTAATCTTCAGAATGGGTTGGGCGGTTGCATAGCGCAGCATGACACCATCTAGGTCCAGGTTCACTGGCCAATAGAAGTAACTGTTGGCCGGAATGGTAATAGGCATGGCCGGAACGAGTAACGTCTGGCCGGTGACTCGAATTTCAAACTGAGTGCCGGGCCGCGAAGGAAGCTCCCGCTCCCGGATGTAATTGTTCACAAACAGAAAGCCACGCTGTCCGTCAATGCGCGCCGAAGCCCTCAAAATGGATGTATCCGCCGGCCCCGCAGGGCGCGGTGTTGGTGCGATGACACGCTCCGAAGCCAACTGAGCGCCGAAGTCCTGGAGAAAGTAGTGGTCCAGCTTCAACTCCCGCAACGTCGCATTCATCTGGCCAAACTCACCTAGAGGCGCCTGAAAGTCGTAGCCCTTTACAGGAACGTCGGTTGGATAACCGGTGCGTTGCGACTCTTGGAGCGTAGTCAACTTCCCGTCGGGATTCTCTCCGCCCTGGTACATGTAATAGCCGAGGAGATTGACCCCCGAACCGATCATCACGGGAATCGTCGCCGCCACGTCGCCCACGGCCAGCACCGGCCTGCGGTGATAGGTGTCCTGATTGCCGCCTCCAACTTCTGCGGTCAGGAATGGAGTTTCGGCGCGCAGTTCGTCGTCGTGCCGGCTGCCGGCTGCGGAGTTGCCGCCAATCGCTCCCATATTGGCGGCCACTCGACTGCCAAAGAGAAAAGAATATATTGCGGCCGGAGGAAGAACGCCGGTGCCGGTATCCCAGGGAGCGTCGGGATAGCCTCCACCATAGGCGGGCAGAAACATATTTGTGGGAACGACTGCATTGTCCCAACCTGTTACCGTGTACAGTGGAACGTCGAGGCCGCTGTCGATCGCCATTTGTTTGAGAGCAGCCAGATGTTGCCGCCCCTGCCCCGGGCCATTGAGCGCATACTCATTTTCTATTTGAATGCCGATCACGGGCCCGCCGTCCTTCCATAGAAGCCCATGAAGCTGTTGGCCGATCTGCGCATAGAACTGTTTCACCTCGGCAAGATAAACAGGGTCATTGGAGCGCACCGCGCTCTTCTTGAGCACCCAGTCAGGCAGCCCGCCGTTGCGAACCTCGCCGTGGTCCCAGGGACCGATGCGCGGATAGAGCAACATTCCGTGCCTGGCGCACAGTTCGGCAAATCTTCTCAAGTCTCGCTGGCCGCTCCAATCGAACTGGCCTTCAATCTCTTCGTGATGAATCCAGAAAACATAGGTTGAGATGATATCAACGCCGCTGGCCTTCATCTTGAGAATCTCTTCTTCCCAATATGCCTCTGGGTAGCGCGTGAAGTGAAACTCGCCCATTACCGGGATCCAAGGTTTGCCGTCTCGCATCAGATACTGGCTATTGACTGTGATCGTACTTCCATTAGCGGCATGATTACTGCCAAGCAGGGATGGAACAGGCATGGGCGCGTCATTGGGAGCCGTTGCGTCAAAAACCAAGCGATTGGCAGGTGGCTGCGCGCACAAGCCGCTAGCAAAGACGAACAGAAATAAAGATATCGCACGAGAACGCATAACTCACATACCTTTCAAAACACGCATACGGCGCTCCCAGTCTTCAGTTCTTCTGAACTTTGCTTTCCACACCGACTCGTATATCACATGGTGGAGAGCCGATGAGCGCTTCTGGAGCCAACGATTCGCATCTTACGCCGTCCGATATGCAACTTGAATCCGACTAAAGTTGGATTGACATCATTCGCTTTGGACGCGGTGACGCGCATCAAAGGTTCAAGAAGGGATGATACCGTTGAGGCCATGAAAAAGGTGGGGCATTCGTCTTTATGGGGGGCGGTGAATCGGGATACATGTCCTGTTAGGTGAACTCTTGATTAAAACCGAAAAAGAACCCCATCTCCGATTGATGCTCGTGGAGGTGAGGCTCTTTTTCATTTACTGGGAAAGCGGCTATTCATTGCCGGATCAGGCTAATTGTGCGACCAATGTACGACAGACCTTCCGTACTCCTCCCTCCAGTTGGCTATTCGTGTTCTTATCCCCTTTAGAATGTGCGCAGCCTTTGTTCTCAATATGCCGGGGCTTAGTGAATCATGTTGATGGTTTCCTGCGTGATGGTGTCAAAGGTGGTTACCGCCTTGGAGTTGGCCTCAAAGGCGCGCTGCGCAACGATCAGGTCGGAGAACTCGGCGGAGATGTTGACGTTGGAAGCCTCTAAAGAGCTTCCCTGGAGCGTGCCGAGCCCACCCGACCCGGCCACGCCTACGGAGGCGAGGCCCGAGGCGGCGGTAGCCTGGTACTCGGTCGAGCCTACGTCGGATAGTCCCTGCTCGTTGCTTACTGTGGCCAGTGCTATTTGTCCCACGTTCTGGCTCTGACCATTCGAGTAAGTTGCCGAGACGGTGCCGTTGGAACCGATGGTAAAGCTCTGATACTCGCCGCTCGCATATCCGTTCTGGCTGGGAGACGAAGTTGAATTGGCGGCAGCGGTCTGGCTGATGTTCCCGGTACCGGCGCTTCCCAGCACATCCCAGGTCATGTTCATCGTCGCTGCTCCGTCGGAGAGCCCGGCGAAGCTGATTCCGCTCACATCTCCGGCCGGGTTGACCAGACTGCCACTGGAATTGAAGGTCAGCGTCCCCGTAGTGTTGGTGCCCACCGGATCCTGAATCACACTTCCGCTGGTGGAGATATTCGCGCCGGAGATCGTCAACACACCGGCTGCTGTCGATGAAACCGTTACGCCACCCGCGCCAACAGTGATGCCGGCCGCTCCCAGCGCGGTATTCAGATCTGTCACATAGTCGGCCACCGTCTCAGGAGAGCCGGAGAACGTCGGCAGCGCGGTGGTTGCCGTGCCGCCCGCTGTAGCCGGCGCAGTAATCGTCAGGTTTGTTCCTGCATCGACGGTGGCCAGCGTGCCGCCGCTTGCCCCAAAGTCATAGTTGACCGTTGTGACCCCGCCCGCAGTCGCTGAGCCGGGTGTAAGCGTGTCAGGCATGGAGATGTTGTAAGACCAGGAGTTGGTTCCGGTCTTGGTGTAGTTCACCGTGCCAACGTAACTATTGCCCAGCGAGTCATAGACCGTGACCGGACCGGAGGCGGTGGCGCCCACAGCGGACGCGGAGTCGAGATTTTGCGTCATGCTGAAAGTTGTTGTCGCTGAAGGCGCCATCACTTGCCCAGTCGGAATCACAATATCGCTCAAAGCGCCGCTGGTATTAATCACGCCATTGGTTGCGGAATAGCCCATGACCGTCTGGCCGCCGGTGGACTCAAGCGTCCCATTGGAACTCAACTGAAAATTGCCGTCACGCGTGTAGAGCTGACTGCCGTCTCCGCTGTCGAGGACAAAGAAGCCTGTGCCGTCAATCGCGGCATCGGTCGAGATGCCGGTTGAAGAGACTGTGCCGCCGGTGAAGTCAGTGCTGTTGGAGGCCACCTGCACGCCTGTTCCCTGCTGAATCTCATCTCCCGAGCCGGCCGTGCCCACCTGCTGGTAAAACAGGTCGCTGAAGTTTGTCGTCTGCGCCTTGAAGGCTGTGGTGTTCATGTTGGACAAATTGTTGGCAATGGTGTTCAGCGCTGTCGAATCGGCGTTGAGTCCGCTGAGTGGGATGTCAAAGTTGGGCATGGTGAATCTCCTCTCGACTGCATCTGCGGTTGGCGCGGGCCTTGGCGGCCGGCGGATAAACAGGCTTTGCGGGCTGCTGTAAGTCCGCAGAATCGCTACTGCACGCGTGGCCGGCCACTGAGGGACTCAGCCACGCTCTGGGCCGCGGCATTGGGCGCGGGAATACCGAGATTGCCGGGAGCCAATTGCGCCGCGGCCGTACTCAGGGCGCCAGGAAGGGTTGTCGCTGCGCCGGACGAGGACGATTTCGCCTCTGCGCTTGCGCCGCCGGCCTGAGCGGAGGCAGTACTGCCGCTAGCATCGGCGGTGGAGCTGCCGAGATCCGTCGTCAGCGTCTGGTTGATCGAGATCAGTTGCTCCAGACTGTTCACATTCACCAACTGGTTGATGTACTCATTGGGGTCGGTGTCCGCGGTTGGATCCTGGTTCTGCATCTCAGTCACCAGCAGGGTAAGAAAGTCGTTGGCCGAGATGGTGGCCGAGTCGCTGCTTGCGCTGCTCGCGTTGCTGGTTGCATCCGCCCTGGCGGTAGTGCTGCTTGCGGCTGCCGCTGCGGGCGCTGCGGCTTTGCTAGAAAGAGCCTGCGCCGCCGTCATGTGGTGATTCAAGATTGTCGCTGCCATTTTGTCTCCTTGCTAATTCCTGCTCCGGCTTGCATTCTTCTGCGATCCGTTTTCCGTGTTTCTGCCCTTCAGGCCATTACCGAAATGTGATTGCCGTCCTGCGTTGCTGTTTGTGCGCTTCCGTCCCGGCCAACAGACCATACCGGCAACTCTGGTGTCGCTGACGAAGCGAATTGCTCACGGGAATCGGCGCCTTGCGTCGCCCCTTGCCCGGTTTCATGCCCTGTCCCTTGCTGCATCCCATCTCCCGAGCCCTTGCCGCTGCCCAACCCCGACGACCCGTCCTCGGGCGAAGTCAGCGTGAGCGTTTCGACCGGCGTGTGGTGTTCGGCAAGATAGGCGCTCAAGCCTGCCAAATGGCTGCCCAACGTCTGGGCCGCATCGGCGGAACCGGGTACCAGTTCGGCATGAATGCCACCTCCGCCCATATCCGCGCGGACGCCGACCCAACCCAGGGCCGGGTCTTGAAAACCTGCTTCGGCGCGCTGCGCCCCGGCATGAATCCAGGTCGGCTTCCCAGTTGCTCCTCCTGCATCGAGGGTTGCGAAAGCTTCGCGGGAATCTGGCCCGCCTGTCGCGGCAGGCGCACGAGGCGCCAACCCTTCAGCAGTGCTCGCAGCTCCGCCCGCGCCAGCGACTGCACGCGCCGTCGTGGACGCATCCACGGCGGCGCCGGAAGACTGCCCTTGCATGATGCGATTTCCATGCTGAGCCGAATCAAATTTGCCGGTTCCACGCGTAGACTGCAATGGATCGGAGGCCGAGAGCTTTTTCTCGCTGGCTGTGCCAGGCTTGCCTTGAATTCGGGACACGGCCGAGTGCTCGCCGGATGGGGCGGCGTTGGCGTTGGCGGCTATTGGCAAAGGATTCAAACCGTCGCTGTCCATCACAACCGGAAGTACGTTCGCTCCTCGATTCCCCAGTTGTGTCGGAATCTCGCTTTGGTCCAGTGCCGGCGTCTGGGGCGGGGCTTGACTGGTCGCCAGCGGTTTCGTCAGGTTGGCGCTGGAAGTGAGAGGCTGAAGCGGTTCCTGGGCCGGCGCTGCGCCTCCACCCGCAGTCGAAGCTTCCGTTTCGCCGAGGGTTGGGCCAGATGAGCCGCTTAAGCTGCGGACGGGCGAGGCTTCCCCTTGCTCTGAAGGCGCTTCGGCTCCTTTGACAGCCTCTTGTACGGATGCACTTGCCGTTCCGCCAACCCCATTGGGACGTTCCGGATTCGGCGGATGCGAACTGAAGGAGGCCGAAGCAAACTCGGTTGGCGGATCAATAAACGGGTCAGCAGAGGTTTCCGTATGAGTGGATTGCGTCCGTGAATCAGCGCCCTGCGCAATTTGGGTGGCGACAGCAGCTACTGGCAAAGCCTGCGGGAAAGTCGCCACAGTCGCCGTGACCAGCCCTGGCAACGATGCGGCTGCGGCAACCTCCGGCGCGGCAGCCTTTACGGAATGGGTCGGCCGCGAACCGCTGGCCGATTCGGACTCCCGATTGGCCGACGTTTCTTTCTCCTCTGTTCTGCTTGAGGCTGTCTTTGTTAGGTCTGCAGCCGATTGGGCTGCGGAGGCTCCTGTCCGGGCGCCGGCCTGAGACATCTTCAACCCCCCGCTCGCCGGGCCAGTTCCCTTCTCTGTTTCTTGCCACATGCGCAAGCCCGCACCGGCATCTGGAGTCGAAGTTGAAACGGAGGATTTTCCGCCAGCCTCCGCCAGCGTCTGCTCGGCGGAAGTCATCCCCTGGTCCGTTTTTGCCTCGGTCTCGCTGAAACCTTCCACATCAGTGCCCAGCGAGGCCAGCAGCGATTGCCAGCCGGCGCGAAAGCTCTCCGCGCCAGGAGCAATCGGCCGTAATAAACCCTGATTCGCCGCTGTCCCAGTGCCGCGCGCCGCGCCCTGTGTCTTGTCCAGGCCCGGCGTGTGAGTTCCCCTTGTTCCAATCTCGATGGCGGCGGCAACGGTCATGCGGAGGGATATAGCAGAAGGCGTGCCAAAGGCATGGGCTGCGGGTTAGAGCATTGTCACAAATGGAACCGGCAATCCCCTTTCAGGAAGCCGAGGTCCACTCTGCATGGATTTTTCCTCAAGATTTCCCTGCCGCGCGCACATCCCAGTCGATGGCCTTTTCGGAGGTGGCATTCGCCTGACAGACGAGTTCTGTCACGTGGAACGGAGTTCGTTCACTATCGTCCCTTTCACCGCCCCCATCGCAGCACAGCCGGGAGCTGTACCAGTCGTCGAGCGTCTGCTGGCTGCGCCGGCCGGTCTCGATGGCCTCCCGCGCCTCGGTCTCCTGAATCAAGGTTTCAGCCTGGCGGCGCTCCACCCTCTTCGAGAGAAATTCCTGGCGCAGTCCTGCGACTTCTTCTCCCATGGCGTCGATTCTGGGCCCGAGCGCGGCGGCATGGCGACTGGCCGCGCGCGTCTCATCGAGACCGGCGAGCCGGTCCGGCAGTTCGCCGGTTCGTGCGCTGGCCTGCACCAGGCTACGGCCCTGGCGATCTCGCACGAAGGTCGCCGTCATGGCGTTCTCCAGACGATGCAACTCGCCCAGCGCGGACTCCAGAACCAGCCGGCTCTGTTCCTCTTGAAGATCCCGGATGCGCAACAAGCGGCGCAACGCGCGCGAAACGGCCATGGCTCACACCTCCCCGGCTAGCTGGGCCAACCGGCGTACACACTCTGCAAAGCGGACCTGCTCGCGCGAGTCCTGGGTCATGAACGCGCGCATCGCTCCACGGGCGCGCAGCGCGCGGTCCAGATCAGGATCAGCGCCCTGCTTGTAGGCTCCTATGCGCACCAGGTCTTCGCTGCGCGCATAAACGGCCATCAGCCGGCGCACCAGCGCGGCATGCTCACGATGCGCTAGTTGGGTAACAACAGGCATCAGCCGGCTTATTGAGTCCAGCACTTCGATGGGCGGATACCACCCTTCCGCAGCCAGCACACGCGAAAGCACCACATGGCCGTCGAGCAGCGACCGAACCGCGTCCACCAATGGGTCCTGCTGGTCATCGCCTTCCATCAATACGGTATAGAAGGCGGTAATCGAGCCCACACGGAATTGCCCTGCGCGCTCGACCAGCCGGGCGAGGCGGCTGAAAACAGAAGGCGTGTACCCTTTGGCCGTGGGAGGCTCTCCGGCAGCCAAGCCAATCTCACGAGCGGCCATGGCAAAGCGCGTCAGCGAATCCAGCACCAGCAGCACGTGCTTGCCCTGCGCGGCAAAGAATTCGGCGATTGTGGTGGCCGACAAGGCCGCTCTCATGCGCATCAGCGGCGACTGGTCGGAGGTGGAAACCACCACCACCGAGCGCGCACGGCCTTCACCGCCCAGAGAATCCTCAAGAAACTCGCCCACCTCGCGGCCCCGTTCCCCCACCAGGCCCACCACTGTCACATCCGCCTCGGTGTTGCGGGTCATCATGCCGATGAGCGTACTTTTGCCGACGCCCGAGCCGCCGAAGATGCCTACTCGCTGGCCGCGGCCCACTGTCAGAAGCGCATCGAGAACGCGAATTCCGGTGCCCAGCGGGATGCGAATCGGCGTACGGTCCAGCGGCGGCCTCACCACCCCCTCCAACGGCAGCGACCGGAAGACGGCTGGCGGACGGCCCTCATCGATAGGTTCACCCAGCGCATTCAGTACCCTGCCCATCAGCGCCGGCCCCACCTCGATTTCGGGGTGGACATTCAAGGCCTCCACACGATTTCCGTAGCGGATTCCCTCCGTGCTCTCGACCGGCATGGACAGCACATTGGCGCCGCGAAAACCAATCACCTCGGCAAGGTGCGCGCGGCCGAACTGGTCGTGAATCTCACAGCATTCACCAACCGATGCCAGTGGCCCTGCCGACTCGATCGTCTGGCCCACCGATTCGAGCACCTGCCCGCACCAGCGCCAGGGCTGGCCGCGCTCAAGCCTGCCAAAATAACGCTCCAGCCTCTGAGTCATACGCCACTCTCCCCGCCTGTTTTACCGGCGGCCACAGCGGGCTCGGCAGCACTGGGACTTGAATGGGCGGAGGCAACGCGGCCGACGCGGTCAAAGAAGCCCCGCTCAATCTCTCCCAACTGCGCGCGAATCCCCAGATCCACCAAGCCCAGCTCGGTCTCAATCACGCAGTCTCCCAACCGCATTCCTTCGCCCGCACTTACAGTTGGTCTTATGGCAAGATTGGGCACAAGCGCGATAGCTTCGCGCCATAATTCAAACTCAGCCTCAGGCACGCGCAGCCGCGCCTGGGTCGATCCAGAGAGTTGTCCCAGCGCCACCCTGACCGCTCCGGTTAGCAGCAATGGATCCATCTGCGCCTCGCGCCGCAGAATGCGCGCTGCGACAGCCAGCGCCAGCTTCACTACCTCGTGCTCGACCGCACCCATATAACGGTCTCGCTCCTGGGTAAAGCTCTCGATGAGTTCGGCGGCTTGCTGTGCCCGCTGCTGTTGGGCCGCAGCCTGGGACCCGTTCTGCGCCTCGCGCTCCGCCTGGCGACCTTGCTCGCTGCCCGCCTCGAAGGCGCGGCGTTTCTCTTCGACGAGCCGTGCGTCGAACTCAACACGCAGCCGGGTCTCGATGGCCTCGGCCTCCGCATTCCTGACGGGCGTAGCGCCAGCCCTGCTCACGCTCATTCCGGCATCTTCCGCATTGGCCCACCCAGTCCACTCCGGCAAAGGAGGCGCATCGGGGCCAGCGAGGTAATCGAAGACCTCGATGCGCGTCGCAGCGCCCGTTCCCGTTGCCGATTCCGCCTGTTGCAAGAATTTCCTCCCCTAAGTGGTCAGTGATCAGTAAAAGCACTAACGACCGAAAGCTGTCCACTGTTCACGGTTCACGAGCCACTTTTCACGCCAGCATCTCGTCGCCGGTTTCCAGCTTGAGAATGACTTTGCCCTCGGCTTCGAGACGCCTTGCCAGGTTGAGAATCTCTTGTTGAGCCTGCGCCACCTCGCGGGAGCGTACCGGACCGAGAACCTCCATGTCTTCCTTCAGCATCTCGACGGCCCGCGAACTCATGGATTTGAAGATTTGGGCGCGCAGGTCGTCTTTGGCGCCGCGCAGGGCGAGCGCCAGTTGCCGCTTGTCCACGCCGGAGACAATCTCGCGGATGGTAGCCGGCGGCACCGTCACCAGATCTTCAAAGGTAAACATCAGGTTGCGAATGGAGAGAGCCAACTCCGGCTGGCCATCCTCGATGGTCTCGAGTATCTTCTTCGACTCCTCGGCATTAAGCCGGTTGAGCAGATCGGCCACCGCCTTGAAGCCGGAGTAGCTCTTGCGCGCCGTGTCTCCCACATTTTCCAGGCGGCGGTGCAGAATGTGCGCCACCTTCTGCGCCATCTCGGGCGAAAACTGGCGCATCTCGGCCAGCCGCTGGATGGAGAGGACTTTGTGATCCTCGCTCAGATTGTCCAGCACCATTGAGGCGCGGCGCGGATCGAGGTGGGCCAGCACCAGAGCGATGGTCTGCGGATGCTCGCTGTCGAGCAGCTTGCCCAACTGCTGGGGATCGGTGCGCTGCAGCTTGGCCAGATTGCCCTGGGCCTCCTCTTGCGAACGGCGCACCAGCATCAGCAGATCGTCGGCGCGCGCCTTGCCGAAGGTCTCTATCAGTAATCGGCTGGCGTAGTCGAGTCCGCCGTGGGTCATGAAGTTCTGGGTCTCCAGAAGCTCCCAGAACTCCTCCAGTATCCCGGCAGAGACCTCCGGCGTGATGCCGCGCAGGTCGGCCAGCTCTTCGGTGAGCCGCTGCACGTCCACCTCCGGTAGAGCGCGCAGAATCTCCTTGGCCGACTCCTCGCCCACGGCCACCAGCAGAACAGCCGCCTTGCGCACGCCGCTCATGTTCGCCGACTGTTGATGCCGTAATGCTCCGCTTTGGCTTCCCTGCTCGGACAAAATCTCGGCCCTTTCCCTGTAGCGCGAAACTCATGGTCTCTTAGTCGGAGTGAATCCAGCTCTGCAAAAGCCGGGAACTTTGCGTAGGCTCGCGCTTGAGATGGCCGGTCACCTGTTCGAAGATCTCCTGTGCCCTGAGCCGCTCGGGGTCCACCTCGACCGAATCGGGCGGGCGGAATACGCGTGGTTCCGCAACCTCGGCATGGCCCGGCAACTCCCTGACGCCTGCCTTGATTGCCGGCCCTGGTGCGAAACGGGCATGGCGCAGGGCGGGACGCACCCCAAAGGCCACCACCACCAGNNCGGTTTTCCTCGAAGGCCAGATCCTCGACCTGCAGCAGGTCGCCGCGCGCAACGTCGAAACCCACCGCAGCCTGCGCCAGCGCCGTCAGATTGCGCAACTCTTCGGGCGAGCGGGGCTGCCATTGCGCCGCCTTGCTCTTGGACGCGGGCTCAAGCAGCCGGTCGTTCACCACAATGGCCGCAGTCAGCCGCCGCACTCTCCCCGGGCCTTCGATCACATGCCGGACCGTCTTCGAGGCTCCGTAGGTTCCGGACTCGCTTTTAGCGCTCTGCGCCCCGCTGGTCTGCTGCGGATAAACGGGCAGGGCCTGTGAGTTGGGCGCATTCGATGCGGTGCCGGGAACGCCGGCGGCTACCGGCTGCGCGCCGGAGGATTGTTCGGTGCGTTGCATCGACAGTGTCACCGTCTGATCCGGGTCGTAGCTTTCCTGGGTCTCATCGGTGGCCGCCGGATCGTAGTCCAGGGTCACCGAGGCGCGCACGTTGCCCGCGCCGGTGACCGGCTCCAGAGTGGCGATCAGTTTTTCTTCCAGGGCCTGTTCGGCGCTCAACTGCATCGCTTCAGCTGTCTTGGGCCCCAGCGGCAGGTTGCCGGCCGCATCCACCAGCACCACGCGATCCGGCGTCAACCCGTCGACGGCCGAGGCCACCAGGTTGCGAATCGCCTCCGGTTCACCGTCAGCCAGAGAACGATGGCGGAGTTTGAGTACCACCGAAGCCTTCGCCGGCCGCTCCGCCTCGCGAAAGAGAGAATCATGGGGCATCACCAGATGGACGCGCGCCGATTCAACGTCAGAAAGCGAGCCAACGGTGTGCTCCAGCTCTCCTTCGAGCGCGCGCTGGTAGTTGACCTGTTCGTCGAATTCCGATCCTACCCAGTTGGGTTTGTCGAAGATTTCAAAGCCCAGCCGCCCGCTCTTCAGGCCTTTGGCTGCGGTCAACAGCCGCGCCTTGTCCAGTTGCGCGGCAGGCACCATGATGCCGGCACCGTTGGCAGAGAGCTCAAAGGGAATCTGTGCCTGCGAGAGAACCTGGCCAGCCTGGCGCACATCCTCCGGGTCCATATCCGCATAAAGGATGCGCCAGTCGGGCCGCAGACCATACCAGAACAAGCCTCCAACCAGCGCCGCCAGCAGCAGAGCCGCCACCAGCATCCAGCCGCGCTGCGCCGGCTGCATCCCGGCCCAGCCGACCCTCGCCCGGCCCCAGAGACCGGCCAGCCGGTCGGTCAACTGGGGTTGCCCGTGCATCAATGGCGCGCTCTTCTCCAACTGTGTTCCGGTGGCCATGGTCTCCGTGTCCTGCTGTTTTCAATGAACAGTGGTCAGTCGTCAGTCACTCGCCACAACGTAAATTCCTGGCCACAGGCTAATATCTGCCCGCCAGTTCCGTTAAAATTGCATTCCGATGACTTGCTGGTAGGCCTGAACAGCTTTGTTGCGCACCGCCAGCGCCAACTCAAAGGTCATGTTTGCCTTTTGAGTAGCAATCATCGCCTGATGCACGTCCACGCCGGAGCCGGTCATTAGTCCGGACACAGCTGTGCGCGCCTGTTCCTCAAGTTGATTCACCTGGCCAACAGCATCGGTCAGCAGATCGGAAAACGGGCTTGCCGTCGTGCCCGAGCCGCCGGTCGAAGTTGCGGCCGTTTGCGCGCCGGCTCCGGAAAGTCCCTGCAGCGCCTGCGTTGCGGCGGTCATGGGGTTGATTGCGGGTATCATGGTTCCTCCCTGCTGCTTCCGTTGGTTAGCGATGCCTCGGCAAAACGCTGCCGATCACGACTTGGCGATCTCCAATGCCGACGCGATCATGCCCTTCTCGGCCTGTACAGCGGAGCTATTTAGGCCATAAGCACGTGTCGCCCCCATCAGGTCCACCATCTCTGTGAGAGGGTTAATGTCGGGAAATGAAACATACCCATCCGGTCCCGCATCCGGATGCCCGGGGTCATAGCGCTTGAGCGGAGGAGAAGTGTCCTCGACCACTGCCGCTACATGCACGCCCGACGCCGATCCTGAGCCGTTCAGGACCCCATTCAGCGCGCTGTTCAGACTCAATGGGAGTTGAGGCAGAGACGCCGAGCCAAGACTTTCAGAAGCCGAGGTTCCCGAAGCATCGTTCAACGTGTCGGCAAACTCCGGATTGCCGGAATTAGCGGCAAAGACGACATGCTGCCGGCGGTAAGGACCGCCTGTCGCAGTGCGGGTCGTCTCGGCGTTGGCCATATTGGCTGCCACCACCTCGGCCCGCATCCGCTCGGCCTGCATGGCGCTGCCCGAAGTTTCCATCATCGCAAACAGGTTCATACTGTCCTCCTGCTTCCAGCTGAATCCTGCAAGTTGCTTTGCGGCCTACTTGCTATCAGCATGAATAGCGTCCATGGTGCGCTGGTACTCCTGGTGGAGCAGCGCCACACCGGTTTTGAATCTCAGTTGCGCCTCGGCCAGGTTCAGGCCTTCGCGGTCCATGGAGACGTTGTTGCCGTCGGGCCTCGCTATCAAGCCGTCCACGGCCTTGACGCGCACCGGTCGGGCAGCGCGGCCCTTGTCCACGTCCGTCATCGCCTCCCGCATCTCGGCCTCGAAGTCCATGCCCACTGCCCGATAGCCGGGGGTATCGATATTGGCCATGTTGGCCGCGGTCAGCTTGGCCGCGCTGGTCGCCAGATCCAGGTAGCGAGCAATCTGGTCGCTGAGCTGGGTTTCAACCTGCATCTCCATCTAATTCTCCCTCCTGCCGGCTTGTTAATCAGCCCAATTGACCCGGCGTCAACGCTTAGGGTTGCCACAAGGAGCGTGGTCAGTTGATCGTTAGCCCGAAGTCGATCTCCCGCGCGGTGACGACGGCCTCTTCGCCGGCCAGAATAGCGGCCCGTTCCAGCACGTGTTCGAGTTCCCGGACATTGCCCGGCCAGTCGTGGCCGGTGAGCTTGGCCAGAGCTTCCTCGTCGAGCCGCTTGACCGGAGCCTCGCGGCCCATGCGCGCTAGGAAGTGGTTGACCAGCAGCGGCAGATCTTCGGTATGCTCGGCCAGCGACGGAGTGCGAATAAGGAAGACAGCCAGCCGATAGTAAAGGTCAGCGCGGAAACCGCCGTTCTGGGCCTGTTGGGCCAGCGCCTGGTGCGTGGCGGCAATGATGCGCACATCCACTTTGACAGTTTCGTTGTCGCCCACGCGCTGCAACTCGCCGCACTCGACAAAGCGCAGCAGCTTGGATTGCAGCCCCAGCGGCATCTCGCCGATCTCATCCAAAAACAGCGTGCCTCCGTCGGCCGCCTCAATCCGGCCGACGCGCCCCTGTACCGCTCCGGTGAAAGCGCCGCGAGTGTGGCCGAATAGCTCGGCCTCCAGTAACGCCTCGGGAATCGCAGCGCAGTTGATGGTGACAAACGGCTTGCGGCTGCGCGTCGAGAGCCGGTGCAGGGCCTCGGCCACCAGTTCCTTGCCTGAGCCGGTTGGCCCTTCGATCAATACCGGGGTCGCGCGCGGAGCCACCAGCCGGACACGGCGGCTGACATCGAGCATGCAGGGCGCGTTGCCAATCAAATCCGGCAGCCGCTCGCATGACTTGGGCTCGATTCTGGCGACGGGCAGAGTCACTACGATGGGCAATGATTTTGGAGCGGTGGGCTGAGGATGCACTGCGGCTGGTGAAACGCTCTGCGGAGGAAAAGCCGGCGGAGCAGCGGCGGACAGCGCGGGAACCGGCCACGGACCGGCATGCCTGGGATCGATCGGCGGGTTCAATTTGTTGAGCGCCGGAGCAGCATTCCAGATCGCCGTGTCGTTGTCCTGCGTGCGGCGCAGAGCNNAGCCACGAATCGACGATAACAGCTTCCGGGGTCGCAGACTCTGCCTCCGCCCATGCCTGGGCGCCGCCTTCGGCCTCGCGCACCTGCCAGCGAAGGCCGGTAAGAGTCTCGGAAAGCCGCTGACGGAAGCTGCGATCAGCGCTGGCCACAAGCGCCGTGCGTGGACGAACGCGGCTGGCGAAGGACAGAGTGGAAACGGGAACGGTCACCATGAAAATTCTCCTGAAGGTCGGTGGGTTGCATTGAGCCAAAAAATCAGTGCGCTTCAAAAACCGAAACGGATGCGGATGGCGCAATCGCCGGCACGGGAAGCACGGCCAAGGCGGAGAGCGCAAGCTCGGCTTCGTGCGGCACCGTGTAACCTTGCCCGCGAACAGTGCGGATCAGTTGCCCCGGAGGCGGATCCTTGAGCTTGCGGCGCAGGTAGTTGACGTAGACATCCACGATGTTGGTGGTCTGCGTCGGCTCCAGATTCCAGACCGAGTCCAGCAGCTCGACCCGCGAGACACACTGGCCGCGATTGAGCATCAGGTGTTCGAGCAGGGCGAATTCCTTATTGGTGAGGATGATCGACTGGCCTGCGCGGCGGGCGGTGTGCTCCAGCCGGTCCAGTTCGAG
>PLOI01000076.1:0-6800 GCA_003142015.1 Acidobacteriaceae bacterium | reverse complement strand
TTGATCGGCAAGTTGAGATCCAGAATGGTCAGATCGGGCATCTCCTGACGAAATGCCTCTACCGCGGCGGCTCCATCGTAAGCCAGACGGACACGATGCCCGTCGGCCTCTAAGCCGCGGCTCAGAAACAATCCCAGCGCCTTGTCGTCTTCGGCGATTAATAACCTCATGGCAACCTTTCTTTACGAGCGGCGCCCTGAACTCGCAGCGCCAGTCTGCTCCACGTTCCCGACCGGGCAACTTAGCGCGCGCTAAGGAACGGCTCCTCTTAACCATCCTTCGAGGAGGAACAGAACTCAAGATTGGAAAGAAAAAAGGAGGCAGCACGATTCCAGAATCGGCACTGAGACGGGAGAGTTCCCAAAATGGTGGCATGCCTCGGCGTCCGGGATTACGGGCCGGCTCGCTACTTTAACCTGATATGGCGCGAGCGGCCAAGGCGCTTTCAGCCCGCGGCAACGGATCACGCACGCTGGTTCTTGTTCCTCCGCGAGGCCGCTTTATCGCGGTACATCTCGGCGTCGGCGCGCTCGACTAGCTCCTTCATCGTCTCGTCGGCCAGCCGTTCCGCCAGGCCGATGGAGGCGTCTACCCGCAGTTTTGCGGGGACGGAGCTTGCCTGAACCGTGTAGTTTCCGCACACCCATTTCCGCAGCCGGTCAATCTGCGCTGTGGCTTCTGCGACGCCGCAATGCAGCATGAGGATGAACTCATCGCCGCCCCACCGCCCGATGGTGTCTGTGGAACGGCACACGGATCGCAGCTCTGTGGCAAACTGCTTCAGCAACTCATCGCCAACCAGATGACCATATTTGTCATTCACCCGTTTGAACTCGTCAATGTCGATGATGGCGACGCAAAATGGAGCCTCGGCATGGAGCGATTGCTCGATCTGGGCTTCCACGGCCAGACGGCTGCCGAGGCCGGTGAGAGCATCGCGTGAGGCAATCTCTTCGGCCTCTTCCAGCCTGGTCTTATAGGTCGTGACTTCAGCCTTGAGCTTGTCGATTGCGTCCTTGCCTTCGGCAGTCATCCTGTCGATCGAGGTCTTTAATTCCGAGGCGCTCTGCCTGATCGACTCCCGAATCTCAGTCAAGTCTTCAAGATTGGCGATGCCTTTGAGCCGCGTGGTGACCTCTGTAATTTGCTGGGCACAGCGCTGGTCTCGTTCGCCCACGGACTCGGCGGTGCGGGCCATCACCAGCAGTATCTCCTTCACCTCGCTGGTCTGTTGCCGGTAGTGCATGGCCGTGCGCCGGCCCCAGCCCTGCAGTTGCTCTCGCACACCGGTTTCTGTCTCTTTAACCGTTTCGCAGGAGATTTCCTTGCAGAGCTTCTCACTTAGTTCGCCCAGACCCAGCTTCAATTCCCTGCCCAGAGCCGGACAGGCGTCCAGGCCGCAGTTACCCATCTCCACCAACGCGGAACGGTACGCAGCTACGGTAACCGGCAGAAGAGCCTTGGTCTCCGGCTCATTGTGCCCGTTGGGCTCCGTTTGCGTCTGGTCAAGGTACTGTTTTATCGAGATCATTTGGCCTCGAAGAGCTGTGGCCCGCAAACAATCGCAATGCAGGCAGATCACACTTGAGTATCGGCAGTTCTTGCGCTTTGCATTAGCTGGGAATAAGGCGTTCTGCACACAAACCGCATTGCTGCGACGGTTGGGAATCCTGAGCGTCGTGTTGACGGGCCTCACAGGGTAGGAGAATTTGCGCCGGATGAGCAAGTTGAAAGGCACACGCGGGCAGTCCTGAGCTATCTTGTGAAGGAGGCCCGCGACGCCCCGGCCGTGGAGTTGGAAGATGACGGAAGAAGAGCGGCAATCAAAACTGAACTACCTTGCAAGCTGTAAACAAGAGGCGGAGAAGGCATACGACGGTATGTATGAGGCGCACTCCTTCCGGGATGCAAACGACTACTACCGTGATGCCAAGGACTATTTCTACGCGGCCATCGGGCACGCCGAGGATCTTGGTTTACCGGAAGAGGCGGAGGCGTTGCGCAAGCGTCTGGAGCATGTGAAGGCGGTCTTCAGAAGCCAGTTTGCGCAGTGACCGAAAAAAAGACGAAAAAAGAGTTGACACGGTTCGCTTTTTATTCGCTATAATTCGCGCATGGCTGTTACTCGAAGGCAAAAAGAGATTCTCGACTTCCTGGAGTCGTTTGTAACGCGCAACGGCTACTCACCGTCGTTTGAGGAGATTGCGCGCGGCATGGGGCTGAAGAGCCTGGCAACGGTGCATAAGCACATTACCAACCTCGAAAAGAAAGGGTTGCTGGACCGCGTGCATAACCGCAGCCGCTCCATTGACGTTCTGCCGCCGGGGACGCGCACCCGCGCAAGCGACCGGCTGCAGCTTGTGGGGCGCATCGCCGCAGGATTTCCCGTTGAAGCAATGCAGACCGAGGAAAGCATCTCGCTGCATGATGTGGTGGGCAACCGGGATGTCTTTGCCCTCGAGGTGCGCGGAGACTCGATGCGCGATGAGCACATCATCAGCGGAGATTACGTGTTGGTGGAGCGCACGCGCACCGCGCGCCAAGGCGAGATCGTGGTGGCGCTGGTGCATGGCTCCGAGACTACGCTGAAACGCTTTTACACAGAGGGCAATCGGGTGCGGCTGCAACCGGCCAACGTGGAGATGGATCCCATCTATGTTCCCGCCGCGCAGGTGGCCATTCAGGGCCGTGTGCTGGGCGTACTGCGCAAGTACCGGTAACCTGCCCTCACAGTTCGCCGCCTTTGAAAAAAGCGAAAGGCCCGGCACACCCGCCGGGCCTTTCGCTGCTGCACATCGGTAGATGCAATAACGTAGACGTTACGCCAGCAGACGCTGGATCTTCTCGTCTATCACGTCCTGAGGAACAAAGCCGACGATCTGGTCGGTCACTTTGCCACCCTTGAAAAACAAGAGAGCCGGAATGCCGCGAATGCCGTAGCGCGACGGAGTTGCACCGTTCTCGTCCACATTCACCTTAATCACCTTCAGCTTGCCGGCATAAGTTGCGGCCACGCCCTCGACGATCGGCCCGATGGCCTTGCAGGGACCGCACCATGTGGCCCAGAAATCCACCAGAACCGGCTGCTCGCTTTGGAGCACCTCCTGGTCGAACGTTGCATCGCTAACTTCCAGAACTCCCAATCCAGCCATGATTCTCCTTACGGTCATTGCGTCCTTCAATTGTAACGGTAAACGGGCTTTCATGAGATGCGGCAGCAGGCGGCAAAGTCGCAAACCGCGCCTTTACGATCAACGGCAACCAAAGCCAGAAAGATCGAGAAATGCCAAAGCTCCTTGTAAGCTGCGGTAAATAAAATAGTTCATTCATGTTAAGAGCAAACAAAAGCGCCCGTGGTCCTATAAAGGACCACAGGCGCTAGAGCAGCCCTCCCCCAGAACTGCCCACGGAGCGAATTT
Organism: Acidobacteriaceae bacterium; assembly: GCA_003142015.1. GTDB lineage: Bacteria > Acidobacteriota > Terriglobia > Terriglobales > Acidobacteriaceae > Telmatobacter. The sequence continues at coordinate 3,381 of PLOI01000076.1, read as the reverse complement.
AGGTGTTCCAGGGGTAAAAAGCAAGGAATCTTGAGTAACAAAAGAAGTAACGTATCCGCGGCAAATTGAATCACAAAAAGTAACATTCCTGCGGAAAATTACGCACAAAACGATACCTTACCCGCGGCAGGGGCGGCTTCGTGACATCGGTCAATAAGGGTGCTAAGCAGGTATGAACCGAGTGTGATCGGTCAGTGCCTTGGTCGGCCGCGCCGCCTCAAAATAACTGGCTTGCGCCTGTTGACTCAAACCGGCAGACCTTGAGTTCCGGCTCCATCAAGCCTTCAAGCGCCCCTTGGATTGCAGCAGTAGCCTCTGGCACACGCTCCTCGTTGCCTACGATTACCAACACCGAGGGACCGGCGCCGCTCAGAGCCGCGCCCAGAATGCCATGTTCTCCAGCCAGCGGCAACAGGCGAGTGAGCAATGGACAGATGGCTGCGCGATAAGGCTGATGAATGCGGTCTCGCATGGCTATGCGCAGCAGATCGCTGCGCGCCTGTGCAAAAGCCAGCCCCAGCAGCGACACGGATTGAATGTTGGCTACCACATCGGCGCGAGAGTAGGTTGCGGGCAGCGCAGCGCGCGCCTTGCTTGTAGCCAAAGGCTCAGTGGGCAAAACCACGATGGCCCGCCACTCGGCCGGGGGCTCGACGCGTGCCACGTGGACTGTTCTTCCTTCGCTGGCGGTTGTGACAAACCCGCCCAGCCAGCAGGCGGCGGCGTTGTCAGGATGGCCTTCGAGTACCGCAGCCTCCTCCACAATCCGCTCAGAACTCCATTCGAGCCGGCCAAAATGAACGGCTAGGGCAATTGCCGTAAGCCGTCCGGCCGCCGATGAGCCGCAACCCATCCCCAATGGAATATCGTTCGCCATGCGAATCGCCAGAGGAATGACCGGCCGCGCGTTGCCAACAAGCAGGTCTTTGTAAACCCCGAGAATGAGATTGTCCTCAAGCCGGGAACATTGCTCCCGGTCGCGGCCTGTTGCGGAGATGGAAAACTTCGTAGCCGGCTCGGCCTCAACATCCAAGTAGAAATCAAGGGCCACAGCCGCGGCGTCGAAGCCTGGTCCGAGATTAGCCGAAGTGGCCGGAAGGCGCAGCCGGAACTTGCCAGGATTGGCACTCATACTTTCACTCATCCCGCCCTGCCCTTCATCGCTGCCAGAACCGCAGCCGGCGTGGCCTCCACAGCCACCGCGTTGCGCTGCAGACCCGCAATCTTCGTTTCCAGACCCGCGGCCTCTTCTTCTTTCAGCAGGGTTCCGCGATGGAAGTCGATGGTGTAGTCGGCGTCCTTGAGCGTGTGACCGGTCAGCACCAGAACCACCGTTTCGCTGGATGCGATTTTGCCCTCGGCGCGCAGCTTCTTCAGCCCTGCCAGCGTGACGGCGGAGGCAGGCTCGCAGCCCAGTCCCTCAGCGCCCAGCTCGGCCTTGGCAATGGCGATTTCGGCTTCGGTCACATCCAGGCACCAGCCGCCGCTCTCCTGAATAACGCGTACGGCCTTGCGCCATGAGGCCGGATTGCCGATGCGAATGGCGGTAGCGCGGGTGTGCGCTTCCACCGGCTCCAGCGCGGAGGCTTGATGCTCCTTGAAGCTGCGCACCAGGGGATTTGCCCCCGCAGCCTGTACCACGGAGATCTTCGGCATTCGCGTCACCAGCCCCAGCTCGCGCAGCTCGCGGAAGCCTTTGCCCAGCGCCGAACTGTTGCCCAAATTGCCGCCGGGCACAATCAGATGGTCGGGCACAGCCCAATCGAAGGCTTCAGCAATTTCGAAGGCCGGCGTCTTCTGCCCCTCAAGCCGGTAAGGGTTCACCGAATTGAGCAGATAAATAGGCGCTTCTTTCACAATCTGCGTCAGCAGGCGGAGGCAGCCGTCAAAGTCGGCCTTCAACTGGCAGGTTACCGCGCCGTAATCCATAGCCTGCGAGAGTTTGCCCCAGGCGATCTTGCCGTCGGGAATCAGCACGAGGCACTTCAGCCCGGCACGCGCGGCATAAGCCGCCATCGCAGCAGATGTGTTCCCAGTGGATGCGCAAGCTACCCACTCGAAGCCGCGCTCTTTGGCCACGCTCATTGCGGCGGTCATGCCCGTATCTTTGAAGGAGCCGGTCGGATTCAGTCCCTGATGCTTGGCAAAAAGCTGTTCAATGCCCAGAGCTTTGGCGGCGCGCTTCAGTTGGTAGAGAGGTGTATTGCCCTCGAAGAGAGTGACCGCGTTGTCAAAATTCTCCAAAATGGGCAGCAGTTCGCGAAAACGCCATACGCCGGAGCGGTCCAACGCTTCGGAGGAGCAGCGCCGCTCTCGCCAGAGCCATTTGAGCGCGCCGGGATTAGGACGGTCATGGCCGCCGCGCTCACCCCAACCGGGGTACTCCACTTCAAAGAGGTCGCCGCAGCGGACGCAACGGAAGTCCGGTTGGGCTTCCGCGCCACTGATGCGCGCCCCGCATCCAAAACAGCGCAACTGATGCAAATTGTCGTTCATGCCTGGTGTTAGCCTACCAGCGCGCGGCGATTTTTGGCTTACCGGAGTGTCTGAAATCGGAGAATACTGAACTGAGTTCTCTTTGCAGAAGCGGCTCCCGAAGAGCTCCTACTACGGCGTCACTGCCGCAGGCTGGCTGGGCGTGGCGTTGTGCGCATTCGCAATCGCGGGGTCTTTCAGTTCCTTGCGCGCCTGCTTGCCGTGTGGACCGTCCGGGTCGTAGTCAAGCAGCTTCAAGTAATTCGCCTTTGCGCTGGCAAAATCGCCCAGGTGGTGTTGCGCCTCGGCCAGGCCCCAATAAACTTCGGGGTTTTCCGGGTCCAGCACCAGAGCGGACTCGAAGCGCGAAAGAGCCGCCTTCCAGTTTTTCGTCTGCAGGTAATAGCCGCCCACGTTAATGTCCTCGGTTGCGGCCTCCTCGTGGGTTGGCTCCTTGAAGAGCAGCTTCTTCTTCTTTTCGGGCTGATCGTCCTCCGGCCTGGGCAGCAATCTCTCCAGGCCGGAGAGGCTGGAGCTCGAAGCTTCCCTTTGCCCGCTCGCCGGAGCCGGCGCGGGGTCGTCCGGACTGCGCACCGGGTCCAGGTCATCGCCGGACAGAGAAATTCCAGCGTTGCCCCCTCCGTAATAGGTTCCCTCGGGCAGCGGCGGCGTGACTTTCGAGGGCATTACCGGGACCGTGCTCGTATCCTCAGGAAAAGGGTTCGTGCTGGATTGAGGGACCGTTGCCGGTTTCTGGCCCTCGGCTGCCGGTTTGCTCTGCCCATTTGCTGGTGAATCGGCCGAAGCTGGAGCCTGCGCAAGCGACCGCGGCGCCACCGCCAGGCAGATCGCCAGACAGCCAACCACTACCAGCGCGACTGGGAAAAACCGTCTCATCTCTATAGC
>PLOI01000054.1 GCA_003142015.1 Acidobacteriaceae bacterium | reverse complement strand
AAGCCCAGCTTCGGTGGCCCCGGCAAGCCTGCGTCCGGCACCCGTTCCAAGCCCAAGCCTGGAAGCTCCGCCAAACCCAGCCACAGAGTTAAACCCGGCGGAGCCAAACGCACCGGATCTCGTCCCGGCGGCAAACCCGGCGGAAAGAAACGCGGATAAAAAAGCCCCACTGCCTTCCGCAGTGGGGCTTCTTTCCACCAGCCGTTCGACTGATTCATTAGATAAGGTTGGGGTTCCGATTGCGAAAGCTATCCCGGATACGCTCCTGTAATGTAGCCCTGCAACGCCTCAATGGTCTGCGCCTGGCCGGAGATTACGCATTTCACCAGGTCGCCAATCGAGATCACTCCCACCACGGTCTCATCCTCCAACACCGGGAGATGGCGAAAATGGTGTTCGGTCATCATTGTCATGCATTCATCCACCGTGTGCTGCGGGCTCACGAAGACCACAGGGCTGGTCATGATCTGGTGGACCAGCGTCTCTCTGGAAGGGCGGCCCATCAGGACGCATTTACGCGCGTAGTCGCGCTCCGACAGGATGCCGACCAGTCGATTGTTGGACATCACCAACAAGGCGCCGATATTATGTTCGGCCATCTTCTTGATTGCTTCGTAAACCGATTGCTCGGGTGCGATCGACAGGACGCTGTTTTCGCCTTTGCTCTTCAGCACTAATCCAATTGTGTCGGAAACTTTCATCAGACCCTCCTGGCCCTTGGCAGCCACGTGCCGGTGCGTGCATCTCATCCCGTTCCGCGCAAAGCGGTAGTTTCGGCAACCATGCCGAAATCGCGTACTCGCTTCGCAGGGCCGGTGAACCTCCAAGGCTCAATCGGCCTGTTCCCGATTCAGCCAGTAGACAATATAGCCCATCCGCAATACGCCAGGACAGTGCGGGAGCCAGCCGGCTGCGGGATTATCTCTCCGGGCCTATAGACCTGTTTCAGGTGGGACCGGGGTCATCTGCGTCCAGAGTCTCCAGTTCCGCTCCATCCACTTCCACGGCAACGCTTTGCCGGATGAGGTCCATTGTGAGAACCACGCGCAGGCTGTTTTTCCGCCGCACCACAATGCCCACCATCCCGGCAAGGGCGCCTGAGCGAATCCGCGCCCGTTGCCCCACGGTCAGCAGAGGGTGCGGCTCGGCGTGGCGAAGGGAAAGGCCGGCGCGCAGCGCGTCGATCTCCGCGTCCGGCATCGAAGCGGGTTGGCGTCCCGTGCCGCCCACAACGCTTAGAACCCCCGGCACCTGCAGCACCCGCACACGCTCACTCCGGTCGATGCGAACAAAGACGTAGCCGGGAAACAGCGGCAGATCCACGGTGACCTTCGAGCCGTCGCGCCATTTGCGCCGCGCCTGGTAAAGGGGAACGTAATGCTCGATTTCCTTCTGGCTCAGGTACTGGCCCACGCGCTTCTCATGGCGCGGAGAGGTGTAAACGGCAAACCAATTCGGCGTCAACTGCTTCCCCGGCGGGCAATCAGTCACTGGTCCATCCGAGTGAAGAGCGCTCTCCTGTTGTGCATTCTCTGACAACTTTCGCCCTCCTCCCCGGAATAGGAATTTATTTCTTGCACAATCTATTTTTTACCGCACCACCCTTTCCGAAAAGATGGAGAGCCTACTCGACGGTGACTGACTTGGCCAGGTTTCTTGGCTGGTCTACATCGCAACCGCGGCGAACGGCAATGTAATAGGCCAGCAACTGCAACGGCACAATCTCGATGAGTGGCGAAAGCAACTCGGGTGCCGGTGGAATGGGAATGACGTGCTCCACCAGGCCGCCGATGGTTGTGTCGCCCTCGGTGGCCACCGCAATCACGCGGCCTGAGCGAGCGGTAACTTCCTGAATGTTCGAGAGGGTTTTTTCGTAGCGCAGCTTTGAGGCGGGGTCGGATTCGTCGCGCGTGACCAGCACCACCACCGGCAAAGTTTCGTCAATCAAAGCGTTGGGCCCGTGCTTCATCTCGCCCGCCGGGTAGCCCTCGGCGTGGATGTACGAGATTTCCTTGAGCTTCAGCGCGCCTTCCAGGGCGATGGGGAAGTGAATGCCGCGGCCCAGATAGAGAAAGTCGCGTGCGGTGGAGAAATCTTTGGCGAGTTGCTCGCACTGTGAAGAACAGGAGCGCAAGACCTCCTCAATTTTCGAGGGGATGCGGCTGAGTTCCTCGATCAGCGCCACTGACTGGGCCGTGTCGAGCCGGCCGCGAAGCTGGCCCAGCTTGAGCGCCAGCAAAAACAACGCGGTAAGCTGCGCGGTGAAGGCTTTGGTCGAGGCGACGCCAATCTCTGGACCAGCGTGCGTGTAGATGGCGCCGTGCGCCTCGCGGGCCACCATGGCGTCCACCACGTTGCAAATGGCCACGGTCTTTGAACCCAGTGAGATCATCTCCCGCTGCGCTGCCAAAGTATCGGCGGTTTCGCCGGATTGAGTGATGAGCAGGCCGAGGGCGTTGCGGTCGGGAATCGGATTGCGATAGCGGTATTCGCTGGCGTAATCCACATCGACAGGCAGGCGGGCCAGCCGCTCGATCATGTATTTACCCGCCAATGCAGAGTGCCAACTGGTGCCGCAGGCGGCGATGTTGATGCTGGAGGCCATGGCCAGCTCTTCGTCGGAGATCTTCATCTCGCCCAAAAACACTTTGCCTGAATCGAGCGAAACGCGGCCCAGCGTGGTGTCGGTAACGGCTCGCGGCTGCTCCCAGATCTCTTTGAGCATGAAATGCTTGTAGCCGCCTTTTTCCGCTTGAATCGGATCCCATTGAATGCGCGTGAGCGCGCGCTCGATTGGGTTGCCGTCAAAGTCGGTCAGCTTGACGCCGGCCAGGGTGAGAATAGCCATGTCGCCGTCGGCCAGAAAGTAGATGTTGCGCGTGTGATGAAGAATGCCGGGCACGTCGGAGGCGACAAACGACTCGCCTTCGCCAACGCCGATAATTACCGGCGGGCCGAAGCGCGCAACCACAATCTTGTCCGGCTCTGCGGCTGACAACACGCCCAGCGCGAAGGCTCCGGTGAGCCGCTTGACGGCTCTGCGAACGGCTACTTCCAGTGGGATCGGCTGACCGGCTGCGTCGGCCTCCTGCTGAACCTGTTCAATGAGGTGGGCGATGATCTCCGTGTCCGTCTCGGTGACAAACTTGTGACCCTGAGCGGTGAGTTCGCGTTTCAGATCGAGGTAATTCTCCACAATGCCGTTGTGGACCACGACAATGCGGCCCGTGCAATCCCGATGCGGATGGGCATTCTCTTCCGTGGGCCGTCCATGCGTGGCCCAGCGTGTATGGCCAATGCCGTAGCTGCCCTCAAGAGGATGCTCGCGCAGCACTTCCTCCAGGTTGGCGAGCTTGCCCGGCGCGCGCCGCACCTCAAGAGTCGAGCGGGAGGGACTGCCCACGGCGATCCCCGCCGAGTCGTAGCCGCGGTATTCCAGCCGCCGCAGCCCTTCGATGATGACCGGAACAACCTTCTTTTTGCCGACATAACCGACGATTCCGCACATGCGACAATTTTATGCGATGCAACTGGCAATGGAGGGAGCCGGGGGCTTCAGCCCCCGAAAAGAATGCGAATTTGCGGGGCCTTCAGGCCCTTGGACGCAGCTAACGCCTTCGGACCGCTCCCTGTGTGCAAAGGCGATTACGCACTCGCCGAGATGGGAACAGCCTGGCCGTCGAGCCGGGCTCCTCTACGCCGACGATCTCGCCGCTACCGCATACTGACAGATTCAGGGAGCCCTGAGGGTTTGCTACGCAATAGCGCCGATTCCGCGCGGGCCATTCAGGCTTCGCGCAACACGGGGCTTCGATACGACCGAAAAGAGGTTCTTCCCGGTTGCTACCGAGGCGCCGATGACTCCGCCATACAGTGCGCCCACCACGCCCAGGCTGGCCGCATCCTGCCCCGTGAGATAGAGACCGCGAATCGGCGTTCTGGCTCCTAATTCGCGCGTCAGGAAACGCTCCGGCGTGGAGGCAATGCCATAGATCTCTCCATGCCCGTAGTTCATAAAATGGTGGGTTGTGACCGGCGTGGACACCTCGGTATAGTCGATGTTGCCAACCACCGAGGGCACTTGCCGCGATAGTTCGGCGAGCAGCTGCGCCCCAAGCCGCTCCTTCAGTGCGTCGTACTCATCTCCGCGCCGCCTCCAGCGCGTTTCTCCCCAGCGTTCGAATGCCGCATAAGGGAGCATCGTGATGGCCTCGACCGTGCTCTTTCCCGGATGACGGCGTTGAAAATCCGGGTCCTTGGCGGAAGGGAAGGAGAGATAGACACCCGGCAGCGGGGCATCGATGTCCCGGGTGAATCTTTCCACATTCGCATCGTGATCGTAGGAGGGATACACCCATAGGTTCGTGCCCTGTAGACCAAGCGCGGCATCGCACTGCGACAATCCAACATAGAGGTTGACATGCGCCGTCGAAGGCTGAAGCCTGCGCAGCTGCTGGCGCAGTGATTCCAAAACGGAAAGATTCGGCGGCAGGAGCCTCTCAAATGTGTTGACCGCACCCGCATCGCTCAGCACCACGCCCGAGCGGAATTCGCGTCCGTCGCTCATCCGTACGCCTGTCGCTTTCGCGCCGTCGAGCAGGACACTTGTAACCTCGGCGCTGGTGACCACCACGCCGCCCTCGCGCTCGATCTGTGGGACGATGGCCGCCGCGATCGCACTCGCTCCTCCCACCGGGTAGCTGGCCCCGCCAAAATAATGCTCAGCGATAGTGGCGTGAACGGCAAAGCTGCTTTTCCCAGGCGGCAATCCGTAGTCGCCCCATTGCCCGGTGAGAACCCCCATCAGTTCTCGATTGCCGGTAAAACTCTCGAGCACCTCGCGCGTTGTGTGTCTTGCCCAGCGCATGTAGGGCACGCGCATCAGGCTGCCGGCCAACGCCGCCACAGGCGCCGGAACCGCCTTTTCCGCATAGTAAAGGCCGCTCGCCCGATTGCAGGCCTGAACAGCTGCGATATACCGGTCGATGGCCCTGGTTTCGCCCGGAAACGATTGCCGGAGGCCCCCCCGGAAGTTTTCCAGCCCGGCGGCATAGTCGAATGTCCGGCCCTCGATGATGAAGCGGTCGTATATCTCCGGCATGGGCTGCCAGCTCACCCCGCCCGCTGTGACGTAGTCGAATGCGCGCCGCACCGCGGAGCGCTCATCCTGCATCTGGCCGATGTAATGCAGACCCACGTCCCATTCGTATCCAGGGCGATGAAACGTATGGGTGAACCCGCCAGCCTCGTAGTGCCTTTCAAGTACCAGCACGCGCTTGCTTGCGTGCACTCCCAGCAGGACAGCCGCTGTGAGTCCGCCGATGCCGGAGCCGATCACGATCGCATCCCATGTCTCTGCCAACTTTGCCTGCTTGTAAGGAATCCCGCTCGCCATTACCACAACCTCCTGGTGTCACCGGTGTACTTGCCGGAATGTTGACAGTGGCAACATGAGGTTAGATCGAAAAGTTGCTACTGTCAACATCTATCTGTTAAAAAAAGAACATGACCCGCTCCGAGCCTTACCATCACGCCAATCTTCGCCAGACTCTGCTGGACGCCGCGGTGACCCTGATCGGTGAGGTCGGCCCCCGCGCGTTTACGCTGCGCGAGGTGGCGCGACGGGCTGGCGTATCGCACAATGCACCCTATCGCCACTTTATGAGCAAGGATGAACTGTTGGCGGAGGTCGCTGCGGAGGGGTTTGACCGACTCACCGCTTCGATGCGGAAGAGCATGGCCCGTGCCACTTCGCCACGGAAGCAGCTGCAGGAGTGCGGTTGCGGTTATGTGGCGTTTGCCCTGCGCTGGCCGCAGCATTTCTTTGTGATGTTTGACTTGCCTCAGGCCCTGCATGGGCAGGAAAAGCACCAGGCCGCCGGGCAAAATGCCTTTGCCGTTCTACAAGAGTGCATTGCCGCCGCGCAGCAGGCCGGGGATCTCCCGGCTGGCGATCTGTTGCCTCTGGCTTGGATGGCGTGGTCGTTTGTCCATGGCATCGCCAAACTGGCCATCAGCGGAAATCTTCCTCTCAACGCCCGCTCTACCATCGAATTTACCCGCAGCGCTTCCCAGACAATTTTCGGCGGGATGAAGGCCGGATCATCCGGCTATGGTATCCGTTGATGAGAATCTTCTGCGCGCCAATGGCTATCGCAAGTCATCGTGGTCGAATGACGGGCAGAGCGGAAACTGGAGAAATCTCCGCTATTGACACCAGCCATTACCGTGAAACAGAAGCCATACGGCGGGCGAGGGCGAGGAGCAGGGGACTGCCGAAAGCCTCCTGAGCGAAGCCGAAGCACCTGCGTCTGCCTTTCGTCGATGGGGAGCGAAGTCGAAGGGGGCAATCAGCCCCACCGCAGGTAGCCGACCAACGGGAGGTGTCCGCCTGGACGGCCAGTCCTTGCAGAAAATTACCTTCCGGCGGCGCACACTGGCAGAATGAACAAAAATGGCTCAAACCCCTCATCGACCGGAAAAGCCATGCGCAGCACAAACGTACCCCCCTCCCCCTATTCCTGTGAAACTGTGGACTTCCGGTTTCCCGGGGGGTTCGATTTTCCGTTTCTTCGCTTTTGCGGGTGAGCGGTCCAGCTCTCAGAGACTTCGCACAGCAGGAGATAGACATGCGCCCGCATCATCCGCGATGATAGTAGCTCCGGCGGACGGTAGAACAAACGCCAGGCCTTCGGCTCGATTCCCCGTGCCGGACCAATTCCCCGAGGAGAACCAACAGAATGGTCAATTATCTGGAGTTGCCGATTGGCGACCGCTCGCCCGAGGTCTTTCGAGCGGTCATCGAAATCCCCAAGGACGGAACCCAAAAGTTCGAGTACGACAAGCAATTGCACGTTTTCAAGCTGGACCGCAATCTGCACTCCCCGGTCCACTATCCCGGTGACTACGGCTTCATTCCCTCCACGCTGAGCGACGACGGCGACCCGCTGGATGTGCTGGTGCTGGTGCCCGGCCCCAGCTTTCCCGGTTGCGTGCAGGAAGTGCGTCCCATCGGCCTGCTCGAGATGATGGACCAGGGCATTATGGACGAAAAAGTGCTGGCAGTGGGCAAAAACAATCCCCGCTTCGCCAACATCTGGAACTACACCGACATTTATCCGCACTTGCTCAAGGAGATTACCCACTTCTTCTCCATCTACAAGGATCTGGAAGGCAAACGGGTAGAGATCAAGGGCTGGCGAGATGCGGCTTATGCGCGCGACCAGGTAGTGCACTCCGTCAGGCAGTTTGAAGAGAACAAGGCCAGGCTTGCCGCGGAGAAGCCGGCCACTTAGCCGCTGAGCCGGATCGAGCCTTCAAAACACCGAACGATGGCCGCAAACCGGGTTCCGGCGCACCGCCAGCGCAACTTCGGATATAATCCCTGTGAGACACGGAGAGATGGCCGAGTGGCTGAAGGCGGCGGTTTGCTAAACCGTTATAGGGTCAAAAGCTCTATCGGGGGTTCGAATCCCCCTCTCTCCGCCAGTATTTTTGGCATCCTGTTGATTCTAAGTGTAAATAAAAGATATTAAGCAATTTACCACGATTCTCCATTGTCGCTTTTGGTCGCAATTGTCGCACCAATTCCGTCTATTCCCCCTGTTTTGCACGACAAAGCGTCGAGTGCACGACAAAGGATATTCTGTCGGGAGTCCGCTCTTTCAAGACCACACCTATTCAGTCTCAGGGAGCACCAGCCTTAAATCCCTTTATGCAGGCTCCGGCCAGTCTGCAACATGTTCAGGCAGACCAATGCAAAACGCCCGGCCTACCCCTTAGCCGCGAAGAGCCTTTATCTATCGCAACCCTCTCACAGCATTCAGATTAAAGATCTGGAAGAAGCGCTGCAGGTTCCGCTAACAGTTACCGCACCTTCGGCAAACCGACTTTGCGAACCAATTCGGTGAAGCGGGGGTCGGGGCGGAGATGATCCATCCCAAAATCAGTGTTCAGCTCCCGGAGTTGGTAATCGTGCTCGCTATATGCCGTGTTCAGCCATTCGAATGCTTTCTCTTTATCTCCAAGATCGGCGTAAAAGCGGGCAATCTGGTACGGTGACACATAACCGGTCTGGCGTTGGCTTAGCAAGACCTTCATGCCTTCGGTGAGCGCGCCTCGCCATCCAGCCGAGCGGAATCCCCGCTCCGCGGCATCGTCAAACTCAACGAACTCCCTATTGCCCGAGTGACCGTAGGAAACACTCCATTGTTCGATGACCTCGGAGTACATACCTTTTCCCCAGTAGGCATAGCCAAGGCAGTCATGGGCCAGGATGTAGGTTGGGTTCTCCACAAGCAACTGCTGGCAAACCGCAAGGGCGTCGTCGTAGCGACGCGCCGCAACAAGCACGCTGCCCTTTACGCGCCGGATGATGGGCGACGTTGGATCGAGTAGATGAGCCTGATCGATTTCCCACAGAGCGTCCCGCTCTCTGCCACCGATCATGCCGAGGTTCTCGGCGAACCACTGGTGGGCGGTGGCATCGTTGGGATCGAGTGCAAGGGCCTTCCTGAATTCGGTCTCGCCACCAGCAAAATCCCAGTCGTATTCCATTTCGTTGCTGCCGAGAATGGCGTAAGAATGAGCCTGACCGGGATCTAGGCGAAGAGCTTCGCGGGCTGCGGCGCTCGATTTAGGGAAGTCCTCGGCAGGATTCCCACCGAAGAATGGAAGCACGGAATAGACGTCAGCGAGGGATGAATATGCCAAGGCATAATCAGGATCTTTGGCGATCGCCTGATTGAAATAGGGGATGGAAGCCTGGAGGCTGGGGAAGTTCCTCTCGTACCACCCGTAACGCCCCTTTAGGTACAAGGTGTAGGCTTCCTGGTTCTGCGTACCTTGCCGGCTAACAAGCTGCTTTTCAGTGGTGGTGAGAGTGGAGCGCAACCTTTCCGCGATGTCACCCGCCATTTGCTCTTGTAGTTGAAGGAGCGCGGAGGTCTTGCCGGCATACTGTTTGCCCCAGATTGCAGTATTGTCGCGAACGTCGGTGAGCTCGACGCTGACCTTGATGTTGCCCGCTTCGACGGTGGCGCGACCGCTGACCACCACCGACACGCCAAGTTCGCTTCCCGCCTCCTCCACATCAATGCCCTTTCCCTTGAGGCGAAAGACCGCATCGCGCGAACGGACCTTGAGCTGCGGCATGTGGGCAAGGTTGTCAATCAAGGACTCGGTGATGCCGTCGCTGATGTAGTCGGTTCTGGCATCTCCGCCTGTGTTGATGAAGGGTAATACCGCGACAGAATCGGGCGCGAGAACAGGAGCTATGGCATTCGAGACTTCGTGATCACCGACCGCGGTGACGCGGAAGAGGGTGTGGCTGGCGGAGAGATAGAAGATGAGAGCCGCGGTAAGGCTCAAGGACACGAGCCAAGCCGCGATTCGCATCGGGCTCACGCTCCGCCGACGCCTGGCAGGTACAGGAACTGGGGCAATTTCTGCCGGAGCCGTTGAGTGCTGAGCGGCCGAGCCGTTCGTAGCTTGTATGTTGGGCAGGCTGGCGCCTGGGTCGATAGTGGCCAAGTTGTCGGATTCCAATTCAAGGGCTTTGCCCTTGAGCCAATCTGCCAGTTCGCCCGGCCATGCAAACACACTTGCGCGATCTCCGAAAGGTACGCGATGCACGGGCAGCCCACGTTCTCGCTCCCAGCGCTTCACCGTTCTTTCGCCTCGATTGAGAAAGGTCGCAATCTCTTTCCAACCGTCCAGTCGAGTTCCCAGGGCAAGATTTTCCTCTTCGGGTCGGCGTTTAGAGAGCGTCGTCAAGCATCAGCCTCAGTTTTGTGTTCTTTCCCACCGTCCCGGCATCGAATGGCACGTTCTGGCACGAAAAAGCATTTGCAACGCTGCAGGGGATTTGCAATGCTGCAGCGGTAAGTGAATTATCGCATCACGCAATGGAATGTCCCCAAATCTCGATCTGCTCACTGGGCACTGAATCGGTCAGTGCGTTCGCAGCTCGAGCACAAACTCACTGAGGAGGATTCAAAGTATGCGCAACGTCAATTTTACAGCTCAACTTGCTGCTATCGCGGTATTTTCTGGAGTGTTTGGGCTTGCGCTGCCCGCCTCCGCTGATACCTTCAACGTGCAATACTTTGAAGTTCCGGCAGGTTCTCCGGACTTCTACAATGGCGGGACCCACAGTCTGGGAATATCGAACAACTACGTCACCACGACTCTAGGGCCGGATGGTTTGCCGGTCTACAATCCGAGCTGGACGACGGCGAGCGGACAGGTCTATCCGGTTAGCTCCAGCGGTGTAAATTCGTCGGGAGAACTTAACTGGTGGACAGTTGGGGGGGATGGGGGGAACGTTGTGGCGGACGGATCGGGTACTTTGAGCCTGAGTTCGACTCCCGTAAATATGTTCCCGGCGGGACAGAGTGGAGATTCGCCGGACGAGGAGACGGCAATTCTGACCGGCTCGTTCACGCTCCCCACTTTAGAGGCTGTGACCTTCCAGGTAGGCGCCGACGATGACGCGTTTGTCTATGTGGATGGCAGCCTGGTGGAATCGCTGGGCGGCATTCACAACGATTCGCTCGCTGCTGCCAACACGGTCGATCTGAATGCAGGAACGTACTCGATTGAGATCTTCTACGCGGACCAGATGCAGACTGACGCGAGTCTGAGCTTTTATGATGATGGAGTTCCGGTGTCGGCTCCGCCTCCTTCGATAACTCCCGAGCCTTCAAGCCTGCTGCTGCTCGGCACTGGGTTGGTGGGATTCGCAGGCATGGCGCGCCGCAAGATCGCGCTGCGCATCTTGAAACTGACAAACTAGGCTCAGCAGCGGCAGTAGTTCGAGTGCCAGTTTTGCCAAATTCCAGGTGAACGAGAACCATGTCCCCGAATCTCGATCTGCTCACCGGGCACTGAATCGGTCAGTGCGTTCGCAGCTCGAGCACAAACTCACTGAGGAGGATTCAAAGTATGCGCATCGCCAAGTTTGCAGCTCCGCTTGCTTTAGGCCTTGGATTTCTTGCGGGCTTTGCCCAGGCCGAAACCTTCACCTACGTTACGATTCCAACCGATAACAATATCCAGACCGGGCTGATCAGCACCTTTCCAACCGGAACCTTTACGGCCAACAACGCTCTGGCAACACCTTTCAATATTGGGACCGGAGCAACCAATTTTTACGATGCATTTGGATTTAACGGCTCGGGGGAATCGATCACAATGGACGTGTCCGTGTTCGACGCCACCGATGTATACACCTTGATGAATGCCTACACCCCCCCAAGTGGAGAACTGGCGTCCATTGAGTTCATCGGCACTGGCGGTGCGGACGTCACATACGAACTCATCGGAGACTCCGACATCCGCGACTTTTCCCAGGGGCCGTTTGACAATAACTTAAGTAACGGAATTGCGGGCGTCAACGCTCTCAATGCCTTCGCCTGTATCGCTCCGACCAACTGCCTGGGTGCAGGCGGGACGGGGAACGTAGCCACCGGGGGAGGTGGTATTTACCGCGTCGACGAGCAGGATTTCTCGCTTGGTTCGGCATTCGCAGGCCAGACACTCACGCAAATTGTCATTACGGACACAAACAACGGATCGGACCCGCTCTTGCTTGGAGCCACGGTGGGCTCAGAGCCGCCCACGACATCGACAACTCCCGAGCCTTCGAGCCTGCTGCTGCTTGGAACTGGGTTGGTGGGATTCGCAGGCATGGCGCGCCGCAAGATCGCGATGCGCATCTTGAAACTGACAAACTAGGCTCAGCAGCGGCAGTAGTTCGAGTGCCAGCTGCGCCAAATTCCAGGTGAACAAGAGGCCTGTGTTCGCATCGCCATATGGATTCACGGCCCGAAACAACCGCCCGGCCATGCTGAACGAGATGAACGCGCCCAGCGCAAGATAGGTCAGCATGGCCCGGCCGGAGAGCGTGGACCGCCAGCACAGCAGGCCAATGGAGCGTATACTCTCCGCACTCTTTCCGTTCTCGGCAGCTTTCACAAAGCTCGTAATTTAGACCCGCACTGTGAGCCAGCCGTTTGAGCGTCCGTAGAAGCTTGGTATTCGGCAGCCGATTCTTGGTTCCGAGAATGAGGGTCTGCCTTACTCGAACGTTACGCCATTCCTTCAAGGCCTCCAGCACGTCATCAGGCACTGGAACGTCCCGTTGTTCCCAGGCCTTGACTGTGAACGCCCAACGAGGTTTCCCTTGGACCCTCAGAGTGCCTTCCACCCAGTTGATGTCAGTGAATTCAAGGTGCATCAGTTCCTGGTCACGGAGTCCATACTTCAGTGCCAGTAGAATGCAAATTGGAACCATGCTCGCTGGTCGTCATGGTATGCATCATGCACCCATAAGAGTGGGACATTGACCTTGTCTCGCATGGAAGGAATAAGGGCGCGGAAGGCTTGAAGGCTACAACGGGACTTGAGGTCTCGATTGTTTCCGAGCTACTCGTGTCCCATCGTCCGTTCCAGTTCGGCGCGTGCCGTGCTGCGCTCCATCTCCGCCTGAAAGAGACCAGCCTCGGCCTCGGCGAGTTGTGCATTGGCTTCTTTGAGCGCGGAAGGGTTTACGATGTTCGCTTCCACCTGATTGGCTGTGATCCTGCTCATCTCGGTACGGGCCGCCACACTTTCGCGCGCCGCTTCAAGGCCGGTCTCCGCGCGCCGCACCTTGCGCACTTCCTTTTCTGTATCCACGCGCACGCGATTCTCAACGTGGCGGAGATTCTCTTCAGCCTCGGCTACCTGCGCCTGGCGCTCATGAACCTGCCCGCTGCGCTTGCCGAACTCCAGCAGCGTCCAGTTCATTTTGAGACCAACCAGGCCGTTGTTCTCTGTCAGCAGCGGCACGCCATCCTGGTGGATGTATTGCGCAAACGCTCCGATCTCAGGAATATACTCCGCGTGCGCCGCGCTCAGGCCCGCGCGCGCTTTCTTCAGCGTCTGTTCCGCGGCTGCAACCTCCGGATTGCGAGCCAGCGCCTCGGTCTCCAATTCGCCGGCAGTTGTATCTGTGGCTTCCGATTCAGGCGTGACGAGTTCTACCTCGGTGTCCAGGGGCAGGCCGGTCAGATCGTTGAACTCCACCCTCATGTCGGAGATGGCGTCTTCGAGCGATCCCAGCGCATGACGCGCTTCTGCAATCTGCGCTTCGCCTTCCAGCACCTTCAACTCCAGCACTGCTCCGGCCTCGACTCCGTTGCGCGCCTCGCCCAGGCGCTCTTTGCCGGCCTCGATGCGAAGTTCAGCCGCCTGCTTGCGCCGTTCCGCCGACAAGAGGCCGTAGTAAAGCTGCTTCATCTTCAGGGCGACTTCGTTTTCGGCCTGCCGGGCATTGTCGTGCGCGATGCCCAGATCCGCCTTCGCCACATTCACTGCGGCGTGAATCTTGAACCACTGGGTAATCGGCTGAGCCGCCGTGGTTGTGCTCAGCAGGAAATCGTGGTGCCCGAGCGGGAGCGAAGTATTTGTTCCAGGGACAGGGCCGGGGACCGTGTATACGCCCAAGGCTCCCATCGGGATTTCCATGTGTTCAATGCTCCGGAGGTGTGCAGCGTCGCTTTCGTTGCTCAGCACGGGAAAGTAATTGGCGCGCGCCTCGCCCACGCGAGCCTGCATCTCCTTTTCCTTGAGGTGCGCCAGCTTGACGATCGAGTTCTGCTTGGTGGCCAGGGCGACGGCCTCCTCCAGCGTGATGCGCCGCGTCTCGGCGCGCGCAACGCCGGTAAGCGCAAACAACAGCAGCAACGCGGCAACGGCCTTTGCCGGAGCTGCCGCCGCGTGCTTGCGGTGTACCACCACGAACAGAACCGGGATGGCCACCAACGTGAAGAACATTGATCCCAGCAGCCCGAAGGCAATCACGCTGGCCAGCGGCGACCAGAGGCTGGAACCGGAGACAATCATGGGAATGACGCCTACCGCGGCGGCCGCCGAAGTGAGGAAGATGGGCCGCAACCGCCGTTCTCCGGCCTCCAGAGCCGCTTGCTCCAGCTCCACGCCAGCCTTCATCCGTTCGTAGATGTAGTCGATCAGGATGATGGAGTTTCTGACGACCAGGCCGCCCACGCTTAAGATGCCGGTGAATGCGGTAAAGCCGAATGTGTTGTGAGTGATCAACAAGCCCAGAGCGGCGCCGGGCAGCGCCAGGGGAAACGCGGCCATCACGACCAGCGGGTCAACCAGGGTACGGAATTGGAAGAGAAGAATCAGGAAGATCAGCACCAGGCTGATGAGCAGCGCATTCCGCATCTCGCCGGAAATCTCCTGCTTGTTCTCGTACTCGCCGCCATAATCGATGCGGCAGCCCGGCGGCAGCGGCATGACGTCCAGTTGTTTGCGCGCGTCGGCAAGAATCTCACTGGCCAGGCGGTTGCCGCTGGGAAAGGCGCGCACACTGAGCGTGCGAACGCCGTTTCTGCGCACGATCCTGCCCGGTTGCCAATCAGGAGAGAGCGACGCCACTGCTTCCAGCGGAACCTTTGCCCCGGTCACGGGCGACATCACATAAGTGTCGGCCACGTTCTGGAAGCTCTGCCTCTCCGCGGGGTCCAACCGCAGAACCACCTCTACGTCGCGGTCGCCCTCCCAAAACGTGGTCACAGGCGCGCCTTCAAAGCCCGCTGCCAATTGCTGCGCGATGATGGCGTTGGTCAATCCCATCCGGCTGGCCACTTCCTCGCGCACGTTGACGCCCACTTGCCAGGCATCCTCGTGCCAATCGGTATAGATGTAGGTTGCGCCGGGCGTGTGCCGGAGCACCCCCTGGACCCGATTGCCGAGTGTTTCGAGCGTGGAAATGTCGTCTCCCACGATCCGCACTTCAACCGGAGCCTCCATCACCTGGCCCTGCTGCAACTCCTTCACGAAGACCTTCGCTTCGGGAGCGGCTTCGGCCAGTCTTGTCCGCAACGCCGCCACCAGTTGCGGCGTTCCCTTCACCTTTTTGGTGTTCACCAGGATCTGCGCATAATTGGCGGCCGGCGCCTGTGGGTTCACGTTGTAGTAGAAGCGGGGCGCGCTCTCGCCCAGAAAGCTGGTGTACGACTTCATCAGCGGCTCCCTGCTGAGGACCGCTTCGATCTTGCGCACGGCTGCGTCGGTGGCCTCGATCTTGGAGCCTTCCGGCAGCCACACGTCCATCACGAACTGGTCCCGCTCGGCCAGGGGAAAGAACAGTTGCGGCACCAGGCTCAGCAGCCCAAGTCCGGCCACAACAGCCAGCACGCTGGACACCAGAACCAGCTTCTTGTTCTGCATGGCCCACGTGATGATTTTGTTGTAGTACCTTTGCATGTGGTCCAGCGGAGTGAGCTTGCGCGGCTCGCCCGAATCTTCCTGCTCATGATCCCGGAGCCCTTTGCGGATGAAGAAGCGCGCCAGGAGCGGCGTGAGCAGCATGGCCACAATGTAGGAAGTGGTCAGCGCGATGGCCACGGTAATCGGCAGCGCGCGGATGAACTCGCCTACGCCGCCGGTAATCAGCAACAGCGGGACAAACGCCGCGATGATGGCCAGCGTCGCGGTCAGAACCGGAACGGCCATCTCCGTGGCGCATCTCTCCGCCGCCTCGTCGATAGGCACTTTCCGGTCCAGCAACCCCACATAGTTGTCCACAATCACGATGGCATTGTCCACCACCATTCCCAGCACCACAATCAGCGCCGCAATCGACACCTGGTGCAACTCGATGCCGCAGGCGTCCAACATGCCGAAGGTCATCGACACCGACACCGGAATAGCGATGGCCGACACCAGAGCCACACGCATCGGCAGCAGCAGCATCGTTACCAGGATGACTGCGACAATGGCAATGCCGAATTCGCGGAAGAAGTCGCCGATGCGCTCGGAAACCACCTTCGGCTGGTCTGCGACCAGGTCCAGCTTCACGTCCGGGGGGAGAGTCGTCTGGACATTTTTCAGCGTGGCGCGGAGCGTATTGCCGAAATCGACAATGTTGTTGCCCTCGTGCATTTCGACTGACAGCAGAATGGCCTGTTCGCCGTCGTAGCGCGCATACTCCGTGGGGTCCTTGTAGACTCGCTCTACATCAGCCAGATCGCCGATGTGAACCGGTTGGCCGGTGGGCGAAACATCGACCGTGATCTGGCGAATCTGGTCTTCGGTCTTGAGGCGCCCGCCCGATTCGATGGGCACCTTGCTCTGCTCCGCCGGCACGCGGCCCGCATACGCGACCGTGTTGCGTCCTTGGAGCGCCTGCATCACCCTCAGCGGGTTTACGGCATACTGCGAGAGCCGTTCCGTTGACGTACCGATGTCGATCTCTTCCTTCTGATCGCCGATACGCTTGATCTTCGATACCGCTGGGATTGTGCGCAGCCCCGTTTCCACTGTCTGCGCGTAATCCTTCAGCTCTCTTGGGCCGTAGTGCCCGCCATGCACGGCAATCAGAACCGCGACCGTGTCGCCGAAATCGGAATCCACCATCGGCCCAAGCACGCCCGCCGGCAGCCCGGTGGCCTTCAGTTGCGCCATATCGAGGCGGAGCTTGGACCAGAACTCGTCCGGATCCTTGACCGACTTGTTCAGCTCGACATTGATAATCACCATGCCGTTGCGGCTGGTGGAGAATGTCTTTTCGCGGCGCACTTCTTCAAACCGGAAGAGCCGCTCCTCGATCTTGCGCGTGACCTGGTCCTCGACCTCCCCGACCGTAGCGCCCGGATAAACGGCGGCGACAATGCCGGTACGAATGGTGATCTTCGGGTCCTCGCGCCGCGGCATGGTAAACAGCGTATAAAGGCCTCCCACGAACAACATGCCGGAGAGGACCAGGGTCACCTGCGGATAGCGCAGAGCCGCGCGGACGGGATTCACTGGCCGCCTCCCGTGATCCTTGCCGGCGAGCCTTCGCGCACGTTCTGCTGGCCCGCCACCACCACCTGCTCGTTGCCGATGAGACCTTTCAGGATTTCCACTTCATTGTTGATTAACGCGCCCACATCTACCCGTCGCGCGTACACCCGCTGCTGCCCTGGCTCATACACGTACACGTGCGTGACGCCTTTCGGATCGCGGACAATCGCGTCGCCGGGAACAGTAATCGCGTTGACCATGGACGACGAGTAAATCCGCGCTTCGCTTACCATCCCTGCGCGCAGCAGCCGCTGGGGATTTTGCACCGCAATCTTTGCCGTGTATGTGCGCGAGGCGGGGTCTGAGGCCACACCGACCACTTCTACCGTGCCCTCGAACTTCCGGCCATCGAGCGACGGAATGGCCACCGTGGCGCGGGCGCCTTCCCGCACCTTGCCGATCTCGGCTTCCGGAATTGCCACGCGCACCTTTACCGGGTTCAGGTCCAGCACGGAAATCACGGGAGTACCGGCTCCAACCGTGTCTCCCACATCGATCCGCCGCATCCCCACAAAGCCCGCAATTGGCGCTCGCAGTTGGCAGTCCGCCATCCGCTTTTGTGCCTCATGCATCTGGGCCGCCGCCGCGCGGTACTGCCCGCTGGCGGCTTCCTTGTCTTGCACACGCGTGCCTTGCCGGGCCATCTCGTAACGCTGCTGCGCCGCCTTGTACGCCGCTTCAATCTTCTCGAAGTCGTTGGCTGCCAGACTCTTGTGCTCGTAGAGGAACTTCATGCGCTTGTACTCGTCCTGCCGCTGCTCGTAGTCGATGCGCGCCTGTTCCAGCTCCTGTGGCCGGAGCCCCGCCTGAGCCTTCTTGTCGGTTGCCTGCGCCGCATCCGCCTGCGCCGCAGCGGCGTCGTAGGCATTGCGATAGTCCGTCGCATCCAGTTCCGCCAGCACCTGGCCCTTCGCAACCGCCTGGCCCTCTTCCACAAAAACTCGCGCCACCCGTCCGGCAATCTGGAATGCGGCCTGAGCGGTCACATTGGCCTCCACCGCCCCGCTGGCCGCCACGGAAACCGGCTCCTGAACTCGATTGGGCACGCGCACGCGCACCGGAACCGGCTGGTCGGCCGCTAGCTGCGGCTTAGGGCCGCAGGCCGTCAACGGCAACAACGCAAGCAAACACACGACGGAAATGCTGCTTGGCGCGAAAAGTCTCGCAGCGTTGGAAAAGCGCGGCTTTGGCTGCGCCGCAAGATGGGCATAAGAAAGACCGAGCGTAAGCCCATGAAATGGTGTATTTTGAGCAACGTGCATTCCCGCAGCGGCAAAACCAGTGTCCGCTCCTGGAGTTTTATCGGCACAGTTGAAACCGTGACCTTTCCAATCCGAGCCTTTTCCCGCAGCCTGCAAAACCGAATAAAGATTTCCTGCCTCGTTCATCGTTTTCTTCCTTGACAAAAATAGAATGACACGTCATTCTATTTTTGACAAGAGACTCCTGGATAAAAATGGCCTACCGCAATACCCTCGCCACCGAAGCCCGGAAAGACGCCCGCCGCCGGACGATTCTTGGTGCCGCAACCGGACTGTTCGGCAGCTACGGCTATCACTCCACCACTGTTCCCATGATAGTGGCTGAGTCAAATAGCTCGGTTGGCAGCTTTTACGCGCACTTCCGCAACAAGGAGGACGTCTTTGCGGCGGTCCTCGAGACTATCCGCCAGAAGGTGGCCGAGGTCATCAACCAGGCCAACGCCTCCCAACCCGACCCTTTGTCGCAGATTCCTGCCGCCGTCGAATCGCTGTTCCTCTTCCTGGCCGAAAACCCCAAAGACGCGCGCATTCTGATCGTCGAGTCCTCCGGCCTGAGCCCACGCCTGGAGCAGGCGCGCCGCGCCATCCTCCACCAGCAGGCTGAGCAGGTCTGCCACTCGTTCGAACTGGCCTCGGATGCGATCTTCGTTGCCGACCCGGCCATCGCCGCCCGTTGCCTGGTGGGCGCCGTCTTTGAGTCTCTTTACAGTTGGCTGGAACAAAGCCCAACCGACCGGCCGCCAGTTGCGGAAGTTGCGCGAGCCGTGGCTGATTACAACTCCCGGGCCATACGGCGCTGAGGTAAAAAACGAATTGCCACGATCGGAAAAGGAGTGGGGTGGCGGCAAGGAAGGAAGAAAATGTTCAACGTTTTGACAATTGCCAGAGAGTACGGCAGTGGGGGCTCTGATATCGGGCGCAGGGTTGCGGAACTTCTGGGCTGGGAGTGCGTGGACAAGCAGATCATAGAGCGGGTCGCAGCCATGGGGAAGGTGGACCCTGCCTGGGCTGAGCAGGCCGACGAACACGCCATCGCATGGTGGGAACGAGTGATGAAGAGCTTTCGCAACGGGAATCCTGAGTTGTATGCAGGAGATGGACCTGAATTCGGAGTGGATTGCGATACGATGCAACAGTTCACCTCAAATGTGATTCAAGAGGCGGCCAAGGTGGGCAAATGCGTCATCATCGGGCGCAGTTCGGGTTGCGTGTTACGTCACGATCCGCATGTGCTCCGCGTGATGGTGTATGCGCCGCTGGCGGAAAAGATCAGGCGGATGAAGCTTCGCCACCCGCACGAACACGACCTGCAGGCTCTGCTTCACCGCATGGACTCTGAGCGCACCCGCTATGTTCAGAATTACTATAGCTGCGATCCGGCGAATCGCGGACTCTACCACCTCTGCATGAACAGCACTCTGGGCATTGATTGCTGTGCCTGGATGGTTGCACAGATCATCCGGTCTTCATGGGTAGATAAAAGCGAAAATGCGGCATTGAAAAGCTAGGAGCTTCCCACTTATTTACGTCCCCGACTGCATCGTGTAACAGGCCATATTGGTTAGTAGCCGTGTGGCAAGAATGAAACTGTGCATGTCTTCTGCTCGCATTACTCCGCCGTGACAGAAACCTCATGCAGCCAACCCGGCGCTTTGAGCAGTTCGCGCGGGCGTGAGCCGTCTGCGGGGCCTACTAATCCATCGCGTTCCATCAGGTCAATCAAATGCGCGGCGCGGCCGTAGCCGATTCTTAGACGCCGTTGGAGCAGGGAAGTCGACGCCCTGCCAAACTCGAAGACCAGGCGCACCGCGTCGTCGAAGAGGGGATCGTTTTCGTCGGGGTCGGAGTTGGAGCCGTCCACGCTGGGGCGCTCGTCCCTGGGCGATTCGAGGAAGCCCTGGACGTATTCGGCATCTCCCTGCGCCTTCCAGAATTCGACCACCGCCGCGGTTTCTTTCTCCGTGACCAGCGGCGCGTGCAGACGCATCAGGCGGCTGGTGCCGGGCGGCAAAAAGAGCATATCGCCGCGGCCCAGCAGCGCTTCAGCTCCGTTGGTGTCGAGGATGGTCCTCGAATCCACCTTGGTGGCCAGGCGGAAGCTGATGCGGGTGGGAATGTTGGCCTTGATAAGGCCGGTAATCACGTCCACGCTGGGCCGCTGCGTAGCCAGGATGAGATGAATGCCCACGGCGCGCGCCATCTGCGCCAGGCGCGTGATGGATTCCTCAACGTTGGCGCGGTCCAGCATCATCAGGTCGGCCAGCTCGTCGATGATGATGACGATGTAAGGCAGCGGCTGCTCCTCTTCGCCCTCGTCAAAGAGCGAAGGCATGATGCCCTCGAAGAGCTTGTTGTACTGGTCGATGTTGCGCACGCTGCGCGAGGCCAGCAGCTTGAGCCGGCGCTCCATCTCGCGGACGGCGTTGCGCAGGGCGTTGGCGGCCAGCTTGGGCTCGGTGATGATGGGCGTGAATAAATGCGGAATGCCTTCGTACATGCCCAGTTCGACCCGCTTCGGATCCACGAGAATGAGCCGCACCTGCGCGGGCGTGGTGCGATACAGCAAACTCATGATCATGGCGTTGATGGCCACTGATTTACCGGAACCCGTGCTGCCGGCGATCAGCACGTGCGGCATTCCGGCCAGATCGGCGGTGATGATGCGGCCATTGATATCCTTGCCCATGGCGATGGTCAGCCGCGATTTGGCTTTGTGGAAGACCTCCGCCTCAAGGCAGTCGCGCAGATGGATGGTTTCGCGGCGGTGATTGGGCACTTGAATGCCGACCGTATTCTTGCCGGCCATGCGCTCGATGAGGATGCTTTCGGCGCGCATCGCAAGGCAAAGATCGTCGGCGAGGCCGGTGACGCGCGAGTACTTGATGCCCGCTTCAGGCTTGAATTCGTATGTGGTGACCATCGGTCCGGGGTTGATTTGGACCACCTGGCCGCGCACGTCAAACTCGGCGCATTTCTCCACCAGCACACGAGCCTCTTCGCGCAGTTCATCCTCGCGGACGGCCTGCGGTCCGTCGCCGACGTTGAGCAGAGTGCTGGGCGGAAGCTTGAAGCCGCTCACGTTTTTGGGCGAGACTGTGGCCGTGTGCGTCTCGGCGTCGGCACGCAAATGGATGGCGATTTCATCGGCTGGCCGTGCGTGGGTGGCCGGCACAAAATCTGTTTGAGCGGCCGCCGGTTCGAATCTGCTGGCCCCCATGCGCGCGTCAAGTGCTTGAAGTCCCGCGGGCGCGGACGGCGCTGCTGCCGCTTGTGCCGTAACTGGAATCGCTTCGATCGGTGCCGGCGCTGGTTCTCCGTCGGCCTGTTCCCAGATGCTGAGTCTGACACTCTTCCGTTGCGCAGGACCAATGTTTGCGTCTTCGTCTCCTACCGGCTGGATAGCGGCGCGTTGAAAGGCCGGGATATCTTGCGGGTCGGTCTCGGGCGCGCGGCGGCGACGGAAGAGACGCGCAAACAGGCCGGGACGCGCTTCGAGCGATTCTGTCTCCGGCATGGGAATGAGTTGCGCGGGAATAACTTGAGGAGGAACGAGTTGCGGGCCGGTGTCTTCCCGGCCTTCCCTCTCGAGTTGGAATTCGTGCTCGGCGATTCGCTCCTCTTTGCGTTCCGCGCGCTCCTCGCGCCAGTTGCGCCAGCGATCATGCAGCGAGACGAGGTTGCGCCAACGGTTTTCGATGCCCTCCTTGATGGCCCAGAAGCTCACGGCCGAGGCAAAGCAGACTCCCGTGGCAGCCAGCACGCTGGCCACCAGCCAGGCGCCTTGAATATTCAGGTAGCGCACCAGCAGATCTTCCATCAGGATGCCCACCGTGCCCCCCGCCGGAATCTTGCCCAGCCAGAGCCAGCGCCACGGCAGCAGCCCCAGAACGGCGGGAAGAAACACCAGCGCCAGCACAGTGCCCAGCCAGCGCAGCCAAGCCGAGCCGCCGGAACGCGACCGCATCCATGTCCAGCCCAGCCCGCCCAGCCACAACGGCAGAAAAAACGCCGTAATCCCAAGAACTTGCAGCAGCAGGTCGCTGAGGTATGCGCCGAAAAGGCCAGTCCAATTGTGCACTGCGTGGGGTCCGGTCGCGCCGGAGGCCGTGTTCAGCGATGGGTCAGAGGGTTGGTAGGTTGCCAGCGCGAGGAAGATAAGCAGCGCGGCCAATACCAGCACCAGTCCCAGCAGAATATTCCAGGGACGGCTGCGCGTTGGCGCTAAAACAATGCGAATGGGCTTCATGGCAAAGGCGCTCCGTCTCGATGGCCGCTCTGGAAAGCTGCCGCGAGCGTGTCAATCGAGAGCGGACGAAGAGTCCCAGAGCAGTCTTTATTATCCCCGCCGGAAGGCCGGAATTCGGGCAAAAGAAGGCGGGAGGAACCTTGCTGTGGACCCCCACCAGAAAAAGGATTTAGCCGAGCGATCAACCGCCGATATATTTCGCTCCCCAGAGCAGCAGCGCGCTCCCCAGCAGAATGCGATAGATGGCGAAGAGGGTAAATCCGTGCTTGCGCACCCAGTGAAGGAACCACTCCACCACGCCTAAAGCTACGACGAACGAGACTCCAAAGCCTATGGCGAGCACAATCCAATTGTCGCCTGTCATCACCACGTGGGCTGCGCCGCCGCCGCTGGGAAAAACCTCTTTTTTCAGGTCCCACACCGTCGCGGCGATCATGGTGGGAATCGAGAGCAGGAAGCTGAATTCGAGCGCGGACGGCCGGTCCATCCCCACCAACTGCCCGGCTGCGATGGTGGACATGGAGCGCGACGTGCCAGGAAAGATTGCCGACAGCGTCTGGCAAAGGCCAATCCAGATGGCTTGCGGCAGGCTCATCTCCTCTACATGTGTGGTGTTGGCCTCGTAGCGGTCACTCCAGGCATCGATGATCCACATCGCGATTCCGCCGATGAGCAGCGCCCAGGCAATCACGTTCAGGCTGCCCAGGTTCTTCTCGCTCCACTTATGCAGCAGCAGCGCCGGAGCCGACGTGCACGCAAAGGCGATGAATGTGAGCGAGATGGGATGGTTCAGCCAGGTGCGGTCGCCGTTTTCGCCCTTGGGAAAGGTGCGGATGAAGTCGACAATCCGGCTCAGGAAGAGGAGCAGCAGCGCCAGAATAGCCCCTAACTGAATGACGATGGTGTACATCTTCCAGTAGGCGTCATCCAGCGGAATCTTCATCAGCGCTTCGGTGATGCGCAGATGCGCCGTCGAGCTGACCGGCAAAAATTCGGTCAAGCCTTCCACAATGCCCAGCAAAACGGACTGAATGTATACGTTCAAGAAGCCTCCCATGCTCCTGACTCCCGTTCCATGCCGCTGACGGGAGCGCCTCATCCAATTTGAACACGAGAATAAACCGAGCCGGCAGTTCTAAATGTGCCGTGCCCCATCCTTTCGCGTTTTTTCTGGCGAAAGGGTGGGAACCCACGGATCTCAACTCTCGATAAGCACTTCGGCCAGCATCTCCGGCGCGACGTTGCCGCCGCTCACGACAGCCACAGCCTTTCGATAGGCAGGCAACTCCGCAGCGTGAAAGAGCAACGCCGCCGCCGCCACTGCTCCGCTCGGCTCGGGAACCAGCCGCGTCGCGGCCACAATCGCTCGCATGGCGGCGCGAATCTCGGCTTCGGTCACGGTGACAATGCCGTCCACAAAAGCCTGGATGTGGGCAAAGTTGCGCACACCCACGCTCTGCGTGCGCAGGCCGTCGGCGATTGTCCGGCTGGTCAGCTCGGCTCCCCATTCGACGATTTTGCCGGTGCGGAAGCTTTCCGCCGTATCGCCGGCCAGTTCCGGCTCCACGCCGAAAACTTTTGCATGGGGCAGCAACTGCTTCACCGCCGCGGCTATTCCGCTCAACAGACCGCCGCCCGAAACCGGCGACAGCACCAGGTCCACATCGGGCATCTCTTCGGCAATCTCGAGGCCGCAGGTCGCCTGTCCCGCGATGATTTGATCGTCATCATAGGGAGGCACAATTACGTAGCCATGCTCGCGCACAAGCTTCTCGGCCATGGCCAGCCGCTCGCTCGAAGCCACGCCCACATCCACAACCTCGGCCCCCAGCGCCAGCGTTCCCGCGCGCTTGATTGCCGGCGCATTCGATGGCATCACGATAACCGCCTTCGCCCCCACAGCGCGCGCCGCGTAGGCCACGGCCTGGGCGTGGTTGCCGCTCGAATAGGTGATGACCCCGCGCGCGATCTCTTCCGCGCTCAGTTGCAGAATCTTGTTAGCCGCGCCGCGCATCTTGAAAGCGCCCACGGGCTGAAGGCTCTCTGCTTTGAGCCAGATTCTCTTATCGGTCCCGTAACCCGAGATGCCGGGAAACGCGGCCTCCACCAGCGGCGTTTTCACGGCGATGTGAGCAATGCGCTTGGCCGCGGCGCGAATATCCGCGACAGAAATCAGTTCACTTGCCATGCAGTAATTATCCACTACCAGCGTGTCTCGTAAAAACTGGCGCGCTCAGTAACATCTGGCGTCGGATGGCTACTTTCCGGTTCCAAGTCACAAAAGCGAAACCAGGGGCACCGGCGCCCAGCCCTCCCCGGCACGCCCAGACCGACCCTGAAATAAATAAAAAAAGATGGCACGAGAGAGTATTTGTGGAGTATATATTGTGCACCCTCTGGCTTTCCCCCCGGCTGGGTTGGACCCAGCCGGACAAAACAGCCAGATTCGAATCAATCCAAGAATCGAGGTCGTTCTATGAGAATGTTCCAGAAAGGTGTCCTTGCCTTTCCTCTCCTTCTTCTGGCGGGGTGCTGCAATCCTCCGCTGGTAGCTACGGTGAATGTGCCTACGCTGCCCCAGCAAGACTCGAACTGGTGCTGGGCGGCAAGCGGCGAGATGACCATGAAGTACTTTGGCCACGACGTGAGTCAGTGCACCGAGGCCAATAACGAGTTCGGCTTAAGCACTTGCTGCCAGAACAATGGCGGGTCGTGCAACAACGGAGGGTGGCCGGAGTATACGAAGTATGGATTTACGGCCAATCAGACCAACAATGCGGCGCTGACATGGGCCGAGGTGCAGGGTCAGATATTCTGCGCCAACAAGCCGTTTGCTTTCTCCTGGCACTGGACCGGCGGCGGCGGGCACATGATGGTCGTCAAGGGCTACTTGACGGTAGCGAATGTGCAATATGTGGATGTCAACGATCCGGAGCCGTTCACCAACCTGAATACGTTGACTGGCGGCACGGAGACGATTATGACTTACGCCAATTACGTAAGCGGCAGCGACCATACTCATTGGAACGACTTCTACAACATCACTTATACGGGAGGGAGCTAACATGAGAATTCGTGGAGCGATGTTGCTGTTATTGGTTGCGCTGCTGGTTTCAGGGTGCAAGGGAAGAATGTTTCCGGCCGCGCAGGGGAATCTATCCGCCGACCCGGCAGCAAGCGGGTCAAGCCAGGAGGCGGCGCAGACCGGTTTGAAGTTGATGCAGTCACTGGTGATGACGGAGAACTTTCAAGGACTGGGATTCAGCTCGTTGGACCAGGTGAAGAACGCGCAGTTGGGCGATCCGCTGAAGCTCTATAGGGTTCCCCTGGATGCGCTGTCGGCATACAAAGGCGACGCCAATGCCTTCGGGCTTTTGCAAGATGCGCATAAGATGATCTATCCGGTCACGGTGGACCAGCAAGTAGTTTCTTCTCTGTCTGCGACACAACGCGACGATGGCTGGAGAGCGAATGAATTCGGCAATTCGGCGCTGACGCGGGCGTTGGTGGCACATCGCGCGAGCAAGGATGATTTCGTGGTGTGGGTGCCGGCGTTGAAGATTTACTTTACGGCGCGAGGCGAGGGAGAAAAGCTGGTGCTGACTACCATCATGGACGATCCCAGATTCGATTTCAAAGCGGGTCAGGACATTCCGGCGAGTCGAGTGTTTGCGGTTCTGCAAAAGAGCGCGAGCGCGTATAACGGGTTGCCGCAATAGATGGCGGGAAGCGATTGGGTTTGGAACCATGTGTCCTAAAATGCGGCAAGCGGCGGAAGTGTACCTGCTTCCGCCGCTTGACGTTCTTGCTGTATTGTCTTCCGTCCTCATATCTCCAATATCACGGGCATAATCATCGGCCTTCTTCCGGTCGTTTTCTGGATCATGCGCTTCAGTTCCACGCGAACCTTTTCCTTGACCATGCCATAATCGGTCTTCTCTTCGGTGGTCAGCCCATCGAGAGTTTTGAGAACCAGTTCACGGGCTTGCTCGGTGATATCCGAGCCGCCAAAGCCGCGCATCACCACCTCGGGCGATTGCTCCACCTTGCCTGTGCGCTTGTTGATGGCCAGAACCGCCAAGACAACGCCGTCCTCGGAGAGAATGCGCCGGTCGCGCAGCACGAGGTCCTCCACCACGTCAGTCGATGAGCCGGAGTCGATCAGAACGCGTCCGGTGGTCACCTTGTCCTTCTTGCGGACATCTTTCTTGTCCAGTTCCAGCACATCGCCGTCTTCAATCACGATGGCGTGTTCCACTGCGCCGGTCTCCATAGCGATCTGTGCGTGTTTGTGCAGGTTGCCGTAGTTGCCGTGGACCGGGATGAAGAACTTGGGCCGCACCAGGTTGATAAGCAGGCGCATCTCTTCCTGGCTGCCGTGGCCGCTCACGTGAATCAGGCCGTTCGAGCCGTTGTCGTAGATGACCTGGGCGTCGCGGCGATAGAGGTGATCAATCACTCTAAAAATGCTTTTCTCGTTGCCGGGAATAATCCTCGAGCTGAGCACAACAGTATCGCCGGGCTCCACGCTGGCGTGTTTGTGATTGTCCACTGCGGCGCGGCTGAGCGCGCTCATCGGTTCGCCCTGCGTGCCGCTGATCAGCAGCATCAACTGCTCGGGCGCGAAGTCGCGCATCTGGTTGGGATTGATAATCAGTCCCTGGGGAATGTCTATGTAACCCAGGTCCTGCGCAATCTCCGTGCTCTCCAGCATGGAGCGGCCAATGACGGCCACCTTGCGCCCATGCGCGCGCGCCAGGTCCAGGGCGATGCGAATGCGGTAGATGGACGAGGAGAAACAACTGAAGAAGAGCTTCTTTTTGGTGCGGGAAAAAATCTCATCCAGCCGCGGAATGACGGCCGCCTCGCCCGGCGTGTAGCCTGTCCTGTCAATATTCGTCGAGTCCTGCAGCAGGGCCAGCACGCCGCGCTTGCCGTACTCGGCAAAGGTGTGCAGGTCAAAGAGCTTGCCGTCCAGCGGCGCCAGGTCGATCTTGAAGTCGCCCGTGTGGATGACCACGCCGACTGGTGTCTCGATGGCCAGCGATACCGCGTCCACCACGGAGTGAGTCACGTGGATCGGCTCGATGGTAAAAGGCCCAATGGTTAACTTTTCCCTGGGCACTATCTCGATCAGCTCGGTCTCGTCCAGCAGTTGGTGCTCTTCGAGATTGCCCTCCACATAAGCCAGCGTGAACTCGGTGGCGTAGACGGGAACCTTGATCTCAGAGAGAATCCAGGGCAGGCCGCCAATGTGGTCCATGTGGCCGTGGGTAAGGATGATGGCGCGGACATGCGCCTTGTTTTCAACCAGGTAGGTGATATCAGGAACAACGATATCCACGCCCAGCAACTCCGACTCCGGGAACATCAACCCGGCGTCGATCACGATAATGTCGTCTTCCCAACGGAGCGCAAGGCAGTTCATACCGAACTCGCCAAGTCCGCCCAGGGGAATGATTTTCAGCTTTTTTGTCTGCATCTGTCAGATTCGATGCTACCACCCATGGGCTTCAGAGGCAGTCTCAAACTGCTCAACTGCCTCATTCCGGGGCTCAAAAGCGGGAACAGGGTTGCTCAGATCGCGCCCTACTCGCCGGGGAAGCGTACGCCCAGCTCGCTCCGTGCGGCTTCCAGCAGCCGGGCCATTCCCAGCGACAGGGCATGGGGGATCACCGGACTCTCGCGACGGCCTTCGCGTATCAACTGACAAAAATGGGCTGTCTCATAATTAAAGCCGCCGGCCACAAACGGCTCGTCCAGCTCCTCTTTCCGGCCGTCCTTGTAGTGGATGGTGGCGCGCCGTGGATTCCACCAGTTCTCATGGATAGTCACATAGCCCAACGGGCCCGCCAGCAGCGCATCGCCGCGGCCGAACAGGTCAAGCCCCGTGTGCAATTGGGCCATACCGTGCTCATGTTCGGTCTGAAAAAGCGCCAGCGTGTCCACTCCCACAGCGCCCACCCGGCCCATGGTCTGCACCCGCTTGAGCTCGCCCAGCCAGTCCAGCGCCAGAAACGCCTCGTACGGCCCGATGCCCATGATGCCGCCGCCGCCCAGCTCGGCCGAGTGCAGTGGGTGCGTTTTCGAGAGGCTTGCATCCACGTGGCCGGCGCGCACAAAGCCCACCGGGCCGATGGGGTCGATCAAAAGGTGTTCCCGCAGCCGCCGGTAAAGCGGGAAAAAGGGCGGCTTCATGGCCTCCATAAACAGTCGGTCGTGGCGGCGGGCCACCTCAAGAACTTTTACCAGTTGACGCTCATTCAAGGCCGCTGGCTTCTCGCAGAGCACGTGCTTCCTGGCTTCAAGGGCCTGGATGCAGATTGCGGCGTGGCTGTCCGGATGGGTGGCGACATAGATTGCATCCAAGTCGGCGGTTACAAGCTGGTCCAGCGAATCCGGGATGTGGCGTACGCCAAATCGCAGCGCGAAAACCTGGGTTCGTTCGCGGGTGCGGCCCCAAATGGCATCGAGCGTGACGCCCTCGACGGTACGCAGCCCCTCGGCAAAGCGTCCACCGGCGTGCCCAGGTCCCGCAACGCCCCAACGAATGATTTTCAGTTCTTTTGTTTGCATTTGTCAGATACGATGCCACCACCCGCGGGTCTCGTGGGTGGTCCCATCCTGCTCAGTTGGCGCCTTGCCGGCTGCTACTCCGCAGCCTCATCCGGCTCGTTCCATGCGGCTAGAATTGAATCGACGCCTGTGGCTTTGAGGTGTGCTACGAACTCCTGATCGGAGTCCTGAACGTGATTGACCAGCCAATCCTTCAGCTGATTCAACACTTCCAGATCATCGGCCAATTCCGTCCTGCTCCTGAAGCGCGCCTGCATCACTATGACCTGCTCGATCTTGTGTTCATGCTCCTGCTTGTGCGCCGCCGCGCCGCTGTAACCGGCCTCAACAAGGAATTGCTCTTCATGGGCAAAGTGGAGGCGGCTATACGCGACAAGCTCATCGAAAATGCGTTCGAGCGACTCCCTCGCGCAACCAGTCATAACTCCATCGTGCAGATCGTTAATCAGGATCGCCAGCTTCTTATGGTCGTTATCCAGCAGCTTTACGTCCACGCTCATTCCGCTTGTCCAGACAATGAAAGGCATCTCGAAGGGTCCTTTCCGGATTCTTTCTCCTGTCCTGAGAGTGTGCTTGAGGGAATCTTCTCACCATGCATGGGTACTTGCAAGCCCAGCTCGAGTTTTCAAAAAGGCATTGTAGAGATTGTCAGGCGCGGAAGATAGAGGAGATCAACGTTGGAGGCGGCGAGCGGATTGTTTCCGCTCGCTTGCATGAATCAGCGCAGCAGGTCTTCGAGCGTGGTGCTCAGGTCCGTTTTATCGTCGCGATATTTCACAATCACCGGCGCGTAGAGGCTCAGGCCCCACTCTCTGCTCAGCTCGTGGCCTTTGGATTTACTCACGGCGCGGGAGCCGGGGACCACCACCGCATTTTCGGGGACGATGAGAGGCAGTTCGCCGTCAGCGCGCAGGATTGTGCCGTTGACCAGATCAAAGATCGGAGTTCCGCGCGTGAGGATGGTTCCGGCGGCCAGCACCGCGCCTTTGCGCACGATGGTCCCCTCGTAAACGCCGCAGTTGCCGCCCACCAGCGCGTCGTCCTCGATGATCACCGGACTCGCATTCACCGGTTCCAGCACGCCGCCGATCTGCGCCGCGGCGCTCAGGTGGACGCGCTTGCCGACCTGAGCGCAGGAGCCGACCAGCGCGTGCGAATCCACCATCGTGCCTTCATCCACGTAAGCTCCGGCGTTGATGTACATGGGCGGCATGCAGACCACGCTGCGCGCCACGTAAGCTCCAGCGCGCACCGAGGAGCCGCCGGGAACCACGCGCACCCCATCGCCCGAGCTAAAGTGGCGCACCGGAAAGGTGTCCTTGTCCACAAACGAGAGGCCCGCTGCGGCAAACTCCTTCAGCGCGCCCAGGCGAAAGCCCAGAAGAATTCCCCGCTTGACCCAGGCGTTGACCCGCCAGCCGGTCGGCGCACCGGCGTCGGGCGAGGCAGCCCGAGCTTCGCCGCTCTCCAGAGCTGCCCTGAGCGCCAGGAACGTTGTCATCGCTGCCTCGTCCCCGATGGCGCCGGGGCCAGCGGCGAAGTGTCGTTCGATTGCGCTTTGCAATTGAGAGAGGGTCATTGCATCCCGAGTTTATCAAGAGACAGGGAACAAGCAATAGGGACGCGAGATTAAAGTCACGGCCGCAACGGTTCCGTGTTGCGGGCCGGCACGGCGCGCTTTAGCCTCAGGCTGCCGCGCCAGGGTTCAGTTTGGCGTGTGCCTGTCCGTTCAGGCGAACCGGCCGCAGCCGGAAGGAGTTTTTCCCTTCGGGAATCATCGCCAGCGGGATGGGCGTTCGATCCGGCTTTGCGTGCATGTGCCGGGACTCAAGCCACGCGCACAGCCGGGGATCAAAAATCTCCGGCTCGCCTTGCCAGAAATTGGGCTTCAGCCCGCACTCAATCTGGAGATGATCCAACTGCAACTCGATGCTCGAAATGTTTTTTGGGAAATAGCGCCGGACATTGTTCACGCCCACATGCAGTCCGGTGACTCCGCGTCCCTTGCTTTGTGTCTTGACGACCATACGTACCTGCTGTTCAACGCTGGATGAGGTCAGTCTAGAGAACTGCGCCAGGGGAAGCCTGTTTCCGGTGCAGAAAATTCGAGTACGGATTCCTTCCTTGCAACTTACCGGCCAGTTGGCCAATTCGGGAAGATCGTGTGGGGAAAATTATCTGCATTCGTGAAGCGGCATTTTGCCTCCGCTTGCCGGAAGGTCCGCTTTATCCATTCAATAGCGCAAGTCTTGCAGGAAGATATGAAGGTCGATTGAAAAGCAGATGAAAAGCCGTCGGGAGAACCAAAGGGAGGTCGAGTCAGCCTGCTGAAGCCGCGCGCTCATGTTGTGGATGTGCTCAGGCTCCTGGCCGCGTTAGGCTCCAGCCTTCCGGCCGCCGCGTAAGTTCAAACTTGTAGCCGAATCCCCTGGCATTGTCGATGTAGCGGAAAAACTCCGGCCGGAGGGAATACAAATCGCTCGTGTGAAGGGCCAGCCGAAAAACTCGCCCCAGCGTGAATCGCTCACAGTACGCCTCGACCAGCGTGGCGCGGCGCTCTGGCTCGGTAACTCTGCTCACCGCACCGCGCAGTTGCACGCCGCAAATCTCCTTCCAGCTCTTGGCGCTTCGATAGACGGTAGCAGCGGCGCGCGGAGTCCTTGTCAAGTTCAGGCTGTGCACGCTGCTCTCGGATGAGAGCCAGCACAACGAAAGTTCCTTGTCGACGATATAGAAAAGCGGAGCCACGCAAGCCTCGCCGCCCTCGCCGCTCGTGGCCAGCGACAGGGTCGTCTCTTCGCCCAGGAGCGCGGCAATCAGCTCCAATTGTTTCGCCGTTTCCTTCATCGCGCTTTTCCGGATTACTTTATGACGGGTTGCTCTCCGGCTTGAGGCCTCCATCTTACACTCCGGACGCTTTCTCAAACGAAGCCCAATGCCGGGCAGGCGCAAATCCCGCGCATATCGCCGAAATCTCTAACGATCTATAGGATATTTTCCTCCAATCTCAGAATGTCATACCTGCATGCAACGTAGCCATCCACCTTTGGCGGACAACCTTGGCTAGGCCCGGTTCTTGCGCAGCGCCTCTTCCATCCGCTTGCGATCCTCAATATCCTCTACACTGCCATACCAGCGAACAATCTTACCCGAAGATTCAGTACTTGGCGTTCCTCGCAGCCGCATCCATCTCCACCCACGGTCAACGCTCTTTACTCGATACTCGATATCAATGGGCTTTCCGGCGCGCAGCTCTTCCCGCAGCTTCTTCATAGTGCCCTCGGCATCCTCCGGATGCAGCACCGCCAGCCAACCCAGGTTGTGCGTCTGTTCCTTGGTCAACCCTGTCAACTCAGCCCATCGCGAGTTCACGTCCAGATTGTTGCCCTCTGAGTCCATGGCCCATGGAATCTCAGGGTTAAGATCGACCATACGCCGGAGGTGCTCCTCGCTCTCACGCAGAGCGTCTTCGGCCCGTTTCCGCTCTGTAATATCTGTCACCACAACGGAAACTCCGATCACTTCTCCCGCCTCGTCCAAAGCCGGCTGATAGGACAGCAGGTTCGTTGCGCCTCGTTCCCCTGGATCGTTAGCCGGCCTGAAAAACTCCACCCCGTGGATTGCCTCGCCCTTCAATGCGCGGCGGAGATACTGCTCAACCGCTGGAAACACTTGAGGAACCATTTCCTCAACTTTTCGTCCCAGGTAGGCGGCCACCGGCGCGCCACTCATATCGGCAAGTCTTTGGTTAATGCTCACATAGCGAAGATTGCAATCCAGAAAGCACAGGCCCACAGGGGCCCCGTCGTAGATCGCCTGCAACTGTGACAGACGTTGCGCAGGCAGCGCTTCCAGGCTGGAGACAGTCCCGTCATTCCCATCCATCGAATAGCTGGCCGGCCGCATCCATGGCTCTGTCTCGACCATTTGGGGAATCCGACCCGCGGGCAAAGGCCGGCCATAGAGCCATCCCTGTCCCATCTTGCAGTCGAGCCGCAGCAGCATCTCCGCCTGCTCCTCGGTTTCGACCCCCTCTGCGACGGTAATCAGATCAAGGCTGTGTCCCAGCCCAATAATCGCCGCCACGATCTTCCGGCTTTCACGCTTATCGGTCATGGAGATGACGAAGCTGCGATCTATCTTCAACACATCAAATGGGATGGCCTGAAGGTACCGTAGGCTCGAATATCCGGTTCCGAAGTCATCCAGATCCAGCTTGCAGCCCATATTCTTCAACTTGCGGACGATCTTCTTTACCCGCTCCAGATTGTTTATAAGCCCGCTTTCGGTAATTTCTACACTCAGCCGTTCCAGCGGGAATCCTCCCTCCTCCGCAAGTTTGCTTATCTGACTGGGCAAGCTCAGATCGTGCAACTGGGCCGGCGATACGTTCACTGACAGCTCAAGCGGCGCCGGCAAGACCGGAGTCGAGAGGAACGCCTTGCGCAGGATCCGCTGCATGAGCAGGCCTATCATCCCGTTTTCTTCCGCCAGCGAGATGAAATTTTCCGGCAGGACCAAGCCATGTTGGGGGTGTTTCCAGCGTGCTAATACTTCAAAACCGGCCAACAGGCCGGTGTGCAACTCAACTACGGGCTGGAAGCAAGGCTCGAGTTCATCGTTGTCGATTGCTCGACGCACGTCTATGAGGTCCACGAGCATAGTTTCGAATTTATGAGCAAATTGAGACAATTTCTGCTCAATTGGATACATAAACAGGTCGTCGAGGCCAGGCTGCGTATTGTTTCCATGGAG
The DNA here is from genome assembly GCA_003142015.1 of Acidobacteriaceae bacterium. GTDB lineage: Bacteria > Acidobacteriota > Terriglobia > Terriglobales > Acidobacteriaceae > Telmatobacter. The sequence goes on along the minus strand of PLOI01000054.1, from coordinate 5,341 downwards.
GTTAAACCTCCGGCCTGCCAGCCGCGTCCTTTCAAAGCAGCGGAATTTCTGGCTCAAAGAAGAAGAGGCAGCCCGAAGTGCAGGCTGCCTCTTGCCGTACTGCCATCCCCGCAGGTTTGCGGTCTACGGCAGGTAATAGCGGAACGAGGTGAAGACCATGTTGTCGGTGCCTTCGGCGTTGCCGCTGGGATTCGTTGTGCCGCCCGCGCCGGACCAGAGATTGCGCACGATGTAACTGTACTGGAGTCCCTGGCGCAGAGTGCCCATGGGCCCTTTGTAGATGTTGTACCAGTAGCCAACGGTGCCTTCTTGAACGTCCTTGTTGTTGCCCTTGCAGTTTGCCGGGGTGCTGGGGTTGAAGCCGCCGGTGTTCGTGCCCGACGGGGGAACTTCGGTATTGCAGCCTGACATGGCGATTCCCGGCGCGCCGTAGCCGATGGCGGTCGAACCCGTGCCCGAGTAGTCGCGGCCAATATAGTCGCCGCCGTAATTCAGGTAAACCATGAGGCGCTTATTAGGATTGAGTTCCACCGTGCTGAGGCCGGAGAAGCCATGCAGCGGAGAGATGCTCCCATCCGGACGCAGAGTGATGTCGGCAATGGTGGACGAGCCGTAACGTCCAACGCCCTGGCCCCACAGACCCTTCAGGCCGATCGTGACCTTCTTGTCAAGAAGCGGGGCGCGGAAGCCGCCGCCAATGCCGCCGCCCATCTTGGTGTCGTTGTATGGAGTCCCAGTTGTGGGATAAATCCGATCGCGGAAGGAGCGGTTGATGCCGAACAGTTCCCAATGGCCCCAGCCCGGCTCAACGGCCAACTTGGCCACGAAGTCCGGCGCCAGGTTGAAGGAGTAGTTCGCGGTGGAGTTATAAAGGCCGCCGCCGTTTCCAGCCGAGCCGATTAACAGGTTGGTGGGTAGATTCGAGCCTGCCGGATTCAGAGTCTCGGCTTCCTCAGCGGAAAAGCCCAGGAAGAATTTCTTGTCGAAATCCTTCGACACGCGGAAGCTATATTGGCGAGTCCACACAAAACCAGCTTCGTACTGGGGATCGATGGTCGCCGGCAAAATCTCAGTTCCTCTCGCAAGGCCTTGCGTGCTCTCAGTGGTCAGCGACCACCCCTGGCCTCCGGAAAAGTCCCAGCCGTTTGTCAATTTAGCATCCGCCCACAGTTGGCGCTGGCGAAGGACGTAGCTGTTACTTTGGTTGTTGTTGGAGGTAATGCCCGCGCCCAGCCAGTCCATCTCGTAGTAGCCGGTCATGGTCATGTTGGCCAGCTTGCCAACAGCCTTGAGAGCGAGTCGCGACTGACGGCCCGCAGCTTGGAACTCGCTCATCTGCGCCGCGTCCGCATACTGCAGCGGAATCCCGGTGAGTTGAGTGTTCAGGCCGCCGCCTGTAGACGCGTTGCGCCACACAGTTTCACCCGCGATGAAGCTGCCGGCGGGCGAAAGCGTGATGCCCTTATAGCGCAGCACATCGGGGTTGGCTAAATCCTTCTTGATCTTGGCCGTCTCGTCGGAGACCGTGGTGGCCAGCGAAGCCTGCGTACCCTTCAGGTCGTTGACGTTCGACTGAAGCGTGGTGACGGCTGCCGCGTTCTCGGTCAGCGCCTGCTGCTCGGACGATGCCGCGGCTTCAGCCTTGGCTGCCGCGGCCTGCGCATCGGCCGCGGCTTGCTGGGCCTTCTGCAACTGCGCGTCCTTCACGGCCAGGTCGGTCTTCAGGCTGTTGATCTGGCCCTCCAACTCCTCTTTCAGCGCCTGTATCTGATCTGCGACTGACGGTGCAGGTGCCTTCGCCGTTTTGGTTGCCGCGTGCTTCTTCACGGGAGGTGTAGCTTCGCTTGTCTGTCCATAGGAAGCAACAAAGCTGACTGCCAGCATTGCCGCTGCAGCGATCTTGAGTCTGAAGTTCATGGGGCCTCTCATTTTCCTTTCGAATCGGGTTGAATCGTGGCTGCGCTCGTTTTCGCTATCGAGCGCCCTCAACTCCCGCACCCGAAGATCCTCAACATAAAACCAGATCTTCTTCCAACGGGCATGCGAGATATGCGTCGACGGCCGGAAAAGTGAATCCCCGCAAGCGGAGTTTCCCTGCCGCGTCCGTTTTCAAGACTCGCAAAAGAAGATGAATATTTGACTAACTCATATAAATATTCGACTAATTCATAGAATTCTAACAAAGCTCAATCTCGGTTCCGTCCGGTCCGCTCCCAGTTAGAGCCGTTAGTAAATTTATCTTCCATTAACAAAGAAGCTTCTCCAGAGTTAGTCAGGGTTTGACCGTACCCCTTGGGAATGAAACAGGCTCCCATCCTTGCCGCAAGAATAAGAACGCGGCAAGGATGGGGCGCCTGCTTTTTGCGTTACTTCGCCGGGGGTTGAGGTGGTGTTGCAGGAGCGCCTGGCGCTGCGGGCTTTGGCGCTACCGCCGGAGCAGGTGGCTTGGATGGCGCAGCAGGCATACCGGGATGCGGGGCGCCGCCGGGCATCGGGTGCATGCCGGGCATCATGCCGGGGTGACCAGGCGGCATCACCAGGTCGGTCACGTCCACCAGCTCCACATCGAAGATCAGATCGGACTTTTCCGGAATTCCCGGATGCGCTGCATCTGGGCCGGGTCGCCCCTTCGCGCCGTAGGCCAGTTGCCAGGGAATGAAGATGCGGCGCTTGCCACCAATCCTCATGCCGGCAAATCCCTGGTCAAAGCCCGGAATCGCGCGGCCAAAGCCCTGAGGAAAGCTGATTGGCTGGGGAGGGCCCTGCTTGGGCTTGCCGTCGTCGCCCAACACCGGCTTGCCGTCCTTGTCGAGCACCGGAGGGCGGGCGTGGTCATCAGTCGAGTCGAACTTGTGTCCGTCGTCCGCGCGCCCGTTGGCGCCAAGCCAGCCGGTATAGAGAACCTTGTACATCTTGTTCGGCTCAGCCTCTGCGCCCGTGCCGATCTTGATCTCCTGGTAGCGCAGCGAGAAAAGGGTCTTGTGAATTCCCTTGACCACCGGCACGCCGGGGGGCAGCTTGTCAGCGGTTGCGGCGCGCTTCACGGCTGTTGCCGCAGGCTTGGCGGCTGTTGTGGCAGGTTTTGCGGCGGTCGCCGGTTTGGCTGGGGTTTGCGCGCTGGCGGCTGCGGTGCTGGCCGCTAACAACAAAATCAAAGCTGCGTGTTTCATGGCGTATTTTAACTCCGGGTCGTTCTTCTGGGAAGTTTATCAGGCGTTCCCGCACTGTTGCACCCAGCCAGCAATCCCGCCAGCAGGGCGGTTCTTAAAGCCAAATGCTCCACCACGACTGATTCGTGGCGAGCGTGCGCGCCTTCGCCCACCGCGCCCATGCCGTCCAGTGTCGGAATGCCGAGGGCGGAGGTGAAGTTGCCGTCGGAGCCGCCGCCGCTCATCGCCCCTTCCAACTGAAATCCCAATTCGCCTGCCAGCGCCCTGGCTTGCTGGTAGAGCTTTACAGTCCCGCGAGTGCGCGCCATCGGCGGCCGATTGATCCCGCCGGTGACGGCCAGCTTACAGCGCTTGTCCACTGGCTTGAGCGCAGCGAATTTGCGCTCCATGCGCGGGCCGTCGGCCTTGCGGACAATGCGCAGATCCACCTCTGCCCACGCATGCGCTGCAATCACATTGCTCTTCGTCCCGCCGCCCACGACGCCAACGCTCGCCGTGATTCCACGCTTCAGGTCAGTCCATCCGCTTACCGTTTCAATCACGCGGGCCAACTCGCGAATGGCGCTCGCGCCCTTCTCAAAGTCCACCCCTGCATGCGCGGCCACGCCCGTCACTTCAATGCGGAAGTTGCCGGTGCCTTTACGTGCGGTTTTGTAGGCCAGTCCCTGCGCCGGCTCCAGAACGAAGACCCGGCCGCACTCCGCCGCCACACGCTCGATCATGGACCGCGACGCCGGGCTGCCGATCTCCTCGTCGCTGGTCAGCAGCAAGACGATTTCGCTGTGGGGCTCCCGATTCAGCGATCCCGCTTCGGTAAGCATCTCGATTGCGGTGAAGGCCATGGCCACGCCGGCCTTCATGTCCAGCGTGCCGGGACCCCACAGCCGGCCTTCACTCAGGCGGCAGCGCATGGTCTTCAGTGTGCCGAGCGGCCAAACCGTGTCCAGATGGCCCAGCAGCAGCGTTCGTCCTTCAGCGCTTGTTTTGGATTTTGCTCCGAAGCGCGCCTCCAGCAGATTGCCAAAACCCTTCTGCCGATGGATCTTTACGCGCCCGCCCAAACCCCGCGCATGCTTCGCGGCCATCGCGACACATGCGTCCACAGCCGCTTTGTCGTCAGAAGGCGACTCGGCCCGCACCAGTCGCTGAATCAAATCAAGCAGAGCAGGCTCTTTGCGTCGCGCGCCAGCCAGCAGCGCGCGCATGGGAACGGAGGAATCGATTGTCGCAGCCATGTGAAAACCTCCCATACGAATTTCATTGAATCGGATTGAGGATGGATGGGCGCTGAGCGAGTCAGCTTACCAAACGACGTCGAAAACCGAAGCTTTCCAGGTTCCGTTAATCTCGACAACTTCAACAGTGCCTTCGCCTCCCCAGCGTCCGTGCGGTTGGCCGTCGAGTCTGGTGAATTGGTAATAGAGCGATACTCGATGCGCCTGGTCCCGTCGGTGCCTCAGCCTCCATTCAAAAGCAAGGGGCTTGTGCTCCATTTGCAACCAATCTGCTGGACTGAAATCCGGTGCCACCACGAGAGGCCGACCCTGCCGTATGCCCTCCAGGAACGCGCTTGCGCTCGCTTCAGGTGACCGGTCCCGGAAGGGATTAGATACCGTTCGGCCCTCAACCTCCTCTGAGTAGTCGGTGCAAGCACAACTGCCTGAGAGGTGGAACAGCACAGGGTAACGGTGGCGGGAGCAAGCCAAACCGACGAGTACGACACTTACAGATAGCAGCGTGACGACGCCCAATTTTCGCCAGCGTTTCATGTCCGTATTCTACTGAATTATTGGCGATTAGGAGGGGGCATCGCCAAATCATATAAAAGCCCAAAGAAGACCAAAAAGCCCCAAACGTGGCTGAAGTTGTCGCAAAGTGTGGCAAAAATGCCACAGGGCGGAGATAGCCTTTTGCGTCTACCCTGATGAATGCGTGCGGTTTTTCCACCGCCGAAGAGGGACTTTCTGGCCAATCCCGCCCACCTGGAACAGACGATCATCGCACCACTTGAGTTCACCGGAGTGGGGCTGCACTCCGGCGCGCCCGTTACCCTGCGCCTGCTGCCCGCTCCGGCCGGCTCGGGCATCGTCTTCCGCCGCACCGATCTGGACAACTTTGAGATTCCCGCCACCGGTCGCTACGTGGCCCGGGTCAGCTACGCCACCAGCCTC
>PLOI01000106.1:7040-27530 GCA_003142015.1 Acidobacteriaceae bacterium | reverse complement strand
AACGGCCGCAGATCGTCCACATTCAACTGGTTGGCGCGCAGCCGGAGATGAACCAAGGAATTGGTTGCAAAGGACGGTATGGGGGCTGCTCGGCCGCGCCTGGAGTTGGCGGTAACTGTTGGCAAGCCGGCGGTCACACTGCCACTGATGGCGATTTCGGCGTTCCCGCGACGCAGCAGGCCGTTTGTGAGATCAATACGGGTTGCCGAGTAGCTGCCGGTGGCCTCGACCGCATCCAAACGGATGAATTGCGGCGTGGCAGGCTGTTTTTGAGTGTAGTTGGCGCTCAAGCTGGCAGGCACTTCGACATTCAGTTGTGTGGCCTTCAGGTTGCCGGCAAGATGCGGATCGAGGAGCGAGCCTGTCCATGTGCCGTGAAAATCAGCCTGGCCGTAGAGCGCGATAGGCAGCGCCGCCGTGCCGGCTTTGCCGTTACGAGTCAATCCCAGGTCGCGCAGAACGGTGTCGAACTCGCTGAGGTTGCTGGTGTGGAAATCGACCTTGAGCGCGGAGGGGCTGGCCAAGGGGTACGCGCCCAGGTGGCCGCTGGCTTCCAGTTGGCTGGCGGGTAGATTGAGCTTGAGCTTGCGCAGATCGACCGCGCCGTCGCGCTGGGTATAGGTGGCGTCGATCATGCCGCTGGCAGGAGCCTTCCCCTGAGCAGCGTGCGCCGGTGGAGTGAGGCTCAACAAGGCGGCCACGGAGAGCGTGCGGTTGTCGCCGTTGATCCACAGCGCGTTGGCAGGGCCGTTGACGCGCGCATCAAGGCCGAGATGCTGGAAGGGCGGATCACAGACCATCTCCAGAATTGTGTCCAGGGCAACGTCTTTGAATTGAGCCGTCACCTTGCCGTTGACGGGAATGTCGATCTGGTCCGCGGGCGGAAGCGTGTGGGCGGCGACGCGGGATTTTCTTTTAGCCGGACTCGGAGGCGGAGGCAGCCAGTGGACCAGCGAAACCTCGCCCTCAATCTGGCCGCCCTCGCGCAGGCGGGCAACAATCGAGGTAATCAGCAATTGCTGGGGGTCGGCATGAACGCGCGCATCGAGTCCGACGCCCCTGGCCACGACGCCGGTTCCGATGTAAGCGCCGTTCTCGACGTGAACGCTGCCATCGAGGCGAAAACTTCCCGCTTGCCCTGACCCGTTGAGGTCCAGGTGGGCAATGCCCTCCGGCGCAAAAGGATAGCCGGTGATGGGATCGAGCAGGCGCATGTCCAGCTCGCCCGCGGCCCTGGCCTGCCAGCGGGGATGGGAAAAATCGTTGAGGTAGCCGGAGATTTCAAGTGTTCGGTCCTGAACGCCGTGGCTTTGTGCGGTCACGCGCAACGAGCGCAGGATTGCGGAAGTGCGCGTCAGCTCCAATGTAGCCTGGACTAATCCCTGGACCGGCGGCGGCTGCGCCTTGCCCGGCTTGGACAAGACTTCGCGTGAGAGATTCAGATTTTGAATTCCAGCCTCGATGCGGTAGAACTCCGGATTTCCTCCTTTTGCCGGCACATAGGTCATGCGAAGGGAGAGATCGTCTGCTCCAAAATCGAGCGGAATGAACCGATCCTGGAAGTCAAAGGCCGAGGCGCGGTTCTCGTATTCCAGAAGGCCCTGCTCGACCGAAATGTGGCTGGTCTCGAGATCGAAAAATTTGTCGAGTACGCGGCTCTCCGGCTTTTTCGGCGCGGGGGGGTGCGGTTGGTTGGTCGAGCCGTCAGGATAGACAATCAGATGCAGCCGGGGCCGGTAGATTTCCAGGTCTCTCAGCAGGATGCGCGGGCTCAGGAAGCCCAGCACACTCAGCCGCACGCGCAGGCGTTCGACCTGGGCGTAGGGCGCCTCGCCAGGGCCTTCGAGGCCGTGGATGACCAACCCATCAGCCTCTGCCTCCCGCCTGAGCAGATTCCAGTGGAAGGCGCGGATTTCGACGCGTCCGCCAGTGGCCATCTCCAGCCTGTGCACCACCCGTCCGCGGACAAAGTTTTCAAAACTGGCTGTACTGGCCAGGAAATATAGGGCTGTGACCGTGACCGCCAGCAGAATCGCTACACCGGCAACCGTACGAGGAAGATGGCGCAGGAAAAAGCGGCGCAGACGGCTCGGCCGAAGAGCCTCAGCCAGCGATACCGGCTCAGACGCGTCGGGCGCGGGAGTTTCGGACACGGGAGGTGTGGATTCAGGCTCGCTCATGCGCCTCCTTTCCCTGGTCCGGCCTGGGCTGCAGGGGCTTCGAACGCGGGGTCGAGCACTTCCACATCGCCTTGCTTGCGCAGATTCGCGAGCCAGCCGTCGAAGAGCACATTCACCTGCCGCTCCAGCAGAATCTCCTCAATGCGCGAGGAGACCTTGTCCAGCGCGGGAATCTCATCACCGGGAGCATACTCGGGCAACAGCGTTTCACGGTAGTACTTCTCGATCTCGTCCGGGGAGATTTGAATCCCCTGCCGGAAGCGCAGTTCGATGAAGTGCAGAATCTGAACCCGGTAGCGGAGATAGCTTTCGACCCGCTCCGGTTTGAGGCTGTGCATGGCAAGAAACGCCTTCCATCCCGCATCCGAGGCGCAGTTCTGGTGGATGCACGCGGGCAGCTCCCTGCGAATCTCCGCCAGACGGGCATCAACCTCAGTCTGTGCAGGCTCCGCTGCCTGCACGTCTTCCTGGCGAATCTGCTGCTGGATGAGCGCGCGGCTGATTAACTGATCCAGAGCGCGCCGCGGCGTGAAAACACCGAGTCCGGCCTGGCCGGGGTCCAGCACCGCCAGCCGTATTTCGTCGTCCACATCACTGGCAAGGATGGTCTGGTCATTCACCACGGCCACCACATGGTCGAGCACGACAGAATGAGCGGGCTGCGCGGCCTGGGCGCTGGCGCGAGGCATCTCCATCGCGGCCAGGCACACGGCTATCGCCCATACGCAGGCAAGTCCAGGCTTGCTCATTCTCCGAATTTGGTTCCGGTTGCGCATCAGAAGGTCTGGCCCAGGCTGAAGAAGAAGTTGAAGTGCGGAGCTTCGCCCACGTGCATCTCAGATAACGATAACGAAGGCGATAACGAATAGTTGTAGACCACCGGGTAAATGGGCGGATTCAGGTTGTAGCTGAAGTCAAGCCGGATGGGTCCAACCGGCGTATGGTATCGCAAACCCAGACCCGGCGCATGGGAGAAGTAGTTGAAGCTGCACGTCCCTTGCTGGCCGGTTGAGGTCTCGGGGCCGTTGGGAGTTGGAGGTGGGTTGATGCTTGTGGGAAGAATCTTGCAGTTGTCGCGGAGGGGTTGGCGAACCCTGAGGGCGCTGGCCCACGCATCGCCCGCATTGGTGAAGACGTTGCCCATGTCGTGGAAGAGCACAAGGCTGACGGTATTGCCCAACCAGGGCAGTGTTGGCGGCGGCAGGCGCAGTTCGGTGCTGTTGATCAGCGCGCCCGCCCCGCCGATGGGGTAGCCCGTCTCGGGGTCGCGCGGCCCGGCCGAATTGGGGCCAAAACTCCGCAACGAGGTAGCCCCGCCTGCATAGAGCCGTTCGGGGAGGGGAATCAGCTCGTAATTGAGAGCGCCAAATGCCCGCTCCTGGCCGTAGCGGGTATTACGGGCTAAAACGATGCGGCCCTTGTTGAATTTGTAGTAACTCGAATTGGACATGTCGAGGCGGCCGAAGTCCGCCTGTGCGGCGAAGCCCTGGTCGGAGAGAAACGCCTGGAAACTGGTGTAGGTGCCGCGGTGCGCGTCCATGGGGGAGTCGCGGGTATCGCGAATCCAGGTCAGCGCCGGCCCCCCGACGCGTACCGCCGTGGACAACAGCGCAATCTCGCCGGGGGCGACCTGAAGGCTATCAGCCTCTACCTTGACCCGGCGGAAGTCGAATTCGTAGATGAGGGTGTTCGCCTTGGAGATGCGCGAGCCTGGCGTATTGAAGTGTTCGGTCCAGTGCACCCCGGTTTCCAGCTTGGAGGCCACGTAAGTGGACACATCCAGGCTGTTGGCGTAGCCGCCGGAAAGAGTCAGGCCGAAGTTCCGGTTGCCCTCAAAGTGCGGGTTCTGAAACAAAAGATCGATCTTCTGCTCCAGCAATCCGTAAGTGCCGCGCAGCGAGACGGATTGCTCCCGGCCGAAGAGATTGTTGCGGGTAATGTCGGCCAGCACGCGGGGGCTCACGCCTGTCTTGCCGTTGGGGCTGCAATTAGCGCCGCTGGCGAGGATGCCGCCGCAGTTGTACTGCGGTGCTCCGGTCTGAGCCTCGAGGCCAAAGCCGTAGGTTAGGGCCCAACGCCGCGCCTCTTCCACTTGCAGCAGCACGGTCTTGTAAGGCTCGTCTCCGGAGGGGTTCTCGATAGCTGTGTCAACCTCGCTGAATAAGGCAAAGTCGTAGAGGTTGCGCTGCGTTTCCATCAGCGCCGTCTCGTTGAGCGGGTCGCCGGGATGCAGGGTAATAGCCTTGGCCACAGTTTTCGGGCGCGTGTAATGCAGCCCTGTCAACAGCACTTTACGCACAAAAATTTGCTGCCCCTCGGTGATGTGGAAGACAACATCCACCTTGCTTGCGTCAGCCGTCTCGATCTGCTGGACTACTTCCACGTGCACCTGGTCGAAGCCCCGGCTCATGTAGTCGGTCAGCAACTCATCCCGGTCTCCGGCCAGATTTCGGGGCGAAAGCAGTTGGCCGGCGACGGTGTTCATCTCCGGTGTGAGCTTGGCCGCATCCACATGATCGTTTCCTTCGAGGCTCACCGTGCCCACTCGCAGTTGTTCACCCTCCTCGATGTGGTAAACGACAGCGAACGGAGCGATCTTCCCGGAAGCGGTCAGCTTGCTCTCTCCGGCACTGGTCACTGAGGTAATTTTTGCCTTGGAGAAGCCATTGTTCTGATAGACGGCCTGAAGGGCGTTGATGTCGGCGGTTACCAGCGCCTGCGAATAGGCGCCGTGATGGTCGATGGAATCGGCGGGATGAACACTGAGCAGATCTTTGAGCGTTGCGGAGTCAAAGTAGTGGTTGCCCTCGACCGAGACTCGCTCCACGCGCCGTCGTGACCCCAGCCGCACCTTGAAGAGAATTGTTACCTGCCCTTCGACCGTGGACTGCGGCTCGTGTTCTACCTTCACATCAAAGTAGCCCAGCCGCTGGTAATAGTCGCGCAGCCGGCGATTGCCCTCGTTGAGCAGGTCCTCGTCCACGCTGCCTTCCTCATAGATGGGAATCACCCGGCGGAGGCGTACCGGGCTGATGCTTGCGCCCTCCACCAGCACCTTGACAACCGGACCCTGGGTGGCGGAAAAGCGGAAGTTCGTCTTTTGGTTTTCTTTGGCGTACTGCTGGCTTTCGATCTTGATTTCAGCTTCCAGGCGCTGCTCGCGCCGGTAGTCCTTCAGTACCCCGGCCAGGGCGCGGTTATCGGTTTCGTGGTCCACTTTCTCGCCGGCTTTGAGGTGCGCATGACGGCGAAACTCGTCCACGGTCATTCCGGGGTCGCCGGTTACATCCACTGTACCCACGCGCGCCTGCGGGCCGGAGGCCACATGAAACGCAATATCGACGAGCTGCTCTTCCGGGTGAGGCGTCAAGGCCTGTGTAATCACCGGCTCGTGGGAACCGTTCAGAGCCAGTGTGGCGCGCATCTGCTCGAGCGCCTGGCTTAGTTTGGCCGAAGTAAAACGAGTGCCGGGCGCTAATTGGCCGGCGCGCTCCAGTTGCGTATTGAGCGTTGCGCTTTTGGCCCCAGCCACGGTGACCGTGCCGATGAAGATGCGCGGCGTCCCGCGAAAGATGAGCGTCACACCGCCCTCTTCGCGGACTCCCTCCACGGCAATGGTTTCAAACAACCCGGTGGAAAAGAGCTGGCGCAGGCTCCTCTTCAGATTTTCCCTGTTCAGGGGCGTTCCCTCGGCCTGGGCCAGATGGCCGGCCACGGAAGCCAGACGATCCGCGGAAACTCCGGCGAACGTGATATGGCGTACCGGCAAGCCCTCCCACTGTTCGAGGGAATCAGAAGGCGTCTGCGCGGCCTGACCAGTTGGTGTGACGGGACCGCGCGCGTTGGAAGTACCTGCGCCGCCTGGGCTGCTCTGGCTCCAGGCTTCGACACCGCCCAAAATTACGAAGGCAAGAAGGCAGACGCGGAGAATGCCATACCCCGGCCGCTTGTTGCATCGACCCATCGGCTTTCCATCCCCGCGGCGAAGACCTGTCGCGGAGGACCCCGGCTTTGCCTTCAAAACCATATCTCCCCAAAAACACGGGGAAAAGCGCCCCGTTGCACAACCGTTGTCAGGGATCGGCTGTCAGCGATCCCTCTGCCCATTCCCTTTATACTAACTAGGAACGGCGTCCGGTGCAGAATTGTAGCTGTTGTCTATGACGGTACTGCCACGCCTTCGCCCAACGCTTCCCTCTGCGCAAGGAGCGCTGGTGCTTTTTGATACCCGCGTGCTCGCTGTCTCAGGGTTCCTTCATTCCCCGGTTCTGCTTCGCTCACCTTCCTCGGGTTTTGGCCGATACATTCTTCCAGTTGCCATGCGCGCCGCTGGAAACGGAGGAGGGCCTCGTGTGGCTGTCTGCGGCTGGCTCGTCCGGGGTATCCGGAAGAGCCAGGTTTGAGCGGACCTTGGTTCTATAAACCCCGCGCAGCGCGTTCGGTTGCGGAACAGTATCCTGTGTTTGATCGTACAGAGGGTTTACTGGCTTACGAAAAAGGGAGAGATCGCTGGAAAACGAGCAATTTCTGAAACTTTATGAAGTCTGCGTGGTCTAATGAAGAAAAGCTGATACGAGGACACTCAATGTCGAACCAGTCTGCCATCTCTCCTTCTTCCATACCCCCCTCCGGAAAGGAGACCCCCGGTTTGCGCCGGGTGGCCGTCTTGCCGGTCCGGGATACCGTCTTGTTTCCCCACGCCGTGTTGCCTCTGACCGTGGGCCGGGAGAGCTCCATCCAATTGATCGAGTCGATGGGCGAGGAGCGGGCGATCGTGGTCGTGGCCCAGTTGGACCCGAGGCTGGACTCCCCTCAACCTACCGATCTGCACGCAGTGGGAACCCTGGCCACGGTGCATAAGGTTGTGCGCATGCCCAATCAGAGCCGGTTTGTCTTCACCGAAGGGGTGGAGCGGGTGCGGCTGGTGCGCTACGCGCAGACCGAGCCTTTCATGGTGGCCGAAGTGGAGACGCTGGAGGACGCGGACCCGGCGGCTACGGCTAGCGTGGAAGCGCTGGTGCGCAACGTGACGGGAGAGTTCCAGCAGATTGTCGCCGAGTCGCCGACGCTCTCCGATGAACTGCGGACCATAGCCGCTAACATCGATGACCCGAGCCGCCTGGTGGACTTTGTGGCCTCGTCGCTGCCTTTTCTCACTACCGACGACAAGCAGCAATTGCTGGAGACTGCCAGCGTAAGCACCCGGCTGGAGTTGTTGAATCACCATCTGGCCAAGGAGATCGAGGTGCAGCAGTTGCGCACCAAGATTCAGACCGAGGTGCAGGACCAAGTGCAGCAGTCGCAGCGCGACTACTACCTGCGCGAGCAGCTCAAGGCCATCCAGAAAGAACTGGGCGAGCAGGACGAGGGCCAGCGCGAGACCGACGAACTGCGGCAGAAGATTGAAGCCGCCGGAATGCCGGAGGACGTAAAAAAGGAGGCGATGAAGGAGCTGGCGCGCCTGGCGCGCATGTCTCCCATGGCCGCCGACTACTCGCTCACACGCAATTACATCGAGTGGCTGGCCCTGCTTCCGTGGGCAAAAAGTTCGGGATCCAAAGTCAACATCGAGAAAGCCAAGGAGATCCTCGACGAGGACCACTATGAGCTGAAAAAGGTGAAGGACCGCATCCTCGACTATCTGAGCGTTCTCGAGCTGAAGCCGGATATGAAGGGGCCGATTCTGTGCTTTGTGGGGCCTCCGGGCGTGGGCAAAACCAGCCTGGGCCGGTCCATCGCCCGCGCCCTGGGCCGCAAGTTCCAGCGCGTCTCGCTGGGCGGCATGCACGACGAGGCGGAGATTCGCGGCCATCGCCGCACGTACATCGGCGCGCTTCCGGGGCAGATCATTCAGAGCATTAGGAGAGCCGAAACCAACGATCCGGTGATGATGCTGGATGAGATCGACAAGCTGGGCCGCGACTTTCGCGGCGATCCGGCGTCGGCCTTGCTGGAAACCCTGGACCCGGAACAGAATTGCGCCTTCCGCGACAACTACCTCGATGTGCCTTTTGACCTGTCGAAGACCCTGTTCATCTGCACGGCCAACATGCTGGACACGGTTCCTCCGCCTCTGCTGGACCGCATGGAACTGATCTTCCTGCAGGGCTACAGCGAAGACGAGAAGATGCACATTGCCTCACGCTACCTGATTCCGCGGCAGATCAAAGAGAACGGCATCACGCCCGAGCAGATCGAGTTTCCCGAGGAGGCGGTGCGTTATATTGTTCGCCATTACACGCGCGAGGCCGGTGTGCGGAAGCTGGAGCAGACGCTGGGCACGGTCTGCCGCAAGCAGGCGCGGCGTGTGGTTGAGGGCAAGAAGGAAAAGCTGGTGGTGACGCGCGAGACGCTCAAGGAGTTTCTGGGCGGCATCCAGGTGCGCGTGGACACCGAGGTCGCCGAGCGCGTCAAACGGCCCGGCGTCGCTGTTGGCCTGGCATGGACGCCGGCCGGCGGCGACATCCTCTTCATCGAAGCCAACAAGATGAAGGGCAAGGGCGGCTTTACGATGACCGGGCAGATCGGCGAGGTGATGCAGGAATCCATGCAGGCCGCACTCACATGGGTTCGGTCGAACGCTGCCACGCTGGGCCTGGCTGAGGATTTCACCAAGGAGCTTGACCTGCACATTCACGTGCCGGCCGGCGCCATTCCCAAAGACGGCCCTTCAGCCGGAGTGACCATGACCACGGTACTGGCGTCGCTGCTGACCGACGTGCCGGTGCGCCCGCTGACCGCCATGACCGGCGAAATCACGCTGAGCGGCAACGTGCTGCCGGTGGGCGGCATCAAGGAAAAATTTTTGGCCGCGCGCCGCGCCGGGGTGCAAACCATCATCCTGCCCGCCGAAAACCGCCAGGATGTGGAAGAGGACCTGACGCCGGAGCTGACCGAGGGCGTCACGATCCACTACGCCAGCCGCATCGAAGATGTGCTGGCCGTGGCCCTGCCGCTGCTGAAGGCCCGGCCGGATGCGCATCCAGAACCGCCGGCGGCGGCGGATGCCGAAATTGCGGTGGGTAGCGTGGCGTAGGCGGGGCGCTGCTTACCGATAAAGCGAGAGCCGCCGTGATCGCTCACTGACGGCTTTCGGGCCTGCGGCACGCCGCAGGTGGGTGATGGCCTATTGTTAGCAATTCAGGCGGAAAGCGCAAGCGAAACTCTCACTGGCGACCTGGCGAGGCGAAATACGCAGTCTCATTGGTCCTCCGCGGGGCGACACTTGCGGATATCCTTGGCTCCGATCGTTGTATCCATAAGCTCAAGCTGGCCCGCTTCTGACCCTTGCGCTAGCGAGTAAGACCATTTAACGTAGTAAGTCTTTCCCGCTTCCACGTCAATAGCAATACGACTCACCGGAAAAGACCCTTTCAGGATCGCAAGGGCTATACTCATTTGGGTTTTACAGGACGCCACCTCTTCTCGACTGTATCCAGCAGTCGCCGAGTAAAATCCCCTGCTATCCGCGTGGCTTACAGCCGAGTAATATCGTAGGCCGCAAAGCCATGTTGCTTCTTTAGACGGAGCACTGCCTGTCAACGACGGTTCGATCCTCGCTATGGCTCTTTGCAATGCGCCCTCACAGGGCGTCGAGTCCACTCGTTGTGCTTCGACCGGAGCGCCCGAGACGAACAATGCTCGCCGCAAATCCAGCCCTGAGCATTCGGGAAGGGAAGCCCAGGGCCCAGTCGTCAGGGGCAGGCCGTGATTGAAGATGTAACTTCGAAATTCTTCATTTACATTGCGCCCACGCACAATAAACATAGATCCGGGTCCCACGACAAACACCTTACCCTGCGGTACCTTGGCTTGCATATATGTGAAAGGGTCGAGCGTGGCATAATGATTGCCGCTGACAAAAACCGCAGCATACCGATCAAGACCCTGAAGAGTCCCAAACCCAGGTCGGCGTCCCCGGTAGACGTAAATCGTCGCTTCGCCGGCCGATTGGGGTGAGGTCTGGAATTGTACTTGATCGCCGTTTGCAGGCAGCGTCTTGTTGGCGCGGTCAGGTCCCTGGCTTGTCTGATCGGTTTGCCCATGCCCGACTGGAACAAACCAGAGAGCAATGCAAATCGCCAATATCCCCACTGCAAATATCCGTTTAGTCTGCCTGATGCGGTTGAATGTCAGTAGAATCATAAAAAATCCCTCATTCGGAAATCGAGCGAAGGATACCACAAATTGATCGGTTCCGGCGTGGCCCTCCGGTGTGTCAGGCCGCCGTCTGGAGCGGTTCAACCTTTTTGCGTCCAGTCTTTGCGTGGGCTGCCTGCCAGAAGTCGTGATCATTCTGGAGGTTGAACCAGATATCCGGGGAGGGTTGTCCGAAAGCCTGGCTGATCTTGATGGACATCTCCGGCGTCACCCCGGCCCTCTCGTTCAAAACGCGCGAGAGCGTCACCCTCGACACCCCTATATGCTCCGCAAATCCGGTGACACTCATAGGGATGGCCTCGATGGCTTGCTTGATAATCCTTCCGGGATGGGGTGGATTGTGCATCCGCATGGTTGCCTCCTTCGAGCCTGATTCCTGGCCTAGTGATAATCCTGATAGTCCACCAGGATTGCATCGTGCCCCTCGAACCGGAAGGTCAGGCGCCAGTTTCCGTTGACCTTGATTGCCCAATGACCAGCCAGTTTGCTGCGCAGCGGGTGAAGATTCCACCCTGGGAGGTTCATATCTCCGGGGCCGGAGGCGCGATTCAAGGTTGCCAACTGATTCTCCAATTTTCTCGCGTGCGCTGGGTTGATGCCTGCCTTCGAGCCGTTTCTGAAGAGCATTTCAAGCCCTGCGTGCCTGAACGACTTGATCACTTTCCTACTGTATCGCCTGCCGATACGGCGGTCAAGAGAAAATCAGCAATGATGTGGACGCCTTCGGGGTTCTTGTACAAATTTCTTTGATCGCACCTTCTGGCTGCTTGCCGCCTGCCGCCCGATAAGCGTAAGCAGCCCCACGCCGGCACGCGGTATTCTTCTTTTGATGCAGGTGCGTGTTTTCTCCTTCGGAGTGTTAAGAGACTGGCTGGGCGCTGCGACGGCAACGGTCGAGTTGCCGGAGGGCGCGACGGTCAGGGAGTTGCTTGCGCGGCTGACGGAGCGCCGGTCCGCCGCTCTGCTGCGTGGCATCGCAGTCAGCGTGAACGCCGAGTACGCTACGGCGGAGCATTTGCTGCGCGAGGGCGATGAGGTGGGTCTGCTGCCTCCTGTCTCCGGCGGGAGCGGCACGCAGAGCGAACCCTCCTCAGAGATTGCGGCGAAAGAGGTCTCGGTTGCGCTGACCCGCGAACCAATCGACGCGCAGAAACTGGTTGCCGCGGCCCGACGGGGCGAGGATGGTGCGGTGGTCGTATTCGACGGCGTGGTGCGCAACCACTCGCGCGGGCGTCCAACGCTCCATTTGGATTACGAGGCCTATGAAGAGATGGCCGCAAAGCAAATGAACTCGTTGGCGAACGAGGCGCGCACCCGATTTGGCGTGCGGCACGTGACGATGGTGCACCGGCTTGGCCGGCTCCAGGTGGGCGAGACCAGTGTGTTGATTGTGGTGGCCTCGGAGCATCGCGCGCAGGCCTTCGAGGCCTGCCGCTGGCTGATCGATACGCTCAAAAAGACCGTGCCCATCTGGAAGAAGGAGACATTTCAGGATGGCGCCGTGTGGGCGGATGGCGAACCGTTTCCCCGAGGGATGGCCGTGGACGATTCGGAGACTTCGCATGAGGAATAACCCTGGCGAAATCCCAGGTTCCAGAATCCCAAGGCGCATACGGGAGGCCTGGGACGCCAGATGTAAAAATGCAGGTCCTTCGACTCCGCTGCGCTCCGCTCAGGATGACAGGTTGTTTTGGGGCGCCCGGCTCCCCGCGGGATGGGCAAATGTGCTTTTCTTGCTCCTATTCTTCGCAGCCATGGTATCGGGGCTGCTAGCACAAGAGGCCACGCTGCACGTGGATGTGAAGCTGGTCAACGTCTTTGTGAATGTGACCGACCGAAACGGGGCCATCGTGGGCGGTTTGACGCGCGAGGATTTCGCGCTCACCGAGGACGGACGGCCGCAGCGGATCGCGGTCTTCGAACGCCAGTCGGAGTTGCCGCTGAATCTGACGCTGGCCATCGACACCAGCGGCAGTGTGAGCAAGGATATGGCCGTAGAGGCGGTCGCTGCCCGCCGTTTTGCCCATGCTTTGCTTCGCTCTCAAGACCAGATGAGCCTCTTGCAGTTTGCTACCGAGGTGCGCGAACTCGTGCCCTTCACCAATAAGGTCAGCCAGATCGATCACGGCCTGGCCCAGTTGCGCGGCGATTCGGCGACGGCGCTCTACGACGCCATCTGCCTGGGTTCCCAACGCCTGGGCGACAATGCCGGGCGCAAGGTGCTGGTCGTCATCTCCGACGGCGACGACACCGCCAGCAGCGCCAGCTACGCCCAGGCTCTGGAACAGGCGCTGCGCAATGAGGCGATGATCTACTCCATCATCGATGTGCCCATCGAGGCCAGCGCAGGGCGCGATCTGGGAGGAGAGCACGCGCTTATTACTCTCGCCGAGCAAACTGGCGGCAAGAGCTTTTACGTCAGCGATGGCGGCCTCGACAAAGCCTTTGCGTGGGTCAGCGACGACCTTCGCATGCAATATCTGCTTGCCTACTATCCGAAGAATCAAGAGCCCGGAAGAGCCTTTCACCGCATTCAGGTGGCCATCCCCAAAGCCGCCGCGGAAGCCTTCAATATTCGCTATCGCTCCGGCTACTATGCGGATTTTCATGGCAAAGAGAAGTAAGTCACAGAATTAAATGCGCGTGACATTCACATGCTGCCGCTCGTATTGCCGGCCAGTTGCATCTACAATGTCTGCATGGCTCCCACCATTTCCAAGCGCCGTTCTCTGAAGACGCCTCCGCCGGGCGAAACCGGCCAGGAGGCGCTCTACCTGCGCTCTTTGAGCGACCGCCAGGTAAACGTCCAGATCAAGCTGCGCGACGGCGAGACGGTGCGTGGCTGGATAGAGTACTTCGACGACGGAATGCTGCGGCTGACCCGCGAAGGCAAGCCCAATCTATTCATTTACAAGCACCAAATCCGCACCATTACGGAAGTAGGCAAGTTGGCTCCGCGCCGCGCGAAAGCTGCCGTGCCGGTAGCGAATGGCCTCGCTCAGAACGCTGAGAACGGGGATGCCTCGTGAGCGGCCTTCAGGCAGCGGCGCCGGAGTGGGAGTGGGTTCCCAAAGCCTCGGCCATTGCCCGCGAGGCCGGTGCCCGGCTGCGCGAGTTTTTCTCCCAGGGCGTCGCCACCGAGTATAAGGGCGATGTGGACATTGTGACGGTGGCCGACCGCACGGCGGAGAAGCTGATTCGCGAGCGGCTGGCCGAGGCCTTCCCGGAGCACGGAATCTACGGCGAAGAGGGCACGCGCGACCGGCTCGAGGGCGAGTTCCGCTGGTACGTGGACCCGCTGGACGGGACCACCAACTTTGCCCATGGATTGCCGCAATTTTGCGTTTCCATGGGTTTGGAGAAACGCCCGAAAGGCATCGCGCCGGACGAGGACGGGACCCTGGTGGCCGCGGTCATCTACGATCCCTTGCGGGACGAGCTTTTCGCCGCCGAGCGGGGACGGGGTGCCAAGCTGAACGGCAGACAGATGCACGTATCGCGGACGCCGGAACTGGCCGAGGCGCTGGTGGCCACCGGCTTTCCCAGCCGCAAGCGCCACGACAACCCCAACATCCACTTCTACCAGGAGTTCTGCCTGCGTTCGCACGGCGTGCGACGGGCCGGCTCGGCTGCACTCGATCTGGCCTGCATCGCCTCGGGCCGCATGGACGGTTTCTGGGAGTTCAACCTCAATCCATGGGACACGGCGGCCGGGATTCTGCTGGTTGAAGAGGCCGGCGGCCGGGTCACGGACTTTTCCGGCAACAAATTCAAACTGGCCAGCCGCGAGATTCTGGCCTCGAACAGCCTGATCCACGCCGAATTGGTCGGCCTTTTTGAGGATATGTTTGCCGGACGCAATCTGGCGCCCATCCTTACCCCGCAGGAGTTTGCAGCTCACCGGAAGGCGCGCACGGCAGACTGAGAATGGCAACCGAGGGCTTGGCCGTTTTGCCGGTTCACATTCAGGACGCGAAACCGGGGAGATAATTCATCGAATTCCCGTATCGCAAGGCGGCTGGTCCGAAAGGTGAGGCGCCCTTTGGGTTCCTGTGCTACTATCAGCGTCGAGGATTTCATTTCCCCAGGAGAAGTCAGAGATGGCATACGTCATTGCAGAACCCTGTATCGGCACCAAGGACACCGCCTGTGTGGACGCCTGTCCGGTCGATTGCATCCACCCCAAGAAGGACGAAGACGGCTTCGGCGCGGTCGACCAGTTGTTCATTGACCCGGTTGAGTGTATCGACTGCGGCGCATGCGTTCCGGCCTGCCCGGTTTCGGCCATCTTTGCGCAAGACGACCTGCCGGAGAAGTGGGCCAGCTTTACTGAGAAGAACGCCAAACACTTCGGCCGCTAACCGGCTTCGAGCTTGTTTTGTGAACGCGCACCCTGTCAGGCGGGGTGCGCGTTTGTGTCTGTGCGCGTGGCGCATGAGCGATTGGCGACTTTCGGTGCGAAGATAGTAGACGCATGGGCGTGCTCACCAGCGAAACCGTGATTTTGCGCACCTGGCCGGTCCACGAGGCCGACCTGATCGTGAGCTTTTTTACGCGCGATTACGGCCGGGTGCGGGGCGTGGCCAAGTCGGCGCTCAAGAGCCGTAAGCGCTTTGGCGGGGCTCTGGAGCCGATGACGCAGGCGCGCGCCTGGTTTGCCGAGCGGCCGGGGCAGGAACTGGTGCGGCTGGATCAGCTCGAAATTGTCCGCTCNNCGCTGCCCGACCACGATCCTCAGGAGACGACTTTCCGGCTGCTGGTTTCCGTGCTGGAGCAGACTACAGTGGAGCAGCCGTGGATGCCGCTGACCTACTTCCAGTTGTGGATGACGCGGCTGATGGGCCTGTTGCCGGAGATCGGCCACTGCACGGCCTGCGGCGAGGCGCTGACGGCGGGCGAAGCCAGCTTCAACACGCTGGGCGACGGCATCTTTTGCCCGGTGCATCGCAATGGCAACTCGAGCGGGCTTTCAGCGGATTCGTGGCAACTGGCACAGCGTATGTTGCGAGCGCCGGTTGCGTCCTTTGCCGCCGAGCCTTGGCCGCGGCGGCGCGCGCAAGACCTGCGCCGCTTTACGCTGCAAGCCCTGGAGCGGCATCTGGAGCGCAAACTGCGCTCAGCCGAGGCGCTGTCGCGGCTAGCGAGCTGATGGTTTGGCGGAATGGCGCGGGAGGGCTGATAAAATCTACGCAGTCCCGATTAGAGAGAGAGTTGCCCGTGCCTTTATCGCAGGTTTCATCCCCATCGAAGACCATTCCGCTCACCTTTCAGGAGCTTNNTGTTCCGCCTGCAAGGTTTTTGGGCGGAACGCGGCTGCGTCTTGCAGCAGCCCTACGACGTTGAAGTAGGCGCGGGCACCATGGCGCCGGAGACCTTCCTGCGCGTGCTGGGGCCCAAGCCCTACAAGGTGGGCTATGCGCAGCCTTCGCGGCGTCCGGCCGACGGCCGCTACGGCGAGAACCCCAATCGCCTCTTCAAGCACACCCAGTTTCAGCTCATCCTCAAGCCGCCGCCGGTGAATGTGCAGGAGCTTTATCTGCAATCGCTGGAGGCCATCGGCATTGACCTCTCGCAGCATGACCTGAAGTTTGAAGAAGACAACTGGGAAGGCCCGACAGTCGGCGCATGGGGCGTGGGCTGGCAGGTNNCGCGCGATCCGGAGACCGGCGCGGTGGTGACGTATGGCGATGTTCGGCTGACCGAGGAGTTACAGTATTCGGTCTATAACTTCGAAGACGCCGATGTGAGTAAGTTGTGGGATCACTTCAACAGCTATGAGGCCGAAGCGCAGGCGCTGTTGACGCGGGCGAATGCACTGCTGGCGGATGAGAAGGCCAGTGCGGTGGACAAACGGCGCTTCCCAACCATATCGACCTATGAATTGGCGCTGAAGTGCTCGAATCTCTTCAATCTGCTGGATGCGCGCGGGGCGATCAGCGTCACCGAGCGAGTAGGAATGATCGGGCGCATTCGCAATCTGGCCGTAGGCGTGGCCAAGGTTTATGCGGCGCAGCAAACTCAGTAGTCGGAGGGAGCATGGGCCTTCAGGCTCCTGACTTAGGTGAAGACAAATCGTGGGCTTTAGCCCTGGGTTTTCCGATCACTGATTTTGATATCTGAAAAACGCAGAAAGAACTCAAAAATGTCAGATTTTCTTTTGGAGATTGGGTTGGAAGAGGTTCCTGCCCGCATGATTGCCGGAGCCGAGGCCGAGTTAGGCCGCCGCGTGAACGAGTTGCTCACGCGCGAGCGTCTACTTTCCTCAGCGTCGAAACTCACCACTTACTCGACACCGCGCCGGTTGACCGTGCTGGTCGAGGGTGTGCTGGCGAGCCAGGCCGATACCGAAGAGCAATTGACCGGGCCATCATGGAAGGTCGCCTTTAAGGACGGCGCACCGACGGCGGCGGCCGATGCCTTCGCCAAGAAGGCTGGCGTCCCGGTTGCGGCTCTTGAAAAAATCACCAATGCCAAGGGCGAATATGTTGGCGCGAAGGTTAAGCTGCAGGGTCGTGCTGCAAGTGAGTTACTGGCTACAGAATTACCGAAGGAAGTGGCCGGGATTTACTGGGCTAAGAATATGTACTGGCGAGCAGGCAAGCCGGAGCGGTTTGTGAGGCCGGTGCGCTGGGTTGTCGCGCTACTCGATGCGGCGGTTGTGCCACTGGAGATTGCCGGCATCAAGGCGGGCAACAGTAGCCGCGGCCATCGGATTCTGCACGGTGATTCTCCTGTAATCCTTGCCAGGGCGACAGATTACGCCGAAGCGCTGCGCAAGGCATTTGTTGCGGTGGATGTGGCCGAACGCAGGCAGTCGATTCGCAAAGCTCTTGACACGGCAACGCGGACCGTTGCCGGTGCGCGCTGGCGTGAAGATGAGCCGCTGATTGAAACAGTGGTGCATCTGACCGAATGGCCGAGCGTGGTTCTTGGAGACTTCGATCCTGAGTACCTTGCGCTGCCAGAAGAGGTTCTGGTCACCGTTATGCGTGATCACCAGAAGTATTTTGCAATCGAGGGCGCAGACGGCAAACTGGCTCCGCATTTTCTGGCGGTGCTCAATACCGAAGTAGACGATAAAGGCAGGGAGATTATTCGCCACGGTAATGCGCGAGTGCTCACGGCGCGCTTCAAGGATGCACGCTTCTTCTGGGACTTCGATCAGAAGACGCCGCTTGCGGAGCGCGTCGAGAGTCTGAAGAACGTCACGTTCCAAAAAGAGCTAGGCAGTTATTATTGGAAGACTGAAGCTAACCTCAAGGTTGTAAAGGAACTGGCTGACTATCTTGATAGGATTGCGTCAATGCTTGCAGCGGTGGGGGCGGACGATACTCCGAAGTTTGATCGGAATGCTCTATTGACGGCTGTGAGACTTGCAAAAACTGACCTAACGTCAGAATTAGTTAAAGAGTTTACCGAGCTGCAGGGAATCATTGGCGGGCTTTACGCGGATACGCAGGGGCTGGGCAAGACTGTTGCGCAAGCCATATACGATCAATACACACCAGCCTCGACTGACGACGCCATTCCCAAGACCGTAGAAGGCCAGTTGTTCGGCCTTGCGGATCGGATTCAGACGATCACGGCGATGTTTGGCATCGGCAACGCGCCGACCGGCTCGAAAGACCCGTTCGCTCTCCGACGCGCCGCCAACGCGATCGTCAAGATTCTGGCGGAGTCGGAACTTTCCATCAGTCTCGACGAGTTAGTAGATGCGTATGGTGGGGGTGGCGCTGAAAACCTGAAGAATGTTCGCGCCTTCCTCTCTGAACGGCTCAGCTTCTATTTGAAAGATGTGCGCGGTTTTGCGTATGACGTGGTTAGTGCTGTGCTGGCTGCCGGTGCCGACGATGTGCGCGATGCCATTGCCCGTGCCGAAGCGTTGACGGCGGCGCGCGAGTCTGCTGATTTCGCCGCAATCTCAGCGGCTTTTAAGCGTATCAAGAACATTTTGCGCCAGGCTGAAGAGAAAAAGTTTGTGGTCGGTTCTCCGAAGGATGTAAAACTCGCGCCGGAGGCGCAGATTCTTGCGGATGCTGCAAACTCTCTTGCTCCGGAAGTGGCGAAACTTCGCGACCAACGTGGCTATGGCGAGGCGCTGGCAGCCATCGCCACACTGCGTCCGGTGGTGGACGCCTTCTTCGACAAGGTGATGGTGCTCGACCCCGATCCGGCGGTGCGTGGAGCGAATCTTGGGCTGATCGACGAGGTGCTACGCCGTTTCTCCGACATCGCGGATTTCAGCGAGATAGTGACGGGATAGGGTATTGAATCCCAGGTCTCAAAATCGAGACCTGGGCCACCCAAGCGTGTTGGTAGTGCCAGCATTTTTGGTGAAGGATCCTTTCTTGAACGAGGCGTTTCCCTCTCATCCTCGCCTCTTTCCGCCCGTCTACAATCAGTAGAGATGGCTGACACGCTTTATCTGAGCCTGTGGTATCCGAATCTGCGCTTGCCCCAGCTTGCTGACAAGCTGACGGCGGTGCTGGGCGCATTTGCCGCGCACGGCGGCGAGGCCAGGGTCTATTCCGCGACAGTCTGGCCGGTGAGTTGGAGCGAGTCGCCGGTCTTTCAACAGGTATATGGCCGGAGAGTCGGGACAGCCGGCGATGGACCCGTCGAGCTGGGTGCGGAGCCGCGAATTGCGGTTGCAGAGGCGCTCGAAATCCTGCACGACGACTACGCCTACGAGTTTCAAATTGGATGGAGTTTGTGGGAGCTCGAGAATCTGCCGGGAAATGCAGGTCCTTCGACTCCGCTGCGCTCCGCTCAGGATGACAACGCAGTAAGTGGACTTGACCCACGCTGGACGCGGGAGCCGCGGCTGGTGCGGGTGACGGGCTTCGGGCCGCTCTTTGACGAAGGCGCATACGAGGCCGATGGGCACATCCGCGTGGACTTCGGTCCGGACACGCCTTTTCTTGAAGAAGACCTGGAACTGGATTCCGTGGCGGCTCGCCACGTGGAGGAGAATGTGCGCCAACTGGTCGAGTTGACCGCGGCCGTCGAGAAGGCTTCGGGAGCCACGGCGCGCCTGTTGTGGAGCGAGTTGGGCGAGAGCCTTGCCGAACGGCTGGCGGCGCGGCTATCGACGCGGCTTGGGGGGTTGAACTGACGGTGCGGCTCACGATTGAAAGAATGCGGACGTTAGTGTTGGTGGCAGGAGCTCTGCTGCTTGTGTCGCTGGTGGTGTTTCTGGCGGTGGGCAAGTGGAAGAACCCCTTCAATCGCCGCGACCTGCCGCAGCGGCTGGGCATTGAAATTCAGCAGGAGGCCAACGGCGTCACCTACACGCAGGCGCACGGGGGCCGTACGATCTTCAAGATTCATGCCTCGAAGGTTGTTCAGTTGAAGAAAGGCAACGCTCTGCTGCACGACGTGAAGATCGAGCTGTACGGCGCGGACGGCAACCGCGTGGACCGCATTGAAGGTGGTGAGTTCGAGTATGACCAGCAGGCGGGCACAGCCGTAGCCGCTGGGCCAGTGGAGATTACGCTGATGCGGCCAGGCGTGGCGCCAGCCATAGCGCCCAAGGCAACTCCTGCGCGGGCAGTGAGCGGCAAAGTGAAAAGCGCCCCGGTGGCCTCGGCTGCCGAAGCTGCCGCACGCGGCGAGATTCACGTGAAGACCAGCGGGCTCACCTTCGACCAGAAGAGCGGCGTGGCCACGACCAGCCAGCACGTGGATTTTTCCATGGTGCAAGGGGCGGGCAGTTCGATGGGCGCCACCTATGACTCGCAAAAGGGCATGCTGGTACTCGACCGGGCAGTGGAATTGACCACGCGGCGAGGCGCTGAGACGGTTCTGATTCACGCCCAGCATGCGGAGTTCGAGCGCGAGAGTCAGGTCTGCCTGCTGCACACAGCCATAGCCAACTACCGGGGTGGTGAAGCCAAAGCCGGAGACGCGAAGATTCTCTTCCGCGAGGATGGATCGGCGGTGCGGCTGGATGCGATGAACGGCTTCAACATGGTCACCGCGACCGGCGGCCACGTGAGCGCGCCCGCAGGGCATATGGATTTTGACGAGCACAACCAGCCGCGCCACGGCCACATGGAGGGCGGGGTGGCGATGGACTCGACGAGCGAGTCTGGCGGGCGGCTGCGGCAGATGCAGGGAACGGCGCCCACGGCGGAGCTGGAATTCAACG
>PLOI01000106.1:0-7032 GCA_003142015.1 Acidobacteriaceae bacterium | reverse complement strand
TGGACAAACCGAGTTGACCGCAGTGCACGGGACAAGCGGTGTAGTGGTGACGGGCGAGAGCCAGCGCGGCAAGGGCGCGGTGTCGCCCTCCCGGCTCTCGGCCGATGAGGTGACGGGTAACTTTGGTTTGGGGTCGGCGTTGACCGCGATGAACGGAGTTGGCCACGCGAGCATCGAGGAAATCACGGAGACGGGAACCCGGCAAACGACCAGCGGCGACCGTGTGGAAGCGCATTTTGCGGCGCCAGCGCCGAGCGTGCAGCACGGGACGGAAGGCGAGGCGCAGATTCAGTCGGCCACGGTCGAGGGCCATGTGGTGCTGACGCAGCAGCCGCCAGCCAAACCCGGCGCGCCGCCGCCGGCGACACTGCGGGCTACCGCGGGCCGCGCCGATTACGCGGGCGAGGGCGAGTGGCTGCATCTGACGGTGAATCCGCGCGTTGAGGATGGCGCTCTGCAGCTTACGGCCGACAAGGTTGACGTTTCGCGGGCCTCCGGCGACGCTTTTGCCCACGGCAACGTGAAGGCGAGCTGGACCGATGCAGGCGCTGGAGGCAACGGCCAGCCGGGAAGGCCGGCGGGCGGCGTGGCTCTGGGCGGGCAGGGGCCGTCGCATGTTGTTTCCGCCGAGGCGCAGTTGCGCCAGCCGACGGGTGAAGCTACTTTCCGTGGGAAGGCGCGGCTGTGGCAGCAGGGCAATTCAGTGGCTGCGCCGGTGATTGTGCTTGACCGGGAACGCCAGACGCTGATGGCTCACACCACGGATGCGGCCGACCCGGTGCGGGCTGTGCTGGTGAGCGCGGGTGGGGCTGCGCCGGGCAAAGACGCTGCGAAAACCAATCAGCCGTCGGTGATTCGTGTGCGCGGGGGCGATCTGAATTACTCCGATGTGACGCGCAGGGCCGTGATGCACTCGGGCGTTCTGGGCACGGTTACTGCCGAAACCGGAACGGCGACTTCGACCTCGGATGAAGTTGAAGTGGCATTGCTGCCGGCGGGCAAGAATTCCAGCAAAGACAGCGGACAAGCGCAGGTGGACCATATGACGGCTCGCGGCCATGTTGTGTTGACCAGCGAAGACCGGCGCGGAACCGGGGAGCAGTTGGTTTATACCGGCGCAACGGGGGAGTACGTACTGACCGGAACCGCGGCCGTGCCACCGAAGATGTCTGATCCGGCGCGGGGAACGGTCTCCGGCGAGGCTTTGATTTTCCATGGCCGCGATGATAGCGTCAGTGTCGAAGGCGGCGGACAGAAGACGAGAACGCAGACCACGGCACCAAAGTGATGATTGGCTATTTGCATCCGGGACTGAGATAAGAGGATGAAATGGAATTCACTTACAAAATTAGCAAACAGCTTTGTCTTGATGCTTCCAGGTTTCATTTCTGGAGGCCATGGCGGAAAATCGCCGTTGCGTGCTTGCTCGCTTATGCATTATTGGAGATCATTATCGTTTCACAAGCGATCAGGGATGGTTACTTGGAAGGAAACAGTATTTTCGAGACGCTCAGAGCAGAACCAGCGTTCTCCAATTTGTTCCTCCTCGGCTTCCTCATTCTCTGCTGCTTCATCATCTTCATGAGCCCTCGGTGGAGCGCTGCTCGAATGTACCGTAATCATCCCTCAACCGACGGGGTCGTGAACGTTTCCATAACGTTGGAGCACGTTGATGTCAGGTTGGGAAACGGCGTGATTTCTTGTTATACCTGGCCATTTTATAAATATTGGCGCGAGGGGAAGAAGTTCGTCTCTCTTAGGCTGAAAACAGGCCATTTCCAGTTTTTGCCAACTACGGTGCTGACTGACGCACAGCGCGACGAACTCCATTCAATTCTCGCCGCATCCCTTCCGAAGAAATGAGAAGACTTTAGTGGATTATAACCCAACCGCTTCGGTTTGTGATAGGATGAGTTCATGCCAACCGTTCTGAGGATTGGCGCCTGGCGGGTGGCTATTTACCCCAATGACCATCGCCCGGCTCATGTGCACGTCATTGGGCAAGGTCACGAAGCGGTCTTCACTTTGAACGATCCTGCGGGTTCTGTCGCGATCCGAGAGAACTACGGCTTTCCTGCGCGCGACGTTATCCGCATTCAAGGTGCGCTTGAGAAGAATCTGGCAGCTCTTTTGAGAGCGTGGGAGGGCATTCATGGGACTCGATGAGCAGATTGAACGGGCGAACCGGCGAGCAGTTGAACTCGGGGCAGCGCATCCACGAGCGGTGAGCGCGCGCTACGACAACCGCGTGGGCCGGATTGTGATTCATCTCAGTTCCCGGCTCGATGTTACGTTTTCGCCGCGGGATGCCGAAGGACTGGAACATGCGACCCCCGCGCAGCTTGAGCCGATTGAGATTTCACCCTCGGGTTTCGGCATTCACTTCCCCAAGCTGGATGCGGACATTTATCTGCCCGCGCTCCTGGAGGGTTTTCTGGGCTCGAAACGATGGATGGCAGGCAGGCTCGGAGCGGACGGCGGCAGATCGAAAAGCGCGGCCAAGGCCTCGGCTGCTCGGAAGAACGGCAGGGCAGGCGGCAGGCCGCGAAAGAACGCAACAGCGGCGATGGCTTGAGCTTCGTGAGATGATTCGTGGTTTCCCACCCTTTCGCCAGAAAAAAGGCGAAAGGATGGGGCACGGAGCATTCTGGAGCGACCGGCCCGTTCATTTCGGCTGAGACAGGGTTGTCATGCGCCTTTATGTGCAGGGTGATAGATTTGTTTGTTAGCGAATGGACGGGATGACGCACTCGATGGACACATTGATAGCCGAGGGTATCGGCAAGAGCTATAAGGGACGGCAAGTGGTTCGCGGAGTCGATCTGAAGATCTCCCGCGGCGAGGTGGTGGGGCTGCTGGGGCCGAACGGCGCCGGCAAGACCACCTGCTTTTACATCATCGTGGGACTGATAGCGCCCGATGGTGGGCGCGTGCTGGTGGACGAGACCGAGATCACTCAGACGCCGATGTATCTGCGCGCGCGCAACTTCGGCATCAGCTATCTTCCCCAGGAGCCTTCGGTTTTTCGCAAACTGACGGTCGAAGAGAACATCGAGGCGGTGCTGGAGGCGCAGCCGCTGGGCAGGCGGGATCGCCGTACGCGGACCGAGCGGCTGATTCACCAGCTCAACCTGGGCCACATCCGCACTACGCGTGGCTACGCGCTATCGGGCGGCGAGCGGCGACGTGTGGAGATTGCGCGCTCGCTGTGCATTCAGCCCAACTTCATCCTGCTCGACGAGCCTTTCAGCGGCATTGACCCCATCGCCGTGCTGGAACTGCAAAAGATTATCTTCGACCTGAAGGCCAGCGGCATCGGAGTTCTGATCACCGACCACAACGTGCGCGAGACGTTGAGCGTGACCGACCGGGCCTATATCATCGCCGAAGGGAGGATTTTCCGCGCCGGAACACCGCGCGAGCTGGGCAACGACATGGAGGTGCGGCGGGTTTACCTGGGGGAGGGTTTCACACTGGGCTGACGCGAACTCCCTTCGGGTAGCGATAAGAGCAGATGCGAGCAGATTGGCTTTCGTCAATCCCCGCGCGGACCAAAAGTGTGAAGCAATTCCAGAGAGAGATTCCCGGATTGATTGTCGCCCAATCCGGAACAACTGTATCGAAGTGCGGCATTTTGAACTTCAGCATTTTTCTCACCCAAGTACACTGGCGGTGAGTCCGAACGGGAATCGAGTTCCTTTATGGCGCTTCTGCAACCCAAACTGAGCCTCAAGGTATCGCAGCGCCAGATCCTCACTCCGGGCCTGATGCAGATGGTGAGCGTTCTTGCTCTGAATAAGCTGGAGCTGAAGGAGATGATCGATGCCGAGATGGTGGAGAATCCCGTCCTGGAGGAAATTGACGAGACGGTTCCAATGCTGGATGAGGTTGCTGGCCGCGAGGAAAGCCTGGCTCGCGGCGCTGAGGAACGCCTGGAGCGCGGCGCCGAGGAGCCTGCGGCCCCAGCCAAGGACCCTTTCAACGAGATCGATTTCGGGTCGTACTTCCAGGATTACCTGGACCCCGGCTACCGCACACAGCCGGAGTATGAAGAAAGCGAAAAGCCCTCGTTTGAAAACTTTCTCTCCCAGCCTACGACTCTCGCCGATCACCTGGCGTGGCAGTTGGGATCTCTGACCCTGGGGCCCAGCCTGCACGAAGCGGCAGAGTTCATCATCGGCAATCTGGACGAGGACGGGTACCTGTCCGGCAGCGAAGAAGAGCTGGCGGAGGCCTTTGGCAAATCCCAGGAGGTTCCGGAGCCGGCGGCTGAAACAGTGCTCGAGCTCTTGCGGCGTGGCATGGAAGTGGTGCGGCAGCTTGACCCGGCCGGCGTGTGCGCCCGCGACCTGCGCGAGTGCCTGCTGCTTCAGATTGCGGCCCAAGAGCATGAGTTTGACCAGTTGTTTGCAAAGCATGCGGCGGACGAGGATAAGCCGGAGGAGGATGTCCATCGCGGCTTCCGCGCCGAGGCCGAGGCGCACATCGAGGAACGGCGGCGCAGCATGGAGGTGGGCGCGCTGATTGTGGATCGCCATCTGCACCTTCTCCAGAAGCGGGACGTGAAGGACTTGGCGCGAATGGCCCAGATCACCCCTGACGAGGCGCACGCGGGAATCGAATTCATCCGTACCCTCGACCCGAGGCCCGGCCGCCAGTACAACCGTGAGCAATCGCGGCTGATCGAGCCAGACGTGATGTTCATCAAGCGCGGCGACGCCTGGGTGGTCACGATGAACGAGGAAGACCTGCCCAGCCTGCGGCTCAGCCGGCGCTACCGGCAGATGCTCACCGCCGAAGGCACCGATAAAGAAGTTAAGGAGTACGTGAAGGAGCGGTTCCGCTCCGCTATGCAATTAATGCGCAACATAGCCCAGCGCAAGAGCACAATCCTGCGGACCTGCGAAGTGATTGTGCGCCGCCAGCAGGACTTTCTCGAACTGGGCATCGAGGCCCTCCGGCCGATGATGATCAAGGAAGTGGCCGAGGAGATCGGCGTTCACCCCTCGACGGTCAGCCGTGCGGTGGCCAGCAAGTACGCGCACACACCGCAAGGAGTCATCGAGCTGCGCTTCTTTTTCTCCGAAGGGTCGAACGGGCCCGAGGGCGCCGACACGCCGCTGCTGGTGCTCAAGCGCAAGGTTCGCAAGCTGATCGAGGATGAGGATGCGCGCCATCCGCTGACCGACGACCAGTTGGCCGCCATGCTCCATGCCCAGGGCATTCAACTGACGCGCCGCACCGTGGCCAAGTATCGCGAAGACATGAACATCCCCAGCACCCATCAGCGCCGGCGCCGCGACGGGTGAAGGTGCAAGGAGTAGGGAATAGGGAATAGGAACCCTGATCCTTGATCCCTGACTCCTTCTTTTTGCACACAGGTTAGGCAAATGCTATAGAATCCGAAGTTCTCCAGCCTGAATTTTGGGCTGCGAGAACTAAAACAAGAAGCGGAGGCTGACCATGGAAGTGGAGTACACCGCCAGACAAGTGAAGATTTCCAAGGCTTTGCGCATGCAGGCCGAGGAGGGTATGGAGCGGATTGCCCGCATACTGGGCAAGAACGCGAACGCCAGCATTGTTTTCAGTACACAGAAACGTCTGCAGATTGCCGAACTGACTATTAAGGCTCGGATGCAGACCATTGCGGCCGAGGGCAAGGCCGACACGCTGGAGTCGGCGCTGCGCCAGGCTATCGAGCACGCCGAAAACCAGGCGCGCCGCCACCGCGACCGGCGGATGGCGAGCAAACGGCTGCCCAAGGAAGAAAAGATGCATGCGGCGCCTCCCGTGGTCCGGCCCAAAGCCCGCGCCGCCCAGCCGGAGGATGGCGCCGAGGAGGTTAAACCGGTACGCTCCGGCGCCAAAGCCCGCGCGGCCATCGCTGTTCACTCGTTCCCGGCCAGCAAAGCGGTCGTCGAACCGCACATCGTCTCCAATGGCGAGGCTTTTTCCTTGAAGCCCATGACCATCGAGGAAGCCGTCAAGGATGCCGAGTTCCGCGACCGCGACCTGCTGGTCTTCCACAATCTATCGGGAGAACTGTTTGTGCTCCACCGCCGTCGCGACGGCCAGATGGAGCTGGTCGAGATTCCCTGAACACTCTCATGCCTCATCAAGCCGATAGCTCCGCCCATTCCTGCGCCAGCCCTTGTGGCGGACGCAGGGATGGGCGGACCTTTCCGTCTGCCTGCATGGCCTCCGAGCAGAGCGCAAAGGCCGCCGTTCGGTGTAGGATGTGCCCATGACGCCTTCCAAGCCTGCGTCCCGTGCGATCTCCGCGCGCCGGGCCGCCAAACCCGCCATGCAAGCCTCGACCAAGGAACTGGTCATCGTCACCGGAATCTCCGGCGCGGGCAAGGCCTCGGCCCTCAAGGCATTTGAGGATCTGGGTTTTCACGCCGTGGACAACCTGCCCTTGGAGCTGCTTCCCGATTTTGCCGCTCTGGTGGAAAAATCCGCTGAGTTTCAGAGCGCGGCGATCGTAGTGGATGTCCGCGAGGGGCAGACCCTCGACCGCCTCCCGGAGATTATCAAGCAGGTGAAAATGCTGCTGCACACACGCGTGGTTTTTCTGGACGCGCAGGACGCGGTGCTGGTGCGGCGTTACTCCGAGACCCGGCGGCCGCATCCGCTAGGGAAGCAGGAGACGGTTTCGCGGTCGATTGTTGAAGAGCGGCAACTGCTGGATCCCATCCGCAACGTCGCCGACACGCTGATCGATACCTCCAACTACAACGTGCATGAGCTGCGCGCCCACATCCAGGACCGTTTTGGCCACGAAGAGGAGACCAAGCGCCTGCTCATCTCCTGCCTTAGTTTTGGCTTCAAGAACGGCGTGCCGCTGGACGCGGATATGGTCTTCGATGTGCGCTTCCTGCCCAATCCTCACTTTGTGCCGGAGTTTCGCAAACTGACCGGCCTTGACCCTAAAGTGGCCGCCTATGTGCGCAAGTTTCCGCAGACTGGGGAGTTTATTCGCCGGGTCACGAATCTGCTGCTTTACCTGCTGCCGCACTACGTGGAAGAGGG
>PLOI01000109.1:16280-39914 GCA_003142015.1 Acidobacteriaceae bacterium | reverse complement strand
TGCTGGACGAGAACGGATTCAATGTGGCTCGTGCGCTGGTGGGCTCTGAAGGCACATGCGCCACCGTCGTCGCCGCCACGCTCAACCTGACCAACAGCCCGCCCTTCCGCGTACTGACAGTGCTGAGCTTTGCCGATGTATTTCTCGCCGCCGACGTGGTGCCGCGCGTGCTTGAATTCGGCCCTATCGGGCTGGAAGGATTTGACGGGCTGCTGGTCGATTTCATGCGGCGCAAAAACCTCGCTATGGACGACGTGTCGCTGCTTCCGCCCGGCGGAGGGTTTCTGCTGGTGGAGATGGGCGCATGGGATGCGGCTGAAGCGCAGGCCAAAGCTAAAGCCCTCGCTCATGCCGCGCAAGGCTGGGCAGAGGCGCCGGCGGCGCGCATTTATTCGGCCGAAGACGCAGCGGCCGTGTGGCGTGTGCGTGAATCTGCCCTGGGCGCGACGGCTTTTGTTCCGGGCGAACCTGAGCGATTTGAGGGCTGGGACGATGCCGGCATTCCTCCCGCGCGGCTGGGCGATTACCTGCGCCAGCTCACGGCTCTCATGGCCGAGTACGGCTATCGCAGCCCGCTCTACGGACACTATGGCCAGGGCTGTGTCCACCTGAGGATCAACTTCGACTTTCGCACCGTGGAAGGCGTGCGCCGCTTCCGCGAGTTCATCGACCGCGCAGCGGATCTGGTTCTCAGCCTGGGCGGGTCGCTCAGCGGCGAGCACGGAGACGGCCAGGCTCGCGCGGCGCTGCTGCCCAAAATGTTCGGCCCTGAGCTTATCCGGGCCTTTCAGGAATTCAAGGCCATCTGGGATCCGGCAAACCGCATGAATCCCGGCAAGCTGTCGGATGCGGTGCGCGTTTACGATCCGGTGGAAAATCTGCGTCACGCGCCGTTCGTTGCCGGCGAGACGCAGGCCACGCTGGAGACACACTTTGTATTTGCAGCCGATCAAGGTTCGCTGGAATGCGCCACCGCGCGCTGCGTGGGCGTGGGCGCCTGCCTGAAGACCGAGGGCGGCGTGATGTGCCCCAGCTATCGCGCCACTGGCGAGGAGCAGCACTCCACGCGCGGCCGCGCACGCCTGCTGTGGGAGATGCTGGCCGGCGCGCTGCGCAAGGAAGGCTTCCAGAGCAAGGCCGTGCATGAGGCTCTCGATCTATGCCTCAGTTGCAAGGCGTGCAAGACCGAGTGCCCGGTAGCGGTGGACATGACCGCCTACAAATCCGAGTACCTGGCGCAACGCTACAAGCACCGCCCGCACCCGCTGCACCACTACATCTTCGGCTTTGCCGACCTGTTGGCCCGCCTGGGTTCGATTACTCCCGCCCTGACCAACGCCGTGCTCACCGGGCGCTTCACCAGCCCGCTCATCAAGCGCATTGTGGGCGTGGCGCAAGAACGCCAGCTTCCGCGCCTTGCTGGGAAAAGTTACAAGAAGGCAAGATTGGCGAGCAACGAAACCACCAACGTGCCTCGCGCATTGAGCGGGAAGAACGCAACCAAAGCGGAGCCGGCCGGAGAGCATGTGGTGCTCTGGGCCGACACCTGGAACAACTACTATCACCCGCAAACTCTTGCCGCCGCTGAAGCCGTTCTTACTCAGGCAGGATTTCGAGTTCAGGTTCCCAAAGGCCACATCTGCTGTGGCCGCGCGCTCTACGACTTCGGCCTGCTGGGCACAGCGCGCGCCTATCTGGCCAAAGTGCTGGACCGCATGGCGCCGGAGATTGAAGCCGGACTGCCGTTCATCTTTCTCGAGCCAAGCTGCGCCAGCGTTTTCAAGGATGAGGCGCTGGAATTTTTCCCTGACGATCTTCGCGCGCAGCGCATGAGCAAACAGGTGTGGCTGCTGGCCGACTGGCTGGCCGCAAGAGCTCCCGAGTGGGTGACGGGCAGGCTTGAGGGCGCGCAGGTAATCCTGCACGGCCACTGCCACCACAAAGCCGTTTTTGGCGGGCCGGTGAACGAGATCGCGCTGCTGAAAAAAGCCGGCGCGGCGGTGAAGCTTATCAACTCCAGTTGCTGCGGCATGGCAGGACCATTTGGTTTTGAGGCCGATAAGTTCGAAGTTTCCAAAGCCATCGCAAATCTCGGGCTGCTGCCGGCGGTCAACTCAGCCGCGCCCGCGACGATTATTGTCGCCGACGGCTTCAGTTGCCGCGAGCAGATCAACCAGTTGTCGGACCGCGAAGGGATGCATTTTGCGGAGGTGTTGGCAGGCTCACGCCACTGCGAGAAGTGAGACGGCAAGCGCAAACAGAGCGAGGGGAAGGGCTCCGGCGCGACGTTGATTTATTAGCGCTGAAGGTAACTTTTCTTTCCCCATCGAACTTGAACGGCGGTTGAACATTCCTTTGTGACCAGCGTCACCCTGAGCGAACCGCTATCCAGGTTGGCCACAAAAGGAAGATCCGTCGTCACGGCGTGGCCCTGTCCGTCGGCGTGGAAGCTTCCCGTTTCCGTCACGCCGGCGGAGACCAATTGGAACGGGACATCAGCGTTTGCGGGAAGTCCATCGGCGGAGATCAGAACAGCATCGGCATCGAGCGTGGCAAGCCTCACTTCAAGCCGGCAGCCCTGACCCTGGTCTTCAAGCGGGAACGGAACCACGGTGCCGGCGATAAGAAGTTGCTTGTCGGAGGATTCGAGAGCGTACCGGATAGGCTCGCCCTGCGCCGCCTCCACGGCCAGATGCAGCTCATCATCCCCTACAAAGTCACTGTCTTCCTGGCCCGCATTGGGTTTGTGCCCCATCAGGAGCCCCTTGCCATTGACATAGATATCGCCGGGTATAGGACGGGGATTCGATCCGATTCTCCAGACCGTGAGCGCATATTTCTTGCTTACGGGAATTCCGGGAACGTAAACGCGGTACGTAACAAGGCTCTTCCCGGAAGGGCCTGCTTCATCTATTTTGAAAAACTGAAAGTGCAGGCCGTCCGGATTTTTCCCATTCCGCGGATTTTCGTCCCAGCTCATCTGCCGCTGGAGCAAATCCTGCACTTGTTCAGACTTTGTTCGTTTTGCGGCCTGGGCAGAGAAAAACGGCAAAAAGAGAACCAGGCAAAAAAAAGACAAGGAATTCACGACCGTGATGCGGGGGGAGGACAACATGGCACCATTTTCCGCCATTTGCCGTCTCCCCGCAAGGGTATTTCCGTTAAAAGTTCAACGTAATCTTCGCCGTGAGCGCGCGCGGAGTTACATAATGCGTGCCGCTGAAAGTGGAGAGAAAGTTATAAAGCGCGTGCTTGTCGGTAACATTGATCGCCGTTATGTCGAGGTTGAGCTTGTAGCGTTCGGCACGGAAGATGTTGTCCTTGCCGATGGAGGCGTCAAACAAGTCGCGCGGCGCAATGCGCTGGGGATTGTGGTCGTTGTCGCCGGCGTTCGGAGCGGGAATGTTGATGAGGCTTGAAGTGAACTGCGAGGCCAGGCAGACCGCAGGCAAGGGAGTGGTGGGCGTTGCCTTCACTCCATTGCAGGCAAACCCCGCCTGAAACTCTTCATCCGCGGTCAAAGGGAGAGCGACACTCGCGTGAGTGACGGGGTTGATGGTAGGAGGTATGTTGGTGTCCACCATCGCTATCGCAGGCTGGCCGTTAAGCGTTGTGGAACTGTTTCCGCATGGGGTATTCGGATCGGTTACGCCGTAGCAAGGCGTCGCTCCTGCCACCTGACCGCTGTCGTAGCGCCAGTTGAAGCCGCCCCACAGGCCGTTGAGCGCCTTGCCGCGAGAGATTGTGTACTGCAGGTGAGTCGTCTGGTTGAACTTCTCGTCGTGGTCGATGCGGAAGGGCAAACCCGCCTGGCCGACAGTAGCTCCAGCCCCGGCCACTTGCGGCGGAAAGAAACGCGCGGCCACCGAGGAGGCAACAAGATAGGCGCTGAAGCCATGGACCTGAGGAACATCCGCGCGCAAGGCATAGCCGGGGATCTTCGAGTTATGCCAGTCGATGGGGAAGGTGATGGGCGTGTTGCCCAGGACGCTGAAGTCGAAGGCGTTGTGGGTGTACTTCCAAATGTACTCGCCGCTGAAGACCAGGTGCTTGCCGAAGGCCTGTTGCAGGCCGGCATGGAACTCGTTGCGAAAGCCGGGCTGAAGGGTTCCTGATACGCCCGACGTGCAGTTCAGCAGCGGCGACAGCACGGCATTCGAGCATCCGATGCTGGACAGCACCAGGTTCTCGTTGAAGGGCGTTTCCAGCGTGCGCGCATACGAGACGCGCAGCACGGTAGTGGTCGGCTTGATGTTATACGCGATTCCCACGCGCGGCTCCGCCTGGGTAGCCGACGTAAGACCGTTGTACACGTCGCCGCGCAGCCCCAGGTTGAACAGCCAGTTGCCGGCTTTGATCTGGTCTTCAATATAGAGGCCCAGTTCCTTCACGTCGGTGTGACCGGAGAACTTGTATACGCTGCCGCTGCGGGTCAGGTCGTAAGGAGCGAGGACGGACAGATAGTTGGTATTCGGGGTCACCGAAACTCCGAGGCAGCCCGAAGGACTGGAATATCCCGGCAGAGGGTTGCCCGTCATAGCATTCATGCAGGGAGAGTTATAGGTTGACTCCACCACGCCCAGGCTGTCGTTCTCGTGCAGGAAGGTCTGTCCGTACTGCGCGCCTATCTTGAGGTTATGCATACCCCTGACATACGAGTAGTCCGAGTGGACCGCGGCGTTAGTAAGCGTGCGGTACTGCGAGATGGAAGAGGTTTGCAGGTTGGACGGGCCCAGGTCGGCCAACGCATTGCCGCTGGGGAAGTAGTTATAGTCATCCCGGCGGACGAAGGCGCCCAGGTTGAAGACCGAGTCACTGCCGATTACGCGCGTATAAGTGGGCGAGATATTGATGGTCTCGATCTTGGAGCGCTGATCGGTGTTGCCAACATTCACGAAATCGGGACTCGAACTCGATCCGTTATTCGGGCCGGTTGTCTCCACGTTTTGCACGTTGAGGTTGTCGAAAGAATTGGGCGTCTGAAACCAGGAGCGGGAGTAGTTCATATCCAGATGGATCGAGTCTGCCGGAGTTAGAGAATAGTCCACGCGATCGAAAATGTTTTGCTCATTGCCCTTGTCGTGGAAGACCGTGAATTCCGGGGGATCGAGAAAGCGTCCACTGTTGAGGCCGTCGGCCTCGATGAAATTGCCCCACTTCGATTTGCCATAGGCCAGGTCAAACCCGCCGGTCGCGGAGCCGAAGCTACCGTATGAGCTACTGATGTTGCCGGTAGGCTTGGTAATGCCTTGCCCAGAGCGCGTGGTGGCCACAATCACCAAGCTGGTCTTGCCGCCATACTCGGCCGGCGGCGCGCCGCTGATGACCTCGATGGATTGAATCGAGTCGGCGGGAATCTGGTTGGAGAAGACCTTGCTCTGCTGGTCGGTGATCGACTGGCCGTCCACGGAGAACGAGTTGGAGGCGTGGTCGCCGAGGCCGTGGAAGAGGCCGTTGGAGTCGGCCGCCACGCCTGGCGTCGAGAGCGTGACCAGCGAACTGAGGGAGGAAGACTGGCTCTCCAAAGGCACCTTGGTGAACTGTTCACGGTCCACGTCTGTGTGGAAGGTGGGATCGGTTTCAACCAAATCGCCCGAAGACTCCACTGTGACTGTCTGAGAGCTGCCGGCCACCTGAAGAACCATGCTGAGGTTGGCGCCGACCACTGAACGAATCTCAAAACTCTTACTCGTTTGCGCAAAGCCGTTGGCCAGGACTGTCATCCGATATGGGTTGAAGGGGATGTTCACGAATACGAACTGGCCGGTCGCGTCGGTAGTCGCGGTCCGGTCCAGGCCGCTGACCTGGTTAATCAGATGAACAGTCGCGTTGGGAATCACGGCGCCAGAGGGGTCAGTAACGGTGCCGCGGACAGCGCCGGAGTTACTGCCCTCCGCAGTCGCGAAGAGCGCCGCAAGAATCAAGACGAGAACGGTGAAGATGCTTAAAATTGTGCCGTGTTTGAACGGCATAGATAATCTCCTGAATGATGGCTGAATCATGCGAAAGACGGGCCGCGGCTCTTGCAGCCGCGGCATCCTCTGTGCATTGAGGACAGCTTTCCAAATCAAACGCCGTCTGCGAAGCAATGGCGGAGTTGCGCTCGCAAAACGTGCAAGGCGCAACCGGGGCCAGGCTGAACGAGAGATTGGAGGATGCCCTAACAGCCGGCGGGAGGGGGTCGAGTGAAGAGCTTGGGGTGCCAATACCGGACGACCGCGCGCGCCTCGACAACCGGCTCGGGGGTGCCGATTCTGACCAGGACTACTACAGCCGCGGCAATCGCAACCGGTGCCGCGGAGTGCATCGCAATGCACAGCGAACAATGGTCGGCATCGCTGTCCAGAGGATGTATGTGCGCCACTTGGACCACGGCCACCATCGCCAGCAAAGCCAGACAAAGCAAAGCGGTTGCCCCGAAAGCGCGTGGCTTCCGGCGGCGTCCGCTACGAATATCCGGCTGCAATCCTGTGAGCAAAAACATCTCCAACTACAAGGATACATTGGATTGGACGCGGCAGGATTGGCGAGGGTTCCATTATCTGTCGGGTTTTTCGTCCATATCGGGATCAGCCGGCGGGTTTGGGGCTTCGTGTGGACCCGTAAACGGGTGATAATACGGGGTCGATGAGGGCGATAATGAAGTTGAGGAGTTCGCGCACGGAGGCGTATTATCGAGCCTTTGCCTCGGTCAGGCGATCCAATTTGCTTTCCAGGCGGTCAAGGACCGGCTCCGGATCAAGCCCCTCGGAGTCGTCGGCAACTGCCTCCTGCCACGCTTTGCGCAGATGGGAGAGGCTTTGCTCGCGCAGATTGCGCTTGTGCGTCCAGTCCCGCAGGGCGTCGCGGATGACCTCGCTGTTAGAGGAGTATTCGCCCCCGTCCACGGCGCGACGAACGAGCGACGCCATTTCAGAGGGAAGCGCGATGCTCAGTTTTTCGATGGTAGGCATGAGATACACCTCAGTAGTAATTGATACTACCATCTTCCCTTGTCCCTTGACCACTGACTCCTGTTCCCTACTCCCGCACGCTGATGCCGAGCGCTTTCATCTTGCGGTAGAGGTGGCTGCGTTCCAGGCCGAGCAGCTCGGCGGCACGGCTCATGTTGTTGCGGGATTCATCGATCTTTTTGAGGATGAACTCGCGTTCGTAGGCGTCGCGGGCCTGCTGGAGGGTGGAGAATTCTTCCGTGGAACGAGTGCCGGCTTTGTGGGTCAACGGCGGCAGGTGTTTGCGCTCGATGTGCAGGGCGCGGGGATTGAGAATCAGGACTCGCTCGATCACATTCTTGAGTTCGCGCACGTTGCCCGGCCAGTGGTATTGGGCCAGCGCCTCGAGGGCGTCCTCGGCTATCTCCATGCGCGGGCGTCCGTACTGGCGGCCGAATTCGGCGAGAAACTCGCGCGTCAGCGGCGGTATGTCCTGCTTGCGCTCCCGCAGCGGCGGCACAAAGAACGGGACGACGTTAAGCCGGTAGAAGAGGTCTTCGCGGAAGTTGCCCTTGGCGATCTCCTCTTCAAGGTCCTTGTTGGTGGAGGCGATAAGGCGCACGTCCACGCGAATGGGCTGCGTGCCGCCGACCGGAGTGAACTGCTGGTCGTCAAGCGCGGAGAGCATCTTGGACTGCGTTTTGAGGCTCATGTCGCCGACTTCGTCGAGAAAGAGCGTTCCGCCGTCGGCGCGCTCGAGGGTGCCGCGCTGCTCGGGCAGGCCGCCGGGTTGAGCTCCGTGCCGGTAACCGAAGAGTTCGGCCTCGATGTGCGCCTCGGGAATGGCGGCGCAGTTGAGCTCGACAAAAATCTGATCGCGGCGCAGAC
The DNA here is from genome assembly GCA_003142015.1 of Acidobacteriaceae bacterium. GTDB lineage: Bacteria > Acidobacteriota > Terriglobia > Terriglobales > Acidobacteriaceae > Telmatobacter. The sequence continues at coordinate 32,094 of PLOI01000109.1, read as the reverse complement.
TCTCGGCGTGAATGGAGTGGGCGATGAGTTCCTTGCCGGTGCCCGACTCGCCGTAGATGAGCACGCGTCCGTTGGTGGGCGCCATGAGGCGAATCTGCTGGCGCAGGGCTTTCATCGGCACGCTTTCGCCGGTGAGCACCGAGCCCACGCTGAACTGGCGCTTGAATTCCAGGTTTTCCGCCCGCATGCGCCGCGCCTCGACTGCGTTCTTGAGCACGAGCAGAGTGCGATCGAGCGAGAGCGGCTTCTCAAGAAAGTCGTACGCGCCCAGCTTGGTGGCCTTGACGGCGGTCTCGATGGTTCCGTGGCCGCTGATGATGACCACTTCAGGGCGCATTGCGGCTCCCTGGCGGTGAATGTCGGCGAGCACGTCGAGGCCGTCGCGGTCAGGCAGCCAGATGTCGAGCAGAACCACGTCATAGGGCGCGTCTTCGAGCAGGACCATCGCCTCAGTGGCCGTGGCCGCGCTCGCCACGCCGTAACCCTCTTCGCGCAAAATCTCTTCGAGCGAAGAGCGAATCTCTGCTTCGTCGTCTACTACCAGAATGTGATTCATTGGTGCGATCCCTTCACAGGGTTGGCCAAAGAGGCAGATTGGATGGGTGCGGCGTCGCCGGTTGCGTCAGCGGGTTGCACGGCGGGCTCCGGCGGTTCCATAAGAGGCAGCCGCAGCAGAAAACGCGCGCCTTTGGGGCTGTTGGTCTCGGCGCGCAGTGAGCCGCCATGCTCCTGCACAATCTTGGCCGCGATGGAGAGACCGAGACCGGTGCCGCGCTGCTTGGTGGAATAGAAAGGCAGAAACAGCCTCTCGCGGATTTCATCGGTGAGGCCGTGGCCGGTATCGGAGACCTCGACCTCGACCGATGCGCCGTCCTCGCTGAGCGAGCTGCGCAGCCCGAGCACACGCAGCAGACTGCCCTGCATGGCCTCGGCGGCGTTGTCGATGAGGTTCGCCAGGGCGCGGCGAATGGCTTCCGGATCAGCCAGCACGGGCGGCAGACCCGGCTCCAGATCGAGCTGCACGGTGATGCCGTTGAGCCGGCCGGCAAACAGCGCCAACGCCTCTTCTGTCACTTGATTGATGTCGCAGGCGCGCGGCTGCGGCGCGGGAAATTCGGCCAGCGCCGAGAATTGGGCCACCAGCGTGCGCAGCGTGCCCACGCAGCCCAGAATTACCTCGCTGCATTTGCGGATAATGGCAGGCGAGTCCGGCTGGCCGCGGTCAAGGTGTTTGCTGATCCGCTCGGCGGAGAGAGCGATGGGCGTTAGCGGATTCTTGATCTCGTGAGCCACCCGCTGCGCCACCTCTTTCCACGCCAACTGCCGCTGCGCCCGCAAAAGCTCGGTGGTGTCCTCGACTACCAGCACAGTTCCCGGCTGGCTTTGGGTGAGCTCAAACCGCGCGCTGGTGATGGCCAGATGGAGGATGCGGCCGCCGACAGGCACCTCAATCTCAGTGAAGGCCGCGCCCATGCGGTGGCCGCGGCGAATGACGCCTGCCAGATCTTCGGCGCAGTCGGCGGGAAACAGCGATTCGATCTTCTCCCCGCCCAGGCCGAAGTCAACGCGCCGGCCCACCAGCGCGGCAAAGGCGCGATTGGATTGCAGGACCGTGCCCGCGCCGTCGAGCGTGACTACCCCGGATGGAATGGTTTCAACGATGGTCTCCAGTTCGCGGCGGCGCTCTTCGATAGCCAGGTTAGCGGCGGTCAGTTGCGCGGAAGAAGTCTCAGCCAATTGGCGGCTGGCGTCCAGGTCAGCGGCCATGCGATTGAAGGCTCGCACCAGCTCACCCATCTCGCCGGTAGCCGCCAGCGCCACCCGATGGTCGTATTTGCCGGTGGCGATTTCGGCCATCGCCACGGCCAAAGCCTCGACCGGACGGGTGATCTGATTGGAGAGAAACCGCGCCACCCATACGCTGAGGAAGAACGCAAGCACGGTAATTACCAGCAAGATCAGGACGAGTATAGTGCGAATCTGATTGCGCTTGTGGAAGAGCTTCCAATAAGCGGCCGAGCCGGAACGGATGCGCATGGCAGGCTGGCTGAGTCCCTGCGGCATGGGCAGCGCCACTACTACGAATTTGCCTGACGCGGTTGCCGCCATGCCCAGCGCGTACTCCCGGCCGGCCACCCTCATCACCGGCTCATCTGTGCGCCGTGCGGCGGAAAGCAAACTGATGGCGAGCGGCCCATGAAGTGAAACCGCCTGCCCCTGCCCTGTTTCCTCCGGCCAGGGAATCAGGCTGGCCGGACTCGACTCCGGCGGAGCCTGAAAGCTGGCGAGGAGCCGCTGATCTTTGCCATAGACTACCGCAAAACCGCCGGCTAGCGTAATGCGTCGCGAGGCCAACTCATCCTGCAGCGCCGGAAGCGCGTGATCGGGCGCGCCCGAAGCCGCAATCGACTCCGCCTCGACGCGCGCGTTGGCCGTNNAGAAACATGAAGACCGCGGGCGCGAGAGCAATGAGCACCGCGCCCAACACCATGCGCGAACGCAGCCGCGCGCCCAGCCCGCTGCTGCCCTGGCCTGCGTATACCTTGAGGATGTTCCTCAGCAGCAGCACCAGCATGAGCAGCAACAACAGAAAGACCAGCACCGTGAGGCCGGTGAAGATGAGCGTCTCCCCGGCGGTTTCGGGATTGAGAAAGCTCACGCCTGAGGTGTTGAATGCCTGTAGCGCGCCCAGCAGCACGAAGATCAGCAGCACCCCGCCCGCAAGCAGAGCAACCGTACGCCGCCGAGGATCGCCGCTGAACAGCATGGGGCGATTATAGAGCCGACTGGGGTTAGAGGTCAGGGGTTAAGGTTAGGAATCAGAGGACAACAAGCGCTGCGTCTTTCCCATCAAAACTGAATTTCCCATCCTTTCGCCTTGTTCCTGGCGAAAGGATGGGAAATTCTTCCGGCCGTTATCAGCACAACTAACTGATCACCGCTCTTACGCAAGCACGCTGGCCGCCGGCGTCCACGGCCGCTCCTGGCTCTCGCCCACGCCGCGATAAGTGAGCTTGCCCAGCCAGGTGTTCAACCCCTCCGCTAAGCCACCATCCTGACGTAATGCCTCGCGCGTGCCCAGGTTAGCGATGCGCATGAGATACGGGAAGGTTGCGTTAGTCAGGGCCAGCGTGGAGGTGTGAGGCACAGCTCCCGGCATATTGGTTACGCAGTAATGCACCACGCCATTCACCACATAACTAGGGTTAGAGTGCGAAGTGGGCTTGGCCGTCTCCACGCAGCCGCCCTGATCGATGGCCACGTCAACGATGACCGCGCCTTTCTTCATCTGGGCCACCATGCCGCGGGTTACGATCTTGGGCGCGTTCGAGCCGGGAATCAGCACGCCGCCGATCACCAGATCGGCCTCGCGGGTGGCTTCGGCCACGTTGTAGCTGTTCGAGGCCAGCGTGTAGAGCCGCCCGCCGAAGATGTCGTCCAGCTCGCGCAGGCGGTTCAGGTTCACATCCACGAGCGTGACCTTGGCCCCAAAGCCCAGCGCGACCTTGGCCGCGTTAGTGCCCACGACTCCGCCACCGATGATGGTAACGTGCGCCGGGGGAACGCCCGGCACACCGCCCAGCAGAATGCCGCGCCCGCCGTGTTCCATTTCGAGATATGTGGCGCCCACTTGCACGCTCATGCGGCCTGCTACTTCGCTCATTGGCGTCAGCAGAGGCAGCGTGTTCTGGCGGTCACGAACCGTTTCATAGGCGATGCCGATGACCTTCGATTCGAGCAGCTTGTCGGTCAGATCCCGCACCGGCGCCAAGTGTAGATAGGTGAAGAGCACCAGCCCCTCGCGGAAGAATGCATACTCCTTCTCGATGGGTTCCTTGACCTTGACCACAGTGTCGGACTTTTTCCAAACATCGCCAGCCGCGCCTTCAATCATCGCGCCAGCTCTCTGGTACTCCTCGTCGAGGAAGCCGGATTGCGCGCCGGCCTTTGTCTCGACCAATACTTTGTGCCCGTCCTCGGTGAGCGCCTTCACGCCAGCCGGGGTCACGCCCACGCGGGCTTCATTGTCCTTGATCTCTTTGGGAACACCGATAATCATTGTTGTTTCTCCTGTCTGGTTTCATTCCGGCGGGGTTGGATGCAGACCGGAAAGTACTGGCTATCAAGAACTTGCGACTCCAGAGTTTGTTTTCGGAAGAGGGCTTAACCCGGTGCGGACTTGCATCCACCTCCAACTGACAAGAATCCTACGGCGCAGACCGCTTCCAATGTGTGCAAAGATTGTGATAAAAGTGTGCTATGCGAACGAAACGTGATCCAAATGGCCGTTTTGTGCAGGAATCAGGCGCGGAAGCTATGGAGATCGGCCCGGAAGTGGCGGCGACCAAAGCCGGCAACCGTCTTGACGAACTGGATGCTGCGATTCTGCGCTACCTGGAGCGCCATGGCCGTGCGACCAATTATGAGGTAGGCGAGGCTGTGGGCCTCTCGGCCTCGGCGGCCTCGCGGCGCATCCAGGCGCTGGAGGCATCGAGAGCCATCCGCGGCTACCACGCCCAAATCGACGACCGGCTGCTGGGCAAGCGCATGACGGTCTTCATTCGCGTTACGCTGGAGCGCCAGTCAGCGGCCGTGTTGAGCGCCTTCGAGGCTGCGGTGCGGCGCTCGAAGAACATCGGCAGTTGCCACCTGATGGACGGCCACTACGACTATACGCTGGTGGTCCGCGTAGCCGACATCGACGACTACAGCCGCCTGCATCAGCGCGAGTTATCCCGACTGCCGGGAGTTACACGGCTGGAGACCAGCTTTGCGTTGAGGGATGTGATGGAGGGAAGAAACTAAGAGAGAATGCCGGGCTCAGGACGCGAACTTATCGGTTGGAATCCCAGATCTCAAGATCGAGACCTGGGGGCCCCCCGTTTTCATTCCCCAGATGTAAGCCACCCGCCCAAAAACAACCGCAGATCCTTCGACTCCGCTTTCCACCCCAGCGACGAAGACCTGTCGCCGGGGGCCCCGCTGCGCTTCGCTCAAGATGACAGCTTTGCGGTGGTTTCATCATTTTGGTCCGGATCAATTGGTCCGGATCAATACTTCACAAGCACATAGGACTCGTGAAACGCGCTGAGCTTTTCCACCACCTGGCGGATCTTCTCCGTCGGCGGGAGGATGGTGGTGCGGAAGTGGGCCGTGCCCTCCGCCTGGCCGAAGCCCGATCCGGGCACCACGCAGATGCCGGTCTCTTCGAGCAGCGCCATGCAATACTCTTCGTCGGATACGCCCACAGGCAGCATGATGCGCGGAAAGGCGTACATCGCGCCGGCGATCGCATTGCACGAGACGCCATCGATCTTATTCAATCCCTCCACCAGAAGGGCGGCGCGCAATTTCAACTCTTCCAGAATGGCCTTCTTCTCGCGATTGTAGAGTTCGTAAGAGGGATCTCCTGATCTTGGAGGGTGAACCATGGCATAGGTGGCCACCTGTCCGGCAAGGTTCGAACATAGGCACACCGACAGCAGCTTGAGAATCTGCGCGGCCACGTCCGGGGGCACATTGCGGTATTCGAAGTAGCCGCCGCGCACGCCGCACTCGCCCAGTAAGCCCTTAGAGCAGGAGTGGAAGCTGAAGAGCGTTACGTCGCGGATCCCCCTTGCTTCCAGAACGCGCGCGAAAGAGACGAACCTGTCGCCGGGCAGGTAGATGTCCTCCTGATAGACCTCGTCGGCCAGCACGGCCAGTCCATGCTCGCGCGCGAAATCGAGCACCATGGCGATGTTCTTTTCGTCGAGCACGGATCCGGTGGGATTGCCAGGATTGATGATGCAGATGGCCTTGACGCGCGTTCCCTGGGCGCGGGCGGCGCGCAGGGAGTCATCGAGCATGGAGCGGTTGAGCTTCCAGTGATCAGCCTCGTCGAGGTAGTAGGGAACGATGCGCCCTTCGTAAAGCGTGATGGTGGCGCTATAGAGCGGGTACTGGGGGATGGGAATCATGATCCCGTCAGTGGGCGAGGCCAGCAGGAGCTTGAGAATCGTCTGCACGCCTTTACTGGCGCCGTCAGTGAGGAAGATGGCCTCCGGATCGGCGCCGATGCCGTCCCGCTCGCGGATAAATTCGGCCACCGCCTCGCGGATGAAGCGCAGGCCTTCGCTCTCGCTGTAGGCACCCATTCCGTGCCGGCTTCCCTCGAGGATGGCCCGAGCGGTTTCGACGGCATCGGCGGGAAAGACGGCGAGAGGGATATCCATTAAAGCGGGATACTCGCAGAGGGCAAGAAGCTGGCGCAGCCAGGTGAGGGGCCTTTGCCCAAACGACTGCGGATTGCCGATGTTGCAGTAGATGATTTCTTTGCCCTGCTTTTCCAATTCCTGCGCTCGCGCAACGATGGGGCCGCGCACAGCGTATTCGGTCGCCAGCACCGCTGCTCCGAGATCTTTTTTCTGTATGGTCATATGCTCACCTTGGCGAAAGCGGGGATAAAGAGGCCCCGGCTTGAAATGGAATAACCCCGGACCCTTGCGTTGCGCCTCGCGCTGAAGATCATCCGCGCTGAGGGGATTTCGTCATTGCTTATTCTATCGCGGCGCGGCAGGATTGTGAGAAGGATCACGCTCGCCGTTCACGTTGCCGCACATAGTAATCGAGAATGTCCGTTTTGACAATTTATGGTTTCACAGAGAGGCGATATGTGGTCCAATTAGATTCTGCAAAGATGAGGATTGCGGACAACAGGGGAAAGGGGGCCCCTGGCGATGGACGCTTATTCGAGATATCCCAATCGCGCGAGGCCAGCAGCGGAACCTCCGCGGTTCGGCTACAAGTTTGATAAATCGGATGCGGAAAGTCCCCGCGACAAGTTCGCAGCCCCGGACCGGCAAGAGCCCAGCGGCGAGAAGACAGAACCCAGCGGTGAGAAAACAGACGAAGCAGAGTTGCACTACAGCGGCTACAAGGTCATTGAGCCGTTGCCGGAGAGTCCCCCCGAAAAAATCACAGATACGGAGCCGCAGATTGCCAGCGGAGTAAGCACGGACACTAAAAAAAAGAAGGCCGCGAGTAAAGCTAAGGCTCCCCCGCCACAACGCGCTGAGCCACAGCACAATGAACCGCAGACGGAACCGATTCCGAAACTCCTCAAGAAGCCAACCATGGTTTATGTCACGGCGGTCGCGGGCTTTGGAGTTCTGCTGGGATTGGTAATCGCATACTGGTTCATAGGGAACAGCGGACAATACGATTTGGGAGCGTACACTTCGAGCGCGACCGGATTGAAGGGCCATTTGTCTACCAAATGGGAAAAGAAGCCGATGTACCGTTTGACGATAGAACCAAGCGACAAAGGCCGGCAGGAGGGGTTTGCATTGGCGGTCGCCAATTCGCCGGTTCCGCTTTCCATCGAAATCCACTTGCAGGATTCGCATGGCGCTGTGCTATGCAGCAAGGAGATCATACTGAAATACAATGCCGGGAATGCGGCAACTCTTTCCGCATCCACTCAAGATTCTGAGGCCGGCGAGACGGATGCAGGCAGTATCTCCAACGAACAGTTTGCGCAAAGGATCGATCGCGCACGATATGAAGCCGGCGAACCTGAGCGGGAGCTGGACAATGATATGTTCCAGAATCAAATCGGGAAGGATGGACAGGTTGCGTCCATCTCCGCCGAAGGCGAGATTCCTTGTTCAAAAAGGGCCTATGGAAACATCTTTGCCTGGAGTTTTTCGTCCAACTTTCCAGCCATTGCTGTGCAGGATGAATTGCAGAAACTCCAGGATGAGGTTACAGCGAACGAAGCGCGGCTAGCTGCCGCTGAGCTTGCCGCCCGCAAAAAGAAAGCTCCTAAATCCGCGATAAAGCTCTTGCCATTTTCCATGGAGGGAGACGATTCAATCGTGGAATTTGACGCCTCCCGCGGAGTTATCGAGACCCGCGGAGGAAAGATTTTCTACTTCGACAAGGCGGGCGGGCAAGGCGCTGACCCCAAATGGCAGGATTATCCCGTCAGCATCCATTACCGGTGCGACCGGGCGTCGAACTGCATACTCACGCAAGCGCGCTTGGGCGCGCTGCGCGCCAGAACGAATAGATAGCGTTTTTGCGCGGCTGAACAATTCCTGGTACGTGCAAAAAAGACAATATGGAGCTTTATAGCATTTCCCAGATTGTCGCACCCGGACAGAAAGCAATACCGACTGTGAGATGAGGCGAAGTCCACAGTTTCACAGGAAATAGGGGGAGGGGTGGGGATCCGGGGCTTTCAAATTCGATCTGAACTTTTTTCAGCAGTTGGCTCTTGTTCGCCATCGTTACCTTCTCGGAGTTCCAATTGATATTTTGCACCAGGGGAAGGTAATTATCTGCAGACCGGGCGCAACTCCCGTCGAGGATAGAAAAGCGCCACAGTTGAAGTGTATGGAAGAGTGGGAAGCGTTCTTTGCTTCCCACTCTTCCCTATCCCATATTTGTTTCGGCCTGCCATGCAACCGATGCCGGCGGCTCTCCGGGTGTTGAGGCGGGGTTCCTGTGATCCTGCAGATGCCCGGATTACGAGTGGAACTCCACTCCCTGCGCCAAGTGAATTTCACCGCCCCAATTGATGGTGCTGGTTTGGCGGCGCATGTAAGCTTTCCAGGAATCCGAGCCTGACTCACGGCCCCCGCCGGTCTCCTTTTCGCCGCCGAATGCGCCGCCGATTTCCGCGCCTGAGGTGCCCACATTCACGTTCGCGAGGCCACAGTCGGATCCCTTGAAGCTGAGGAACTTTTCCGCCTCGGCCATNNATCGCCTCGTCGATGGTCCGGTATTTCATCACGTAAAGGATGGGAGCAAAGGTCTCGGTTTGCACAATCTCGGCGTCATTGCGGATTTCCACAATGGCCGGCAGAACGAAGGTCCGCCTGCCAAACGGCGGTGGATCGAGGACCTTGCCTCCGTAAAGCACCGTTCCGCCCTGCTTGCGGGCAGCAACCAGCGCATTCTCGTAGTCCGAAACGGCCGCTTCATCGATCAGCGGCCCCATCAGGGTTTCAGGATTGAGGGGATCGCCAATTTTCACTTTTTCGTAATTACCAATCATCTTGTGAACGAACGAATCGTAAACGCTCTCATGAATAATCAACCTGCGCGTGGAGGTGCAGCGTTGCCCGGCAGTGCCGACAGCGCCGAAGAATGACGATGCCAGCGCTGCTGTCAGATCGGCCTTGTCCGAAATGATCAGGGCATTGTTGCCCCCAAGCTCGAGAATTGTGCGGCCCAGGCGAGCGCCGACAACCTGAGCGATGCGCTTGCCCATCCGGCCCGATCCGGTGGCGCTGATCAAGGGGAGCCGATTGTCGGCCAGAATCCGTTCGCCGACGGTCGCCCCGCGTCCGACGACCACGCAGGACACTCCAAACGGAACACCGTTGGACTGAAGCACGTCGCGGATGATGTTCTGGCAAGCGATGGCGCATAGCGGCGTCTTGCTTGAAGGCTTCCACACCACCGGATCACCACAGACAAAAGCCAGCGCGCTGTTCCACGACCAGACCGCAACCGGGAAGTTGAAGGCCGTAATGACGCCAATGGGCCCGAGAGGGTGCCACTGCTCCATCATGCGGTGCATCGGCCTCTCGCTCTGGAGTGTCGGGCCGGAAAGTGTGCGGCTGAGACCGACCGCGTAATCGCAGACGTCGATCATTTCTTGCACTTCCCCGAGGCCTTCGGTGAGGATCTTGCCCATTTCCAGCGAGACGAGCCGCCCCAGCGCATCCTTTTTCTCGCGCAGCGCAACCCCTAACTGGCGCACGATTTCGCCTCTTTTGGGAGCAGGCAGGGCGCGCCAGAACTCGAACGCTTTCGTCGCCTGTGCGACAACGGTGTTGTAGTCGGCCTCGCTCGCCTGTTCGACCTTGGCCAGCAGTTCCCCGGTGGCCGGGCTGTGGACTTCGATCCAGTCACCGCTGCCCGCAAACCACTGGTCCCCGTAACTCGCGCCCGAAAGGGTTGCCCGCAATCCTAACGCGTTGAAAATTCTATCTTTTTCTCCCATGTCAATAACCTTTCAAGTGCCATCGCCCGCGTTTCTTGCCTCTGGCGGAAGCCCAGGGCGAGCCGGACAGCCAGGGGCAGAGCGGGCTTGGCAGACAACTGAGTTTATCGCGTCGGCCTGGGGCCGGGATGTGGTTTTGCGCAACAGCGAGGAGCGCCGGTGCGGCATTGGGTCCCGGACGGTACAATAAGCGTTGAGGTAGAACCGATCTTCAATGTCCCTGAATAGTTACCCCTCGCGCTCCACGCGGTCGCACGGTCTTCGTTCGCTGTTCAGCATGTTTTCCAGCGATCTGGCTATCGATTTAGGCACCGCCAATACGCTGGTCTTTGCGGCCGGCAAAGGCATCGTTGTCAACGAGCCTTCCATCGTGGCTATCAACAAGAACACCGGCGAGGTGGAAGCGGTGGGCAAGGAGGCCAAGGATATGCTGGGCCGCACGCCCGGCAACATCGTGGCCATCAAGCCGATGAAGGACGGCGTCATTGCCGACTTCAAAGTCACCGAGAAGATGCTGAACTACTTCATCCAGAAGGCGCACAACCGCAAGATGCTGGTGCATCCGCGTATCGTTATCGGCGTGCCTTCAGAGATTACGCAGGTGGAAAAACGAGCGGTGGAGGACTCGGCCTACCGCGCCAAGGCCAGCGAAGTTTATCTCGTGGAACAGGCCATGGTGGCGGCCATCGGCGCCGGGTTGCCCATCACCGAGCCTGGCGGCAACATGGTCGTGGATATCGGCGGCGGCACAACGGACATAGCGGTTATTTCTCTCTCGGGCATCGTCTACTCGCGATCTGTGCGCATGGCCGGCAACCAGATGGACGAGGCCATTACCAACTATCTGAAGCGGAAGTACAACCTGCTGATCGGCGAACGGACCGCCGAACACATCAAGATCGAGATCGGGTCGGCGTTCCCGCTGGACAAGCCGCTCAGCATGGAGATCAAGGGACGGAACCTGATCGAGGGCGTTCCCAAGAGCATCACCATCGACGACAGCGAGATTCGCGAGGCGCTGGGCGAGTGCATCGCGGTAATCATGAACGCCATCCGCGTGGCGCTGGAGCGCACGCCGCCCGAGCTTTCAGCCGACATCAGCGACCGCGGCATCGTGCTGACCGGCGGAGGCGCGCTGCTGAAGAGCCTGGACAAGCGCATCCGCGAGGAAACCGGGCTGCCGGTTTCGGTGGCCGACGATCCGCTCGCCTCGGTGGTGCTGGGCACGGGAAAGATGCTCTCCGACTTTCGGCTGTTGCGCAAGATCAAAATCGACTGAGCAGGGGTCACTTGTCAGGGATCAGTTGTTGCCCCAGGTCTGAAAATCCAAATCTGGGGCACCCGCTCTTGCTTTTCTTTTAATGTTTTCCCAGGCCGAGCTTTCGCCATGGAATCGTTCTTTGTCCGCTATCGAAATCTCCTGGTGCTGCTGGCTATCCTGTTGGCGCAGATTATAGGGCTGGCCATGCAAGTGCGCCGCACCGACAGCGGGCGCAACTCGCTCGACCCGCAGGATGCGCCGGGGGTGCGACTGCTGCGGCTGTGGGCCGATACGGTGGTAATGCCCCCGGAAAAAGCCTTCCATGCCACCAGGCTGGGTGCGGTGAGCTTGTGGCAAGACTACATAGACCTGCACCACATTCGCGAGCAGAATCAGGATTTGCAGAAGACCATCGACCGGCTCCGCCTGGAACAGGCCTCTCTGCTGGAAGACGCCAAACAGGGCGAGCGGCTGCAGGCGCTGATGGACTTCCAGCAGAAATATATCTACAAGACGCAGGCCGCGCAGGCCATCGGAACCAGCGGCAGCGATTCCTCGCGGGTTTTCTACATCGACAAGGGCGCTGACTACAAGCTGGAGCGCGACATGGCCGTAATTACCCCGGACGGCATCGCGGGCAAAGTGCGCGACGTCTTTCCACATTCCGCGCAGGTGCTGGCCATCAACGACCAGACCAGCGGCGCGGGCGTGATTCTGGAGACGACGCGGATTCGCGGGATTCTGCGCGGCAACGCCGTCGGCCGGCCGCAGATAGTGGGCATTCTGAAGGACGACCGCATTCAGCCGGGAGAAAAGGTGCTGACCGCCGGGGGCGACCTAATCTTCCCGCGCGGGCTGCCGGTGGGGGTGGTGGAAAAGGTTGTGCCGGACCCGGACCGCGACTCGTTTGTCGATGTGATTGTAACGCCGGCGGCTCATCTCAACCGGCTGGACGAGGTGCTGGTGATTACCTCGACCGAGCCGCGCTTTCCGGCTGAGCAGCAGCAGGACATGGCCACGAGCGAGATGCTGAAAGGCGCTCAGGCGGCGGCCATTGCAGAGGCAAGCAGGGAACAGAAAAAGGCCTCGGAAGTGATGGCGGAACGGCTGCCGGGGCTTACCGATCCTAATGCGCCGGCGCAGACTCCGGCGGTCGGGACGGCACCGGGCAATGCCCAGCCCGGACAAAGCGCGACACCCGCGGCAGCAGCACCACCACCGGTTCCCAAGTTGCTTCACCCGCAGCATCCTGACCGCTTTACGGTGGGGACGGGGTCGCCGCAGAGCGGGCAAACGTCAGCGCCGGCGGGCCAGGAAAAGAAGCCGACGCCCAAGACTGGATTGAAGCCTGAATCAAAGCCTGAATCGAAATCCGGCCAGAAGGCCAATCCCCAGCCGGCCCATGCAGGAGGGAATACCCAGCCATGAGCTTGCTTGGCGCCGACTATCGCCGCGATATGGGGGTGCACAGCTATCCGGTACTGGTGTATGCGCTGACGCCGCTGGCGGCGCTGGTGCTGCAGGCATGGCTGCCGCGCCTAGTGCTGGGCTACACATGGTTCGATTTGCCGCTGGTGGTGACGGTCTATTTCGCCCTGGCCCGGCGCAACCCCATTCAGGGAACGCTGATGGGCGCGGGGATGGGCCTCTTTGAGGATGCGCTCACCCACCATGCCATCGGGGTCAACGGCATTGCCAAGACGGTGGCCGGATTTCTGGCCGGGTCGGTGGGGGTGCGCATCGACGTGGAGAACCACACCATCCGCACGATGGTGACTTTTCTGCTTTCGCTGCTGTCGAGCGTGATTTACTTCTCGATTTATCGCGTTTTGCTGGGGCTGAACCTGGAATGGAGTTGGCTGGCGGAGCTGATGAAAGCGGTGGTGAACGCGTTGATTGCCATGGTGCTGTTTCCGCTGCTGGACCGGACGCGGGTCAGGGATTGAGGGAACAGGAAATAGGGAACAGAGAAGCCCGGCTTGAGTCGATGTTTTGAAAGGACACGGCTTTAGCCGTGTCGCAAAAGCAGCAAATGCACGCGGGGCTTTAGCCTCTGAGGGAGTGTAGGAATTTTGTATGGACTTGTAATGAGAACCCTTGGGGTTAGGGAAATTGGTTTTGAGTGAAGAGTATGGGCTTTAGCCGGCGAGGGGTGAAAGTTTTAGAGAAGTCATTTCCTCAGCAGCTAAATCCAAACGTCCAACTAAGTGTAGGACGGAAGTGCTGAAGCGCGTCCCCTCCAAATCAATAGCGATATCGGCTGTATTCTAGAGGTCAGAAGATGTATTCCAGCGGCACCACACGCGGCGAAAAGCTCTCCACTCTGAAGTTGACGGTGGTGCAGTACGGCATTCTGTTGATGATGCTGGCGCTGGTGGCCGGATTGTGGCGGCTGCAGGTGCTGGGAGCAGAGAACTTCCGCCAGCTTGCCGAGCAGAACCGCATTCGCAAGGTTCCGGTGATGGCCGGCCGAGGCAAGCTCTTCGACCGCGAAAACCGGCTGATTGTGGACAACTACCCTTCGGTCTCCTGCTTCCTGGTTCGCGAGCAGAACCGCAACGTGGACGCGGATCTGCCGCTGATTGCACACGGGTTGAACCTGGACCTGGAGCAGTTGACCGCTACACTGCGCCGCTATCGGAGCGCGCCAGGCTACCAGCCCATCCCCATCAAGAGTGACATCAGCGCCGATGAACAGGCATTCATCGAGGCCCACCGCAATGAGTTGCCCGAGCTGGAGACCATCGACGAAGAGCGGCGGCTCTATCCGCGAGACGGATTTGCCGCGCATCTTATCGGGTACGTGGGCGAGGTGAGCGAAGAGGATCTCAACCAATCGCGCTTTGCCGCCTACGAGCCCGGCGACGTGGTGGGCAAAGCAGGCGTCGAGGAGACGTACGACGAGGTGCTGCGGGGGCAGGACGGATCTCGAGATGTGATTGTGGATAGCCATGGCCGCGAGGTGGGCTACCTGAGAACGCAGCACGCCATACCCGGACAGGATCTGAAGTTGACCATTGACCTCGACCTGCAACGCACCGCGGAGCTGGCACTGGGCAGCGCCAGCGGCGCCGTGGTAGCCATGGACCCGCGTAACGGCGAGATACTCGCCATGGTCTCCCACCCCAGTTACGACCCCAACGCCTTTGCGGTGCGCATCAACCGAACGGACTGGAACCAGCTAATCACCAATCCAAACCATCCGCTCATGAACAAGGCGATCCAGGACCAGCTCGCGCCGGGGTCGACGTTCAAGATCATCATGTCCGCGGCAGGCCTGCAGGAAGGCGTGGCCCAGGATATGCACGTGAATTGCGTGGGCGGCGGGACGTTTTATGGGCGCTTCTTCCATTGCGACAGGCACCACGGCGTGCTGAATATCAGTCAGGCCATTCCGCTTTCCTGTGACACGTTCTTTTACACGCTGGCTCAAAAACTGGGCATCGACACCATCGCCAAGTATGCCACCGCCTTCGGCCTGGGGCAGAAGACCGGCATCGACCTGCCCAACGAGATGGCCGGCGTCATGCCCTCTACTCAATGGGAGATGAAGAATTTCCACCAGAGGTATTACCCTGGCAATACGATTTCGGTGGGCATCGGCCAGGGTGAAACGCAGGTTACGCCCCTGCAACTAGCGCGGGCATTGGGTGGTATCGCGTCGGACGGTCATTTTGTGCGGCCGCATGTGGTGGACCCAATTGCAAACAAACTCCCTGCGGAGTTCCAGCAGGCGATCAAGGACAGCTTCCCTGGCTCGGGAGATATTGATTTTCCTCTCAACCCCGACACCTGGGCCATCATTACTGATGGCATGGCTGCTGCCACCACCACCGGCACGGCTGCGGCCGCGCACTTGGAAGGCATTGACTTTGCCGGAAAAACCGGCACCGCCCAAGTTGTGGGCGGAGGCGACACGCACATCAAAGGCGGGGCCAAGACTCCGAATTCCTGGTTCGTGGGCATGGTTCCCCGGCGCAATCCGGAGATTGTGATTGCCGTGTTACAGGAACATGGCGACTGGGGTTCGCTCTCGGCCCACATCGCCGCCCAGATCATCACCACCTACGTGAACAAGAAGCGCAGCGCAGACCACAACGTCCTCGACGAAGCCAGCCTCAGCAAACCGGTTGAAGTGGGAGCCGTTTGGTCCACACCCGCGCCCCCGGGACACAAACGCTCCGGCGAGGTTTCTGTTCTCCACGCCGGACATTTCATGGTCAGCCCAGGGCCAATAGCCAAACCCTACGCTGTGGCCAGCACTCAATATTCTCTCCCGGCCTGGCTGCTCGCCTTACCGCTGCGCATCAGGCAGGAGCTGCCCTGATGCGCCGGTTTCTCTCATTCCGCGATTTCGACTGGGCGCTGCTGACCATGGTGCTGGCGCTCTGCACGGTCTCGATACTGGAAATCTACTCGGCCACGTTGCACACCAAATACACCGGCGACCACACCAAGCAGCTCTTTTTTGTCGCCGGCGGCCTCGCGGCCATGTTCCTCTTCGCCAAGATTGACTATCACCGGCTGCTGGACTGGGTTCCGTGGGCTTACGTCGT
>PLOI01000109.1:0-16273 GCA_003142015.1 Acidobacteriaceae bacterium | reverse complement strand
GGGATATCTTCAAGGCTTTCTTCCTGGTGGGCGTTCCGATGCTCATGGTGCTGATACAGCCCGACCTGGGAACCGCGCTCACCTATATGCCGATCCTCGTCGCCGGGCTCTTTCTGGGCGGCATCAACATCCGTCAGGCGCTGATTCTGCTGACCTGCGGCACGGTGCTGATCGCCGGCGCGTGGAGCAGCGGAAAGGTGCTCAAGCCTTACCAGAAGGCTCGCCTGACCAGCTTCCTCAATCCCGACAGCGACCCCCGGGGAACCGGTTACCAGCTCAAACAATCGCTCATCGCCGTCGGTTCCGGTGGGGTGTGGGGCAAGGGCGCGGCCAAGGGAACCCAGACTCAGGGCGACTTCCTGCCAATCCCCCATGCGGACTTCATCTTTGCCGCTTTTGGCGAAGAGCACGGATTCGTAGGCGCGCTTTTCGTCCTGCTGCTATACTTTTTCATATTGATGCGTTTGATTCAGAACGCACAAACAGCCGCAGACCTGTCCGGCTCCCTGATTATCATGGGGGTGGTGGCTGTGTTGGCCTTCCAGATCGCGGTCAACGTGGGCATGGTCATCGGGTTTATGCCCGTCACCGGAATCCCTTTACCGTTAATGAGTTACGGAGGATCTTCGGTGTTGTTTACGTTCCTGGCGCTGGGCGTGGCGATGAATGTCCGCATGCGCCGGTTCGTCAACTGAACGGACTTGCAGTTCACCATTTGTGTCCCCCCGGAACAGTCCGGCCCACAAGAACAGGGTTTTTTGAAGATTTTTTGCCGGCCAGGTCCGAATGGATCGCGCGCCCGGCAGGACAAGGGTTCATGAGCACGCAGAGACGGGACAACCGTTGGCGGCGTACAAGTTGCACCGGACGCACGGAAGGATCGGGAAAAGCAATCCCCGGTTCCATCGCGCGACATTGTTGTGCAAACGCCAGTGGTGGAACGGCCCCGCCGGAATTTCAGGCAAGGTTGGCCACAAAATCTCTGCAAATGGGTTACCGTATCGTACAACTTGTTCAGTTTGTACGGCTTGTTTGGTTTGTACAGCTAGACCTTCGCCACGGATCGCCGCCCTTCGGGGCCGGACCTGGCGAGGAAACCGGCACACCAGCGATTTACGGGTTATCCCTTCCGCACATCCCCTCCCCTTCCGGCCTTGCGCGTCTCCATCCAACCTTGCCGCGGGTCCCAGCAGGCTGACACCGCTGGGCGGAAAGGTACGATGGCAAAGGAAATTTGTATCTCCAGTACGCCGCACGAAACGCGGCTTGCAATTCTTGAAGACGATCAACTCGCGGAAATTTATTACGAACGCGAAAACGAGTACACCCTCGCCGGGTCGATTTACAACGGTCGCGTCACACGCGTCCTGCCAGGCATGCAGTCCGCCTTTGTGGACGTTGGCCTGGAGCGCGACGCCTTCCTCTATGTAACCGACTTCATGGAGCTTGAAGACTCGGAAGAGACCGACGAGCTGGAAAAGGCCGCATCCACGGGCGCCAACCAGCCTCCTCGCGAGGTTCGACACACTGGCGGCAAGGAACCGGCACAGGAGCGGAGTCAGGATCGGGGCGGTCGCCCGAGCCAGAAGCCCGAGCAGAAACAGGAGCCGCGCCAGGAACGCCCGGCAAGGGATCGGCAGTTGACGGTTGAGGCGTTGCCTGAGACTGAAGCGGCAATATTGCCGGCCTCGGGTTCGGTGTCTATCTCCGAGCAGGACGAAGCGGGCGAAGAAGGCTCCGGCGAGCCCGGCGCCAAACGCTGGCGCGGACGCAGACGCCGCCGCGGCGGCCGTGGCGGCGGAGAAGCGACCGCAAGCGAACCGGAGGGCGGTAAGGCTCCGGCGGCCTACGTGGAAGAGATCACAGAGACTGAGCCGGAGGTTGCGCCCCAGATTCACGCCACGGGCGATAGGCCTTCACCATCGAAGTGGGGGACCTCGGTGCCTGCGCCCGCATCCCGCGGCGACCGCGCTCCGTCTTCCGCTCCGGCTCCGTTTGTTTTGCCGGGCGAGTCGCTGTCGAAGTACGGCGCAGCTCCGGGAGAACGCGCCCAGGCTGCGGATGCATCCAAGCCCGCTGCCGCTCCGGCCCGGCCGGAGAGCAGCTTCAAGCCGGCAACGCTGATCGACACGCCCATCCGATGGGATGGAAGNNGCAAGCGGAGACCGAGCCGCGGGACCTCCAAGCCGATGCGCCCGAAGCCGGCAACCGCGCTCCGGATGCCGTTGAGGAGCAAGACTTCTTCGAGGAGATCGCCGAGCCTGGCCCGGGATCTGCCTCGCTGCCACCGGCTGCCTCTGCAGAGGAGACGACGGCTCCCGCGACCGCGGAAGACTACGTGGTGGAAGAGGAGCCCGTCGAAGAAGAAGAACCCCTCGAAGAGGATGAGTACGAGGAGACAACCGAAACTGCGTCCGAGGCGGACGATCCAGAGTTGGGCGCATCCAAGCCGGCCTTCAAGACCTGGGAGACAGAGGATGAAACCACAGAGCCTGATGCCTCTGCTTCACACAACGTGGACCCGCTGCCTCCAACCGGGTTTCGGCTCTTTGGCCTGGGCGGCAAGAAAAAGCCCGACGAAAAAGCCAAGCCGGCAGCCAAGTCTGCCGTGGTCTCGTCTTACGCTCCCGGCAGCGGTCTCATCGAGGAAGAAACTATTGAGGAAGAGGAGTTCGACGCTCCACGCCATCCTCATCGCGCCAAGGCCGGCGACCACGACCAGGACGATTTTGAAGAGGAGACGCTGCCCAACCAGCTTCGCACCGGCGACCTGGGCGAAATGCTCCAGGAAGCCCACCTCGACCACCGCATCCAGTTGAACTTTGACGAAAAGAATGGCGAGGACGAAAGCTTCGACGATGAGGAAGAGGAAGAGCCTGCGGCAGGAGGCCGGCCAGCCACAGGAGCCCCAGCCCAACAGCGCCCTGATCGGAGTACCCGCGGACGCCGTGGTCGTGGAGCCTCAGCAGCTCCGGGCACGCAAAGCGGACAAGGCGGCAGAGGCCGCGGAATGTCGCGCCGCTCCATGCAAACCTCGGACTTGCCGATCATCAGCGATTTGCTGAAATCGGGCCAGGAGATTCTGGTTCAGATCGCCAAGGAGCCTATCGCCAAGAAGGGCGCGCGCATCACCTCGCACATCGCCCTGCCGGGCCGTTTTCTGGTCTTCATGCCCACTGTCTCGCACATCGGCGTGAGCCGCAAGATCGCCTCTGAAGAGGAGCGCCAGCGCCTGAAGCGGATTCTTGTGCACGAGCGCGGCGAGGCCTCCGGCGGATTCATCGTGCGGACCGCAGCCGAGGGCGCGTCGGAAGAGGATTTGCGCGCCGACCTGCGCTTCCTTCTGCATCTGTGGGCAGAGATCAAGGAGCGCTCCGATACCTCGAAATCGCCGGCCCTGATCTATCATGATCTCTCGCTCATTGAGCGCATCCTGAGAGACCAGGTCAGCTCGAATTTCTCGAGCATCTGGGTTGATTCCGAAGCCAATTACGAGCGCATCGTCCGCTTCCTCAACCGCTTCTCGCCCTCGCTGGTGCGCCGCGTCAAGCTCTATACCAAGGAGACTCCGCTCTTCGAGCACTTCGGCATCCAGGAAGAAATCTCCAAGGCTCTCTGCTCCAAAGTCTGGCTCAAGAGCGGCGGCTCGATTGTCATCAACCAGACTGAGGCGCTGGTGGCCATCGACATCAATACTGGCAAGTACGTCGGAAAGTCGGCGCGCCTTGAGGACACCATCGTCAAGACCAACCTCGATGCCGTGCCGGAAATTGTCCGCCAGATTCGGTTGCGCGACCTGGGCGGGATCATCGTCATCGACTTCATCGACATGGACGACCGCAAGAATCGCTTCAAGGTGATGGCCGCCCTCGAAGAAGCTCTCAAAAGCGACCGCGCGCCGACCAAGGTTCTCCAGTTCAACGACTTTGGTTTGGTCGCCATCACCCGCAAGCGCGTCAAGCAGTCTCTAGAGCGGACGCTTTCGGTCCCCTGCCCCACCTGCCAGGCCACCGGCATGGTCAAGAGCCCGACGACCGTCTGCAACGAGATCTACACCGAGATGCGCAAGATGAAGAAGCACTTTGAGGGCGCCGACGTTCTGCTGCGCGTCAACCCGGAGACAGTCAAGGTGCTCAAGAGCAACAACGCTAGTTGGCTCACTGAATTCGAAGAGCTGACCGGCAAGAATATTCTCATCAAGAGCGACGCCACTCTGCATCCCGAGCAGTTCGACATTCAGGGCTGAGCGCTGCAACCGCAACAAACGCCGAAGGCCGGAGCGATGCTCCGGCCTTCGACATTTCTGCACGATTAAACAAGCCCATTTTTACCGAATTACATGAATCGGAACGCCCACCTTCAGGTTTCTCCAAAGCTGTTCGGTGGTATAGACCGGAGCCTTGAGCGCAATCGCCAGCGCAAGGCACGATCGATCTTCCAGAGACAGCCCCAGCTTCTCCGTCGTCGTGATCAAATCGCCGGCGATTCTTGCGTGCTCGCTTGTGTAAGGCTTCACTGAATTGACGGAGGAGAGAGCATCGCGCCAAGCAACATCGGGGTCGCCCCCGTTCTTAACGAGCTTCGATTGCACCTCGGCAAGGTTGACGGTGCTGGCGACAGAGCGTGCTAGAAGATCGGCCGTCAGCTTTTCCTCTCCTCGCTCATGGTGCAGCAACGCAAGCATCGCTGACGCATCGAAGACAACCTCATTCATGCTTGGCTGCCTCACGCCGCTCTGTGCTCAACTCGTCGGCAAGGCTGACCCCGGCGGGCACGTATTTTCGGACACTCTCCTGAGCCTGCCGCAAGCGCTCTCTCATGGTTGCAATGCGCAACTCGCCGTCCACCACAACCAGATCGAGCATATCGCCGTCCGTTATCCCCAACGCTTCCCGCATCGCAGCCGGTACCACAAAACGCCCTTTCGCCCCAATGCGCATCCGAACCCTATGATCCTCTACAAACTTGGGGCGTTCCCAAACGACCTCTTGCTCTTGAACTTCCAAAACCTCCATATGTGCCACCTTTCTCCATTAATGACACTAATATACCATTGTGGCACTATTAATTCAAGTGGCACAACCTACAGAATTCCCAATACCCTCAGCCGCACCAACCCGCCAGCCAGCACGCCGATGGGCGTAATAGCCACCAGCGCTAGTTGGTACCAGACAGGCTGCTTGCCGCGGGATTGCAGGGCGCTCAATGCGGAGAGCGCCAGGACCACCAGCGCCAGCGCCAGCACATGAATCAGCGGATTGGCCGCAGCGGCCCAGGCGGTCACGTAGCCGCCTGCCGCCGCGGAGAGAAATGCGGAGCCGAGATTGACGAAGGCGTAGCCGGGACCTCGCGGCTGGGGGCGCAAATCGACTGCCGGGAATCCTGGCTGCGGCTTGCTCTCCGTTTTAGCCCAGCTCGGGACCAGGCGTGTGATGAGCGCCGTCAGCGTGGTCACGAGCGCCAGGGTGACGGCAAAGCCGGAGACCAGCGCGAGAAATGCGTGCAGAATCACCACGGCAGCTTCTTCCCTTCCGGCTGCGCGCCCACATCGCCCCGCTCGATGCGCTCCAGAAAGGCTCGCGCCAGCTTCCGTTCGCCGGGATGGCTCTCGCCGTGAATCGAGCAGAGGTCAAGGAACTCGTCGCACAAGGCATTCCGCTCTTCCTGCTGGGCTAGAATCGCTTGCAACGCAACGCCAAGTTCGCGCAACCGCGTAGCCTCCGGCCAGGCGCTGCCTTCGCCCTCGTCGCCCAGGAGCGCTACATCGGAAAACAGCCCCTTGCGGCTGCGGGCGCACTCGTCGAGGCAAGCCATCAACTGTTCGCAGAAGGCTTGCGCCAGCATCTTCAACTGGTCGGGTTCCATCTCGTCGCGCGGGTCCATAGATCTCTCAATCCTATTATTGAAGCGGCACAGGAGGTATGCAACCAGCCTCATGGACGAGGTGGCGGCTGTCAAGTGGGGCGGTAGCGGGACGTTAATTTTCGGCTACTTGCCGCACTTGCCGATTGAATTTCCCGGCATTTTAGCCTATGCTAAGGATGCAGACGAATTTGTCCGCCTGAGTTGCCGTGGGTACGCCGGCTGGCGGAGAGATGAGTGGGCTTACAGCCCACTTTTTATTTGCGGAAAATTTCCCGGATTTTTGGGGCATTTTCTCCGGTTTTGGGGTTAAATGGGGCTGACTTTGCATGAGATGGCCCCGGTGAGGTGATCCGTCCTTTGGCCGGGGTCCCCAACGACGGGTCCTTGTCGTTGGGGTGGTTGAGCGGCGTGGAAACGATGGCGGCAAAGCTGGAAGAAATCCGATTGGCGGCGGCGCGAGTGGCCGCCTCGCACGGGCTGGACCTGGTGGAGATTGAACTGGCCGGTCCGTCGAAAGAACGCGTTCTTCGCGTATTCCTGGAGAAGAATGCCGAGGGCCGGGAGCGGCTGAAGGCGGCGATTGCGGTCGAAGCGGCTGGGGACGGAAAGACCGCCGGGGATGCAATCAAGGATCTGCCGGAGCGGCTGGTCAAGGAAGTGCGGGAAGGCACGCTGAGCCTGGAGCAGCTTTCGGGCATCACCCACGAGGATTGCGCAGCTTTCAGCCGGGATTTTGGCGTGCTGCTGGATGTGGAAGACCTGGTTCCGGGAGCGGAATACACGCTTGAAGCCAGTTCTCCGGGGCTGGACCGCAAATTGACCAGGCCCGAGGATTTTGAACGGTTTTTGGGCTCTCTGGTGAAGGTGCAGACCTTTGAGCCGGTCCGCAACAACCGGCACTGGCAGGGACGGCTGAAGGCCAGGACTGGGTCCGGAGCCGGCGAAACCATTACGTTCGACCTGAATGCGGTCAAGCAGAACAGCAAGAGCCGGAAGGCCGGCGTTAGTACGGTGGAGATTGCGCTGAACAACATCGAGAAGGCGCAACTGGTGCCGGAGATTTAAGGGATGTGCGGGCTTCAAACCCCTACCCTTCAACGCAACCAATTGAACCGGCAGAAGCCTAAAAACTTTCGCCGCACGCGAAGTACAGAGAGCAAGCAGAGTATGGCCAGCGTTTTGTATCAGAGTATCGAGCTCTTGAGCCAGGAAAAGAGCATTGACCCCGCCATCGTTGTTGGCGCGGTCGAGGAGGCCATCGCCCTGGCCACGCGCAAGTTCTACAAGACCCAGGAGAATATGCGCGGCGAGCTCAACAAGGAAACCGGCCAGATCACGGCTTACATTTACAAGACGGTCGTGGCCGACGACGAGCCCATCGAAGACCCGCTGAACCAGATTACGCTCACACAGGCCAAGGAACTGGCGGCGGATGTCGAGGTGGGCAGCGAGATCCGGACCTACAAGGACACCACTCCGCTGGGGCGCATCGCCGCGCAGTTGGCCAAACAGGTCATCTTCCAGAAGGTGCGCGAGGCCGAGCGCGACACGGTCTTCAACGAGTATGCCCACCGCGAAAAGGAAGTGCTGAACGCAACGGTGAAGCGCCTCGAGGGCCAGGACGTGATCTACGACCTGGGCAAGGCTGAAGCGCGCTGCCCCAAGCGGGAGCAATCGCGGCTGGAGCAGTTCTCCATCGGCGAGCGGGTTCGTGTTGTTCTTTTGAAGGTGGATCGCGCCGCCAAGGGGCCGCAGGTGATTGTCAGCCGGGCCGCGCCGGAGCTGGTGTCCAATCTATTTCAGTCCGAAGTCCCCGAAATCTACGACAACACAGTGGTTATCCGCGCCATTGCCCGCGAAGCCGGCGAGCGCACAAAAATTGCAGTTCAGTCCCGCGACAAGGACGTGGACCCGGTGGGCGCCTGCGTGGGCATGAAGGGCATGAGGGTGCAGTCGATCATCCGCGAACTGCGGGGCGAAAAAATCGACATCATTGAATTTTCGGATGAAATTACCACCTTTGCCGAGAAGGCGCTGCAGCCGGCCAAGGTCAGCCGCGTCTCCGTTGCGGACCTGACCGACAAGCAGCTCGAAGTGATCGTGGACGATACGCAACTGTCGCTGGCTATCGGCAAAAAGGGACAGAACGTGCGCCTGGCCGCCAAGCTGCTGGGCTGGAAGATNNGACATCAAGAGCGAAGAGGAGAAGCGCCAGGAGGTCGAGCAGCAGATGCAGGCGCTCACCGGCGGTCCTACGACACCCATCGAGCAGGTGACGGAGTTGGCCGACGGCGTTCTGCAAAAACTGGTCGCAGCCGGCATCACCACCGTCGAAGGACTGGCCGATATGACGCCGGAGCAGCTCGAGGAGATTCCGGGCATCGGCGAAAAGACCCTCGAAAAGATCAGCATCGCCGTGCGCCACTACTTCGGCCAGTTTGAAGAGGGCGAAGAAGGCCACGTGCCTGAGGGCGAGGAAGCCGCCGCCGGTGAAGTAGCTGGTGAGACGGAGATAGTGAACGCCTCTGCGGTTGTGGATGACGCGGAAGCGGAGGCGGAAAACGCTGCCGTGGTTTTGGAAGAAGCCGAAAGCATACAAGCGGCCGAGGCCGAAACCGATATTCCCAGCACCGCCGAGGCGGCGGTGGAAAACGTCCCCGATGCCGATGAGGCGCCGGAGACGGAAGAGAACGAAAACGAAAGCGCAACCACGGACGAGCAGGCGGCCAAAGAGGACGGCGCGTAAGATGCGCCGCGTCTTTCAAGCCCCATCAGACGATAACGGAAGTCTTCAGAACAGCCAATGCCATGAGGTAGCTATGAGCGACCGAGCATTTTCCGAATAGCTGTACGAGGAGCCACGGAATCGAAGTGGCTTTTCCCTCAAGGAAAAGCCACATCTCACAAACCTCGGCTATTTCACGTGAATTCGGAAAATGCTCTATGGGCTTTGGGAAGCACAATTTGAAAAGAGGCGGATGAGTAAGGTTCGTATCAACGATCTCGCGCGCGAGATGGAAGTCAAGAGCCGGCAGGTTCTTGACATATTGGCAGAGCTCGGCCTGGCCACGGGCAAGACCCACTCCAGTTCACTGGAGGGCGATGAGGCCGACAAGGTACGCGCGCATTTTGAGCGTGGATCGCGGTCCTCCAGCCAGGCAAGCACGCAGGGGTCACGCGCCCCTCAGGGCATAGCGCCCAAGATTGATCTATCGCATATTTCCAAGCCCGGCGACGTGCTGAAGGCCGTCCTGGCCAAGAAACAGGAAGAGGAAGAAGAGGCCCGGCAGAGCCGTATGCCTCAGCGGCGTCCGGCCGCGAAGCCCGCCGAGGCTCCGGCGCGTCCAACGCCGGCGGTTGTCTCCGTCGCGCCGCCACCCATGGCGCCAGCCAAGCCGGAACCGCGCAAGATTGTTCCCCAGCCTCGTTCCGCGCCGCCCATCGTCGTTCGTCCGCCGGTTCCGCCAGCCATTGCCACACGCCCGCCAGCCAACCCTGTAGTTGCCAAGGCTCCGGCAGGCGCTGTAGTCGCACATCGTCCGGCCGTCGCAGTTGCGCCTCCCGCTGTAGCTGTGGTCGTAAAGCACCCGGTAGCGCCAGCCACACCGGCAGTTACGATTACTGAAGCTCCAGCGCCCGCAGCCAAGGTTGAAGTTCACGCAGCACCGGTTGTGGCTGCTCCTACTGCCAAGCCAGTCGAGTCTGCAGCGATTGCGGCCCCACCTGCTGCCGAAGCAGCCGCGGTTGCCCCCGAGCAGGCACCTGCAGCCGAAGTTACTGTGGAGGCAGCGGCTACCACGCCGGCGCCGCCACCTGCTCATCGTGGGAAGGGGCATACGCACACTGCGTCGCCCACCCCCGCACTGCCCGCGCGGCGCATGGTAATGCCGCAAACCGGGCCTCGTCCGTTTTATACGGCGCCGCCTGTGGTTGAGACTCCTATTCAGGCCAATACCGGCACTGCGGCTGGAGGGATTCAGCGCGGCAGGCCGATCTTTGACCGCAACCGGCCCTCAAGCGGCCCTGGCAGCTACCCCCAGCGCACCCCCGGCGGGGCTCCGGGAGCAGGCCAATTCCCCGGCGGCCCGCGCCCCAAGCACCCCACTCGCACCACCTCTGGCGGTTACGCCGGAACCGGCGCGCCGGGAGCGCCCGGAGCGCGTCCTGGATTTGGCGCACGGCCCGGATTTGGCCCACCGCGCCCCGGCGGCCCACCGCGCCCCGGCAGTGCGCCAACCGGCGAAGCGCCTCGTCCGCAACGCGCACCGTCCAGAGGCCGAGGAGGACGCCCGCAGTATCCCAAGACCAAAGAAGGCCCGATGAAGGGCTTTGTNNCTGGCCGAAAAGCTCGAAGTCCGTGCCAAGGACCTGATCGCCACGCTGCTGATGAAGGGCATCTTCGTCACGGTCAACCAATCCCTCGACGCCGAGATGGTCAAGGATGTGGCCGCCAAATTTGGCGCAGCCGCCACGGTCATCAGCTATGAGGAAGAGATCGCCAACCAGGCCATCGAAGAAGTTCTCGAAGCCGAAAACACCGGCGAGCTCGAAGTTCCCCGTTCGCCCGTGGTCACCGTCATGGGCCACGTCGATCACGGCAAGACTTCGCTGCTCGACGCTATCCGCGAAACCGACGTAGCGGCTGGCGAAGCCGGCGGCATCACGCAGCACATCGGTGCTTACAAGGTGAAGTTTGCCAAGGAAGGCTCTCCGGCTTCCGGTCGCGAGATCGTCTTCCTCGACACACCCGGCCACGAAGCCTTCACGCGCATGAGAGCCCGCGGCGCCAAGGTGACCGACATCGTGGTTATCGTGGTCGCCGCCGACGACGGCGTGATGCCTCAGACCCTCGAGGCCATTGACCACGCCAAAGCCGCCGGCGTGCCCATCATCGTCGCCATCAACAAGATCGACAAGCCCGATGCCAACCCGGAGCGCGTCAAAAAGCAGCTTGCCGACCGCGGGCTCATTCCCGAGGAGTGGGCAGCCGGCGGCGAAGGGACAGTCTTTGTCGAAGTCTCCGCCAAGAAGCGCATCAACCTCGACCTGCTGCTGGAGATGATNNCGCGGCGCAGTGGCCACCGTTCTCGTACAGGACGGCACGCTGCACCTCAACGACAGCTACATTGTCGGCAACACCTTCGGCAAGGTTCGCGCCATGTTCGACGACCGCGGACGCGCCCTTGAAGAAGCCGGTCCCTCAACGCCGGTGGAAGTGCTGGGCCTCGAATCCATGCCCGACTCCGGCGACACCTTCCTGGTCGTCGCCGACCGCGACAAGGCCAAGGGCATCGCACAGTATCGCAAGATGAAGGAGCGCGACTCTCAACTCGCCAAGAGTTCCAGAGTCTCGCTGGAAGGATTGGCGGAGCAGATTCGCACCGCCGGCGTGAAGGACCTGCCGCTGATCATCAAGGGCGATGTGACTGGCTCGGTCGAAGTGCTGGCCGACTCGCTGGTGCTCATGTCCACTGAGAAGGTGCGCGTCAAGGTCATCCACTCAGGCGTCGGTTCCATTACGGAGAGCGACGTTCTGCTGGCCACGGCCTCCAACGCCATCATCATCGGCTTCAACGTCCGCCCGGAGCGCAAGGCGGCGGAACTGGCGCAGCAGGAAAGCGTCCAGATTCGCCTCCACTCCATCATCTACGAACTCCAGGATGAAATGCGCCTGGCCATGCTGGGGCTGCTCGAACCTGTCTTCAAGGAGAACTACATCGGCCGCGCGGAGGTGCTCAACGTCTTCAGAATTCCGAAGATCGGCACCATCGCCGGATGCCGCGTGCAGGACGGCGTGATCCGCCGCGACGCGGAGATCAAGGTCATGCGTGGAGACGAACAGCTCTTCAAGGGCAAGGTCAGCTCCCTCAAGCGCTTCAAGGACGACGCCCGCGAAGTCACTAACGGCATGGAGTGCGGCATCGGCCTCTCCGGCTTCAACGACATCAAGGAAGGCGATTTGATTGAAGCCTTCTCCACCGAGAAGTTAGCCGCCGACCTGGGCGCGCTGACCTCCGCCAAGGCATAACGCGGCTAAACTGCAAGTACAACCCGGCCCGCTCTTCAGCACGAGGAGCGGGCCGGGTTTTTTGTTACTTATGATTATGCAGTTTTAATAAATCGCATTTTGCGGAATCGGAACTTTAGCAAGGTCCAGAACCATGAACAGCCCTGCCTTTCTTGCGGCTTGCGATGGCGTATTCCGAAAGTCCACCAAACGGTATCTGCCCGAAACTCTGGATTCAAATATCCAATCTGACCCATCTGTGGTCTCCGATATTGATTTAGCATTCTCGCTTGGAAACTCGATTCGATTGAACAAGTCAATTACTTGCTGAATCTGCTCATATGGCAAATCCATGCGCTTATCCAGCTTTACCTTGAGCCATTTGTCCAGAGTCACCTCCTTCTTGCCATGTACTGGCGGCGGTAACATCAATGCGTGCTGCAATACGCGTACGAACAGCGTTCCCGACCCGTCCGCGTGAATGACCAGCCTTACCGCAATAGGCTCACTTAGGCTCCTATCCCACAGAAACCGATACTCCAATTCAGAGTTCTGAGGCCCACACGCAAAGAGCGAAGGTTCCCCCATATGCAGAAGATATAGGCCCTCCCAATCAGCCTGATCCTTTCCAAAGTGCAGGCTGCCTGTTCCAGAAATGCCATCGACAGGGAAATAGTCTGATTTTTCTGAGCAGGGCACGCTGTTATTTATAGCCACAACTTGTGCCTGGTTCGTCGGGCGGCATCCCGAATAGACAATCGATGGGGTCAACAATGTGAGCGCAAGGGACAATCGTAGGTGGTTCATATCAATTTAGACACCGAACGCCAGCGATTTGTGCCTGACAAGGGTTGCCGGGAGCCTTGGGTTTCGATTTTACACTTCGGATTGCTTTTCATACCGGCCAGCAATTCATGGCAACTTCATGCAATTCCCTTTCTAAAGTTGCCACGATGGGGATAAAATCGGCGCGTGAGAGCCGGTATGAGGCCGGGCGAGAACCCATCCCCTGAAACCTCAAGGCAGCGCCTCACGAATTCGAGCAAGATGGCGATTTTCCCCGCCGGGCTTCCCCCGGCAGTACCTGAACCTCAATCGGCTTCTTCAAAGGAGGAGATCATGGGACACGCAAACATCCCCGTTCCCGGCCCGGAAGGTCAGGAACAAAAACATCCTGAGCCACAGCATCCTGCTCCCACGCCCAAGCCCGCGCCCGCTTCCGGCGCCACTAGCTACACGCTGGTGACAGAGCCAGACCAAGGCCTGACGCCAATCTACAACCTGCTTTCCTCGGCCAAAAAGTCCATTGACATGACCATGTACGAGCTTTCTGACACCACGGTTACCACCATGCTTGCCAAGGCCGCCGGCTCCGGAGTGACGGTCCGGGTGATCCTCGACCAGAACAACGAGAAGGCCAATAACACCACAGCCTACAACACACTGACCACTGGAAAGGTCGCTGTCCACTGGGCTAACCCCACCTACAAATGCACGCATCAAAAGACCATTACAGTGGATGGGGCCACGTCGGCGATCATGACACTCAATCTGACTCCGGAGGACTACTCGACCACCCGCGACTTCGCCGTGATTACCAACGACGCGGCCGACGTGGCTGCCATCGAGGCGACCTTCAACGCCGATTTCACCGACACAACTATTACTGCGCCGACCGGCGACAATCTTGTCTGGAGCCCCACCAACTCCCGCTCCGCACTGCTCGCGCTCATCAACGGCGCAGCCAAAACTCTGCTCATCTCGCAGGAGGAATTCGACGACACCGGCATCGAGTCCGCGGTCGAAGCGGCTATCAAGCGCGGCGTCGCCGTCACCCTTGTCCAAGAGAATCTCAACGGCGCCTACTCCTCAGTCCTCAACACCCTCAAAGCCGCCGGTGCGCAAATAGCCATTTTCAGCTCCAAAACCGGCTATTACATCCACGCCAAAACCGTACTGGCCGACTACGGCACAACGCAGGCAAAACTGTTTGTGGGCTCGGAAAACTTCTCCACCGATTCGCTAAACGACAACCGCGAACTGGGCCTCATCTTCTCCGATACAGCCTGCATGGCCGGCGTAGAAGCTGCCATCACCGCCGACTTCAACAAAGGTACGAAATTCTGAACCGCACCCGGCGCCGCAGCTCGACAAGGCCTTGTGCAGCGCTGGACTCCCCTGCGGCGGAAATCGTTTTGGCTGAATGAAATGCCCGGCGAGGGCGCGGCTTGGCCCAGCGGCTGGTTCCGGGTATAATGAAGATTCGGCAAGCTGCCGGAGGCGTGTGTCTTGATGCGCCCCGCTGGCTGCTCTGCTGGACAGACCCGGATTGAGCGCATCTTAAGTGGCAGCTCGAAGGCGACTGGTTCCGGCGGCTCGAAAGACCAAAGTTTGGAGCAAAGCAATGGCACAAGTATGCGACATCTGCGGGAAAGGCCCGCAGTTCGGCAACAACATCTCTCACGCCCACAACATCACACGGCGGCGCTGGAGCGTGAATCTGCAGGCAGTGAAGGCGCTGGTGAACGGCCACGCCAAGCGGATCAGGGTGTGTGCAAGCTGCATCAAGAGCGGCAAGATCGCCAAGGCCTGAGAGCGGCGAACCGAGAGCCCGTTGGAATTGGCCGGGCTGCATTGACGGTCAAAATTCAGAAGTGAAATTCAAGATTGACACGAACCCCGTCCTGACTGGGCGGGGTTTTGTTGTGTCTGCTTTCCGCCTCATTCGACGTGATAGTTGGGCGCTTCTCGCGTGATGATCACGTCGTGGACGTGACTCTCGCGCAGACCGGCGCCGCTGATGCGCACAAACTGCGCCTTCTCCTGCAACTCCGCGATGTTGCGGCAGCCCAGGTAGCCCATGCCTGAGCGCAGGCCGCCAACCAACTGGAAGACCATAGCTTCGAGCGGTCCGCGGTACGGCACGCGCCCCTCAATGCCCTCAGGGACAAACTTTGCCAGCCGGTTCTGGCTGGCTCGCTCGCGCTGGACAACGCCCTCGCTGCCCAACTCGGCGCTGGCCAGGTCGTCGGTGCTCTGGAAGTATCGTTCGCCCGAACCCTGGCCCATGGCGGTCAGCGAGCCCATACCGCGATAGCTCTTGAAGCTGCGGCCCTGGTAGAGAATGGTCTCGCCGGGGCTCTCGTCGACGCCGGCAAAGAGCGAGCCTATCATCACGGAGCTTGCCCCGGCGGCGATGGCCTTGGTGATTTCTCCGGAATATTTAATGCCGCCGTCGGCGATCACCGGAATTCCGTGCTCGCGCGCGGCGCGCGCGGCCTCGGCGATGGCGGTAATCTGCGGCATTCCCGCGCCGGTAACCATGCGCGTGGTGCAGATGGAGCCGGGGCCGATGCCGACCTTGATGACATCGGCGCCGGCGTCGATCAGCGCCAGCGCGCCCTCGTAAGTGGCCACGTTGCCGGCCATCAGGGCCACATTCGGGAAGGCCTTTTTCACCTCGCGCACCGCTTCCAGCACGCGCGATGAGTGTCCGTGCGCCGAGTCGATGGCCAGCACGTCCACGCGCGCCCGCACCAGCTCCGCCGCGCGTTCCAGATAGTCGCCCGTGGCTCCTATGGCTCCGGCCACGCGCAGACGGCCTTTTTCATCCTTGCTGGCGTTGGGGTATTTCAGTTTTTTCTGGATGTCCTTGACCGTGATCAAGCCCTTCAGGTTGTACTGATCGTCAACCACCAACAGCTTCTCCACGCGGTGCACATGCAGTATCTGTTCGGCCTCTTCAAGCGTGGTGCCGACGGGAACGGTAATCAGGTCCTTCTTGGTCATCACGTCGCCGATGGGGATGTCGGTACGGGTTTCAAAGCGCAGATCGCGATTGGTAAGAATGCCCACAAGCCGATGACCCTGCGTCACCGGCACGCCGGAGATTTTGTAGCGCCGCATCACTTCAAGCGCGTCGCCTATCATCTGGTCCGGGCCAATGGTGACCGGATCCACAATCATGCCGCTCTCAGAGCGTTTCACTTTGTCAACCTCGCCGGCCTGATCGGCGATGGTCAGATTGCGATGGACAACGCCGATGCCGCCCTGCTGCGCCATGGCGATGGCCATGCGCGACTCGGTCACAGTGTCCATGGCCGAGGAGAGCAGCGGAGTGTTGAGCGTGATGTCGCGAGTCAGTTGGGTTTGCGTGCTGACCTGCACGGGAACCACGTCGCTGTAGGAGGGCACCAGCAACACATCGTCAAAGGTGAGAGCTTCGGGCAAGTTTTTTGCAAGCATAATGTTTCGGTGCGCGTGACGGGCGAGGAAAAGCAAGTCTCTGCGCGGCAAGCGGTTGATATCTATTGTAACGGAGGGGGCTAAGGGCTGATTCGTCACTCCATCTGAATGATCAATTGGAGGTTGATGCATTCGGAATTCGCGCCATGATTCCCA
>PLOI01000133.1 GCA_003142015.1 Acidobacteriaceae bacterium | reverse complement strand
GAAGAGGTCGTCGGTTCGATCCCGACCAGGCTCACCAATCAAATTACAAACTTATTGACTCCCTTTTTTGCAGATGAACGTCCTTTGGTGTCACCTTCCAGGTAGTGTTAGCAGGCCCTAGCTGCGAAGCGCATCGATTTCCGCGCGCGTGGGCATGGAAGGCGCGGTGCCGGGGCGCGTGATGGATATGCCCGCGGTGGCGCAGCCGAAGCGGGCGGCCTCGACGAGACCCATGCCTTCCGAGAGGGCAACGGCGAAGCCTCCATTGAAAGCGTCGCCAGCGCCGGTGGTTTCCACGACTTTGCCGGCATTGACGGCGGGCACATGCGCCCTGACCTGGGCGTTTTTCACGAAGACTCCCTGCGCGCCCAAGGTGATGATGGCGTTCGGCACGCCGCGGGCAAGGAACGCATCGGCGGCCTTCTCGGCGTCGGCGACGGTCGAGACCGGAACGCCGGTGAGCGCGGCGGCCTCCGACTCATTGGGCGTGATGTAGTCGATGTGCCGGTAGATGCTCTCTGGCAGCGGCGCAGCGGGCGCGGGGTTCAGTATGGTGGGCACGCCGAGGGAGTGGGCCAGCGTCAACCCGTGCTCAACGACGGGCAGAGGGAGTTCGAGCTGGGCGACAAAGATAGCGGAGCCGGCGATGAGCGCGCGAGCCTGATCGACCTCCTCAGCAGTCACTTCAAAACAAGCGCCGGGCACGACGATGATGGCGTTCTCGCCCTTGTGAGCGTCGATGATGATGGCGGCCGCGCCGGTGGCGCTCTGTGTCGTAAAGAGGAACTGGGTGTCGATGCCTTCAGATTTATAAAGCGCGCGTGCCATGTCGCCGAAGGGGTCCGGTCCGAGCTTGGAGATGAAGCTCACCCGGCCGCCGGCGCGCGCCGCTGCTACAGCCTGGTTTGAGCCCTTGCCTCCTGGTCCGAGTTTGAACTCGTTGCCCATCAGCGTCTCGCCCCAAACGGGAATGCGGTTGGTGCGAAAGGCGAGATCCGCCACAAAGCTGCCCAACACTGTGACCCATTTCTTTTCCATCATTGATTCGTCCCTTGTGTAGTGGTATCGGAAAGCTGTTTTATGAACGCACGCGTCTAGCCGGCTCGATATGCCAGTGCGATCAGTGCCAGCGCGAGCATGTAAGAGATGAACATGGCGGCAAGATAGAGCCAGGACTTTCGCCTGGCGCCGCGAAACTCATGCCAGGCCAGGACACCCCAGAGCGTGGCGATCATGGGCGAGGCCTGCCCAATAGCATACGAGACGGGCAGGCCGACGAAGCGTGCGGCAACGAAGTTGAAGACCGTGCCCGTGCCCCAGACGGCGCCGCCCAACAAGCCAAGCGCGTGATAGCCGGCCGGCGCCGAAAAATATCCCGAGATGGAGACCGGCGCGCCCGCCAGCGGCTTGCGCATCAGGATGGGATTAAAGACAAAGCAGCAGAAGAACGCGCCGAACGTCATGAGGACCGCGGCGGTGTATGGGCTGAGCGCGCCGACGGGGACCAGCAGCGATGCATCCGGATGGCTGCCCTGCGTGGCTTTGGTGATGAGCGGAGCGAAGACGCCCATGAGCAGTCCGGAGACGAGGCAGACCAGGGTTCCCTTGCGCGAGCTGACCGCCGAGGCGGTTCCGCGCGTGGCGTAGGCCATTCCGATGAAGACGACCGCGACCAGCGCCATCAACACACCGGCGGCAAGCAGCCTGGCGCTGCCTTGCGGGTGGATGAGATAGCTGAGGGCCGTGCCTTCAACGAGGGCGATGCCGATAGAGAGCGGAAAGGCAACGGCCAGGCCCACCATCTCGATACCAGCCACAAGCAAAACGTTGGCGATGTTGAAGATGAATCCGCCGAGCGCGGCGTAGAAGAGAAAGATGGAGTCGGCCTGGCGCAGGTTGGGCAGGAAGCTGAATAGGCCGCCGCCCATGCTGCCCAATGTGAAGGCGTAGGCCAGCGAGACGAGGAAGATGCCAAGGCCGTAATCCCAGTAATACAGCTCGAAGCGGTAATTCTTTGTCAGCTTGAAGGTATTGGCGAACGATCCCCAGCAGAAAGTGCACAAAATGGTCAGCAGAAGCGCAGTGGTAAAGGATGCGGGGACGAACATGGTTTCTCCCTATGGCAGAGCGTTTTGTTACGTGAATGTCTTTGAGGCATGAAACACGAAAAGCTGCGCCAGTGAGTCACTTTAGCTACCTGCAGAGGCTGTGTCAATGCGGCTCCGAGTTCCCTATCCGTGGCAAGCGGTCCATGCCATGGGTGGTGGACATGAGGGTGGCATTGCGGCTGTTAATTGCAGACAGAGCAGATTCTTTCAGGCGGCGATGGCCATGAGCACGGCTAAGAACCTGAAAACCTGAGAACCGTAGGTGTTTAGTACAGCAAATACTTGGCCCGGATCGATTTGAACTGCTCGATCGCTTCTACCCAATCCATCCACACCCGTCGCGGATCCTGCCCGGCGCTGATAGCATCCATAGAAGCTTTGTTCAGCATCAAGCTGTCAAGATTTTTCATCTCGAACTGCTGCGGGTAAAGAGAGTGCAGCGCGGACGCGATCTCGATGCCAAGTTCCGGCGCATCGAGCGCGTTCCTGTCGGTGACGATAATGTTCACTCCCCCACATTTTTGCTGCGCGTAGACGGCGTCGCTTGGCGTGAAATTAGTCGGCACAAAGCGTACTCCGGTGATAGCGCGCGCATT
Source organism: Acidobacteriaceae bacterium (assembly GCA_003142015.1). Classification (GTDB taxonomy): domain Bacteria; phylum Acidobacteriota; class Terriglobia; order Terriglobales; family Acidobacteriaceae; genus Telmatobacter. Next base: position 92,793 of record PLOI01000133.1, on the reverse strand, counting down.
GAGATAGCCTGCCAGTTCTAGCGGTTGAATCCACGGCGCGCCCAGCAGCTCGAAGGGCGTATCGGTGCCGCGGCCGAGGGAAACATTGGTCGACTCGATAATTCCTAGTCCGGGATAGAGAGCGGCTTCCGTCAAGTCGCGCATATTAGGAGAAGGATTCACCCAGAGAATCCCGGTCGAATCCAGCCAATCGCCACGCTGCCAGCCTTCCATCGGAACGACGGTTAGGCGGGAATTGATGCCGCGTTCGGAGTTATAAAAGCGCGCCAGTTCGCCGATTGTCATGCCATGGCGGATCGGAATTTGCCCGTAGTTAATAAAGTTTTCGCGACCCCTGTCGCTGATGGGACCTTGAACGAAGGCGCCGTTGATGGGGTTCGGGCGGTCGAGAACGAATATCTTCTTGTCTGTTTTTGCGGCTGCCTCAAGGAAGTATCCGAGCGTCGTTTCGTAGGTGTAAAAGCGCGCGCCGATGTCCTGAATGTCATAGACGATTACATCCGCGGACTTGAGAATCTCCAGCGATGGATGGCGCTTGGCGCTGGAATCTCCGTAAACGCTGTAGATGGGAATTCCGGTTGCCAAATCTTTCGAATCCGCAATCTGCGTCGTGTCCACGCTTCCGTTAACGCCGTGCTCGGGGCTGAAGATGGCGACAACTTCGATGCCTGGCGCCTTTGCCAGCACATCAATGGTGCGATTGCCTCGCGAATCCACGCCGGTTTGGTTTGTGACCAGTGCTACCTTGGTTGTCGCTCCTGTTCCCTCGCAAAGTTCGGTGAAACCATGGGCCTCAAGCATATCGATGCCGGTGCGGACTAAGCCATTGCGCGCGGTGAACAAATGCTCTGACGACAAGGATTCGTTGTAACCTGTGATGCGCGCAAGACGCAGCTTTTGATCGTCTGAAACTGAGAGTCCCAGGCCCTGCGCCGCAGCGGAGGCTAGCCGCGTGCGCAGCGAGACAATGGCGGATTTGTGACCATTCGGATGAACCGCGTTAGTCAGAATAATCACATAAGTATCTGTAACTGAATCAATCCAGATCGATGTGCCGGTGAACCCTGTGTGTCCGAATGATCCGACGGGAAGAAATTCACCACGATTAGTGGAATACGGTGAATCAATGTCCCATCCAAGGCCGCGCAGCGAAGCCCCGGTGGGCGGTTGTTCCGGCGTAGACATTTTCTCCACCGACAGGGGCGTTAGAACGTGGAAGCCGGAGAGCATATCTTGCGCAAATATTGAAAGGTCGTCGGCGGTAGAAAACAATCCAGCGTGTCCCGCGACACCTCCCATGCGGCGTGCCGTCGGGTCATGCACGGTGCCGCGCAACATTCGATTGTTCTCGTCATATTGAGTGGGCGCTATGCGCGGAATCCAAGCGGCGGGCGGCAGGAAGCGCGTATCCTTCATCCCCAGAGGTCCGAACACATACTTTGCGGAATATTCATCCAGGCTCATGCCGGAAACTTTCTCTACCAGGAATCCGAGAGTTTCGAAGTTGATATCGCTATAGAGAAAGCGCGAGCCGGGAGGGAAGATTGGCTTCTCGTCCATAGCCATCTGATAAGCCGCATCGCGGCCCTTCCAAGCCGTCTTGAGGTCAAGGTCCTCCGTCAGCCCGGAATAATGCGTGAGCAGCTCACGAACCGTAATGTCGCGCTTCCCGTTCCTGGCGAACTCGGGCAAGTAGTTATACACCGGCTCGTTAATGCGGATCTTCCCTTCCTGCACTAACTTCATGACGGAAGTAGTTGTGGCAATACACTTTGTGAGCGAAGCAAGATCAAAGATGGTATCTTCGGTCATGGCTTCCCTGTCAGGTTCTAGAGAGCGCGAGCCGAAAGCCTTGCGGTAAACCACCTTGCCGTTGTGTCCAATCAACACGACGCCGCCTGGAATATCTCCCCGCGCAACTGCCGCATTCATAATCTCATCGATGTTAGTAAAGTTCGCCCCTCGAGTTATGATGGCTGAGTCGCCGGAAGGCGATGCGTTCTGGGCCATCAGCCCGCTAAACGATGCAGTGACAATCGAAAGTATCAGGACAAACCGGCAAATCGCAGGTTGTTTTTCCACTTGAATCCCCCTTGCCTAGGTCTGTGCCCGGCAGCGACTGACAAAACAGTTATAGGCAGACGGCAGCGCGCCCGGTTGCGCCAGTTTGCTAGGCTAAAACCTTCAGTCCAAGACCTGGCCCAGACGGCAAGATCAACTTTCCATGCCGCACTTTCACGCCTTCGTATGGATCGTTGGAAATTAGCAGGTTCCCATCCAGATCGGGATAATCAACAAGAGGCGACAGGTGAGCCGCTGCGGTAACTGTGCATGAACTGGAGACCATGCAACCCAGCATCACCTTCATGTTCATCGCCCTCGCAAACTTGATCCATCGGTAGGCTTCCATAACGCCTCCGGACTTATCAAGCTTTACGTTGACCCCGTCGTATGCTTCCTTAAGTTGGGGAATCAGCGACGCGTCGGTGCAGGCTTCGTCGGCGATAACAGGTATATGTACCTTGCTGCGCACATACTTTGTCTCTTCAAACATATGCGCGGGCATTGGCTGCTCAATCAACTCCACGCCTTGCGCCTCCAACCAGTTGATTTTGCGGATGGCTTCTTCCTTATCAGTCCATCCTTCATTGGCGTCCACACGCAACGGCTTTTTTGTTACGCTGCGGATGGCCTCGATCGTCTCCTCGTCGTTCTGGAGCCCAACCTTCACCTTGAGAATCGGAAACTCCTCAGCCTCGCGCGTCTTCTGCCGGGTGATCTCAGGCGTGTCGATTCCTATTGAGAAAGTGGTCACGGGAGCGTCTGCCGGATCGAGCCCGAAATACTGGTATAAAGGAATTCCGAGTTTCTTGCCTAGCCAATCACATACCGCAATGTCCACCGCAGCCATGGCCGCGTGCTGATGGTCGCCTAGCGCGTGGCGCACTTCGGCTAGAAATTTATCGAATTCCCGGGGGTCGCCAGATTCAATCTTGCCGGTGATTGCATCGAGGGCCAGTTTGGCTTGCTCCGGGTATTCCTTGTATCGCACGATCGGCGCGCCCTCGCCGTATCCTGTGATGCCTTCGCGCTGATACTGAAGGTGAACTGTGTCGCGATAGGCGCTGGAAGACATCGTGGTCGTCCATGTGTGGCGCAGCATGAGGCGCTTCAATTCAGTCTTGACCACGGCATTGCCGCCCGTTGCCGGCGTTTCCGCGGCATACAAAGCCACCGGCATCGCAGCGCCTACTCCCACTGCGCCCGCTGCTTTGAACAAATCGCGTCGATTCATCATTTCACCCTCCGTGCTGCTACCAATAGTTTAGTCCAGGGCATATCGTCCAGTTTGCTGATTTGCACCTCGGGGTGTGTGTTGGTTGTGTCGTGGATAAACTCGCCGTTGCCAATGTACATGCCCGTATGGGTGATCTTTGCCGGGCTTCCGCCAAAGAACAGCAGGTCGCCAGGCTGCAAGTCCTTGCGCTCCACAGGAGTAACTCCGCTCCAGTTTGCCTGTACATCGGCATCCCGCGGCATGATAATCCCGCGTTGGCGGACCAACATCTGTGTGAAGCCAGAGCAGTCATATCCGTAGGTGGAGACTCCGCCCCAAGTGTAAGTGATGCCAAGGAACCTGCGTGCGAGTTGGATGGTCTGGTCGATGGTAAGTGCGGGAACATTTGCACTCACGTTGCCTTGCTCGACGTATGCCGTTTGCCCATTCACGAGCTTGACCTGAAGCCAGCGGCCGTCCTTGTCCACATTCGTGGAAAGCACTTCCAGTCGCGCCTCCCAGGGAAGGTTCAGCACGGGAGCGTGTTTGGTTACGCTTGGTTCGCGATAGATGTTCGCGCTAAGCTGCACGACGCGAACCGCCTTGCCAGCTGGAGCATAATCGCCTTGCTGCGCCGTAACATCAGCCGCCGCAACCCAACCCGTATAGTCGTCTCCGGTGCGAATATGAATCCAGTCGTCCTTCTTCTCCAGTGAAACAACGCCCGAACCATAGAGAGCTTGCGACACCACATCGCTGTCACCGGAAGCAGAATGATAGATGTTGATAACCGACCGGGCTACAACATAATCCGGCTTCGCGACAGACTCCTGACCAGCCGCGGCAACGCATGAGAACGCCACACCCATAACCAACAAGGAACGAACGCGTGAAAGTACAATGTTACTATCCATCTTCATCTTGCTTCTCCTATGGTACAGGCAATCCAGTCCATATTTGACATTGCACCATACCTTGGTTTTCCGCCGAACCACTGCCAGCTAGCACTAGTATCAATGATGGCACATACCACATTCGTGTCACTTATCCTTTTTTACTCCAGGAAGATCGGGCGAAATGGGAGGCGCTGCAACGAGCAGCGCAGGCAACCCAACCTCCTCCGGTTTGGGAAGGACGTGCGTCACACGATATTGCGAGCTTGCCTCACTGAAGCGGTTGGCACGTTGAATCCACAATTGGATGGCGAGATCGTAACGCGCCATGATATTGTCCAGCCAATACGGGCGATTCTCTTGTAGCCATGCATGGCGGAAGAGATCGCGGGTCAGTCCAAATCCCTCGCGAAGATCCTGGCACTGGCCGTTCACGCCAGTGATCGCGCCTAACTCGCGACGGACGGAGCGTTTGCCGACAGGATCGTTCTGCTCCTGATAAGCGCGGTCATATCCATCGGCAATTTCCTGCGCAACCTCAAATTTGTATCCGATGAAGTCCATGCGCCGCGCGCCCATCTCCATTGCATCCAGCGCATCCGGCTCACGCAATGGCGCGGCGCCACGCGCCTGATCGATGAGAATAATAGCTTGCTCGGCGTGCACGCGAAACGCATGAGCTACCGGCAGCAACTTAGCGGAAAGCTGCTGCCCTTCCGCGCTCCACGGATCGATCCAGAATAAGTTGTCGGTGGCCGAGCCTAGCCCGGCATCTTTCAGTGTCGCCTGCGCGGCCATCAGTTCTACTTGCGCCTGGTTGATCTTACCTGTGAAATCGCCGTGGAAGACCTGGCCGTAGCTACTCTGAAATTGAGGAATGCTGCTTGTTCCCTGTTGCCACCCGGCAGCCGCCCCGAAGAGCGCGCCGTACCAATCCATGTTGAACAGCCCCTCGCCCAGGTCATTCCACACAGTATTCAATTCGCCGGTGGAACCGAGCCGCTGCCCATCGCTGACAAATCTCTGGATGTTATCGAAACCCGCATTGAAATTCGGATAGACGACCCGCCAGTTATTGATGCCGGGAGCCACCCATGTCTCCATTCCAGCATCTACATACGGCAAGAGCCACTTGTCATAACCGTCAGGGTTCGGATTGTATTCCCATGCGACGGCGATCATGTCTTTAGGCAACGTCTTGACCAGTTTTGGACTGTCCATGGCTATGTCGCCCCAGAACAACAGCTTTCTATCCAGGGGAGTTAGTTCCGCGTGAATTTGCTTGAGAAAGTCCACATAGACAGTGCCCAACCCATCCTGAGTAACGCGAGCTTTGGTCTGTCCTCTTCCCAGTTCGAAGGTTTCGTCCGCGCCGATATGAAGAAAGGGGCCGGGAAAGATCGAAGCCATCTCCGTGAACCATTGACGGATTAGATCCAGCGACGCAGGCTGGCCCGGAGCCAGAACTGAACCATGGGGCGTCTCCGCAAGCTGGGAATAGATGTCGAACATCAGGACGCGATGCAGGTGGCCAAAAGCTTCCTGCTCGGGAATGATGGTGACGTGGTACTGACTGGCATAGCGCACCAGTTCTGCTCCGTCGGCGCGGGTCATTGCGCCTCCGGGCAGTGCGGCCAGCGGATTGGACGCATAGGCCAGCGTGTTCTCAAAGTAGGGGGAGTATATGTTCACCTTGTACTCGGAAAGCACGCGGATCTGATGCTTCTGAAATTCGAGCGTGGGAACGGGGCCGCGCGATAGATCGTCGCTCAGGCCGCGGTACTTCATGGCCGGCCAGTCGCGCGCGATAACTGAGTGCAAGACTGCATCCGCTCCACGGCCGTCGATCAGTTGCTTGATGGTTTGCGCGCCGTAATAAATTCCCGCGCCAGTGGCGGCAATGTCGTATGTGACGTTTCCGTCGGTGACGAGGACATAGCCTTCGTCGTGCATCGCCGGATCGAATTTGATGTTTGCGCGCACAAGAATAGCCTCCGCCTTTTTTGTTTGCTGGCGAAGTAGCACGATCTTGACTTTGCCCTTCTTGCTAGCGCGTGGGGCTATTCCGCGTTCTTTGAGCGAACTGGTCAGGTCTTCGGCAGCAAACTTGTCTTCGGAATCCTTGCCCGCTTCCAGAACATCGGCGCCCTGCGCCAAGGAAATGTCTTTGACTTCGTGAAGCTCGCGCGGCATGGGAATCAGGGCGAGCTTCGGAGCCTCAGCAGGCGCAGGAGTGAGCGATGGGGCCGCTTGCGCAAGCAAGAGCGTCGGCGGAAAGAGGAGAAGGCCAGTCAGAAAACAGAAGGCAACGCAGGAAGCAGCAGAAGGCAAAAGGCGATCGCGTAAGTAATTTAGCCGGAACATTTGTTTCACCTCAGGACGGCAGGGTACGCAATCGGATCGCAGGGGGTCCACGCGTGCGCAATTCTGATTCTAGGCAAAAACTGCAAAGCGCTCAACAAACATGAGAGCAGAAGAGTCGTTAAGAGGAAGTCAGAGAAAATTCAGGAGGATTGTCCTGTTGAACAATCCTCCTGGTTGAGAGTTGCATAAAGTTCAGGGCTGAAATCCAGGAGTAGCTCCCGAATCAGAACTTGTAATGAACAGCAAATTGGAATTGCCGCGCTGGGGAAACGGTGCCTGTGATCTTTCCCCAAGTGTTGCCGGCATTATAGGTAATCATCGACGGAGAGGCTCCGACTGTTCCCGAGAAAGCGCTTGTGGAGAGAGAGGGCGCAGCGTAGCTGGCCATGTTGAATGCATTGAACGCATCGACGCGGAACTCCAGCTTCTCCCCCTTCACTGTTGGAAATGCCTTAAAAGCGGACAGATCGATAATGCGATAGCCCGGGGCGCGCTCCGTATTTGGCGCTGATGTTCCCAGTCCAGCGGGGGCCGGTGTTCCAATCGCCGCTTCGACTTCATAACCGTAGGCGCATGCCGTGTTGGCACCTGGTGCCGTCGGCGATCCCTGACAGGGTGCGGCCGTAGGATCGGTACCCCACCAATTGTTGTTATTACGACCGACGATTTTCATCTTCCCGTACCGGTTTGCGCGAGAAGTTGGCGCGTTCAGATTGGCGTTATTCGGGCTGGTGACATTTTCAGGGAAGCCGGAGTAGAGAATGGCATCTCCAGAAACGCGCCATCCACCAACGGCTTCGTCAATCGCCCGGTTCATGTTGCCACCAAACCGCGCTCCGCGGCCAAAAGGCAACTGGTAAACGATGGTTGCATTAACGGATTGTCGGGTGTCGTAGTCCGAAGGGCCATAATCTGCCCTGGGATTACGCGCATCCTGCCAGTAAACGCTGGCGCCGGAAACGCCGGGCACGCCGTAGTAGCCAGGATTATTGGTCATTGCCCGCGACCACGTGTAGTTAACCGTGTACTGTAGTCCGTTGCTTTGCTGGCGCTTGAGAACGGCCTGGAGAGCATTGTAGTTCTCGATGCCCTCGGACTCCGAAACGTAGACTTTACCGCCGTGCCCAACCAAACCGTAGAAAGGCTCAGTGGCTGCCGATCCGCCGCCCACTGCCGTGTACTCGTTGGCCTGAACGGGAACGATCAGGCGCTGGCCGATTTCTCCCACATAGCCAACTTGAGCAGTCGTCTTGGCATTGATAAGGTATTGCGTTGTCAGGTTGAACTGCTGAACGAAGGTGGGCCGCAAGTTCTTGGGGTACACCTCGTATACGTTGCTGGCGGTGCTCAGAGCTCCGGCAGAGGTGTTAAAGCCATTCTCTACTGGAAGCGGAGTTCCGGGGGTACTCGCGGAGGGTCCCCCTGGTTGGTAATAGAACTGGTGCAAGAAGGGCGGATTCTGCGTCAGTCTTTGGGCGTCGCCTGTGCCTTCAAAATAGTCGGTTATTCCGTATCCGCCACGCACTACGAGCTTTGGTAATAGCTGCCAAGAAAACCCTAAGCGCGGCATAACCTCGCCGTAAAACGGATTGTAAAGGGCGCGGCTGTTGCCGTTTACTCCTGCAGTCTCCAGACATGGATTAGGAGTTCCCGTGCATGCAGCGGGATTGGAAATGTCGACGTTGACTTCCTTGTTGTTCACCTCGTAGATAGGCTGGTCATATCCATAGCGCACGCCAAGGTTCACGGTGAGATTCTGGCTCACCTTCCAGTCGTCCTGGACATAATACGCATCGCGATATTGGCGCTGTCCAACGGGACCGGAGACGCCGCCAATCGCTGACCAAGTGGCAGTATCTAGAACAACTTCAGCGAATCCGTAGCCGCCCGCATGTGCCACATTCGGGTTGGCCGTGAATAGGTTGTCGTACGCAAATTCTCCCATCGTCCCATAGTTGCCGGGGTAGAAGAAGTTCTGCTGGTAGCGCACAACCTGGACACCGAATTTCGTGAGGTGTTTCCCGTGCTGCCAGGTAAAGTTGTCACCATAGTCAAAGTTGTTTTCAACGAAGGTCGTGTCTGCACCCGCGGTTCCGACGTTGCTTTCCGAGGTGGCAATGTTCATCTCGCTGAAACCGGAGAACGGTTGATTGGGCAGCGGAATGCCGACGACTTTGTCGCCATTGAGACCAAATTCGCCTGATGGATCCGTGGGCGCGCCCTGAATCCAGTGAACCCGCGTAAATCCTCCGCGGAACTCATTGACGAGCGCAGGAGAGAACACGTGTACCCAGTTGACCACAACACTCTTTGTGGGATAGTCGTTGCCCGCGGGAAAAGTGATGGGGAGAACAGCCTTGGTCGTGACATCGTAGGCCTCGCCAATAGACCAGCGGGCCATCAGGGTGTCCTTGGAATCGAGCGTATAGTCTACGCGAAGATCGCCCTGATTGTTAGTAATTGCGGATCCGGAAGTTCCATGATAGTTCCCTGAATCAGGGAGACTGCTAGGTGTGAAGTTCGGCATCGGATAAATTTCCGGGTGTGCAAACAGATACTTCGCAACGGGGTTGACAACCGTAATGCAGTTAAGCCCACTAGCGACGGAATTGGGGCAAGTTCCGCTCCCAGGATTGTTGCCTGACGGATTGCCACTAAGGTAAGTCGTGGCATGCAGGGTTCCACCTGTGGGATTCACAGATGTGACTGCCGGGTTATAGAACGTAATGTTCTTATCGGTAAGGACTTCGGAGAAATCGCCGGTGCGCATGAGAGCAGTCGCTACGCTCGCCGAGCCGGTGCCCGCCGCATGGTTCCTGAAACCTTCATAGTCGCCAAAGAAGAAGAGCTTGTTCTTCTTGACCGGGCCGCCAAAGGTAGCGCCGAACTGGCTCTGCGCAAACTTCCCCTTTGGAATACTTGAATAGTTATTACTCCATAGGTTGGCGGTCAGTTGCTGATCTTCATACAATTCGTAAACGCTGCCATGGAACTTGTTCGTTCCACCCTTAGTGACCATGATCATTTCGCCGCCGTTCACGTCACCGTACTCGGCGTCGGCATTCACGGTAATGACGCGCATCTCTTGCAGCGCGTCGGGGGCCGGGTTGTAACCGACCAGGTTGTTCATGGTTTCATTGATTTCCACGCCATCCAGGATGTAGTTGTTGCCCTGTTGGCGGTTTCCGTTGAAGGACGGCTGGGTGGCGGAACTGGTATCACGCTCAGTACCGCTGGAACCGCCCATAGCGGCATAGTCGGGATTGACCGAACCGGGTACAAACATACCCGCCGACTGGAAGTTGAGCCCGCTCAGAGGGAGACCTTCCAACTCAGTAGCGCTGATCGAAGTTCCCAGCGTAGCGCTCTGGGTTTGCAGTTGAGGAGAGGTGTCAGAGGTTACATCCACCGTGGTCGAAACCGATCCGACCTTCAGCTTGATGTCAATTTTTGCGATCTGGTCGATCTGCAGAACGAACGGGCTAACTGTCGAAGTTTCAAATCCCGCTCCAGTCGCGCTGACAGTGTAAGTGCCGATGGGGAGAAACTGAATGTTATAGGCGCCGTCCTGATTGGTGACGGTGCTTGTCTTGACGCCTGTGTCAACATTCCTGGCAGTGACGCTCGCTCCCGCGACGACGGCTCCAGCCGGGTCGGTGACGGTACCGCGCACGGTGGCTGTAATGGTTTGAGCTACTAGTGGCGAAACGCCCAGCAGCATCGCGAATACCAGTAACAATCCAAGCATTCGCGCCTGGCCTGCGCAAAGGCTGCGCAAGGCCCTGATTGTACAAAGATTGCGTATGATCATGTTTGTGTCCTCCTCCAAAAGTTGTCCCGCGTTAACTGGCAGCGGCGAAGAGCTGCCGATGGCCTATCAGCAAGAACCACTTGGCCATTCGGCAAGCTGCCAAAAAACAGAGCCGGCGAAAATTTCCCGTGAAGCCGTGCCCGCGCCCATGTGTTCAACCTTGCATTCCAGAAGTGGTTGGCAGTTCCTTCCCCTTCGGGCAACTGATTCGCGCCGGGCGGTGGATTCCGGGCAGCCGTGCGTCCGAAGACGCACACTCCCCATAGCCGGGAAATCAAGTATAAACCACATTCGCAACGCTAAATCGAATCGCCACTAATCGTAATTGGAGCCTTGGTCGATTGTCAGACATACCAATCACTATGTTGACCAAAGTCGTCCGATACGCTCAACAAATACATGGAATTCATGAGGTTGCAACAGCTGCGTGAGAAGAGCGCTGCGCTCCGCGAAGGCTAGAAGACCACGGAGCGATGGGCTTCAACATCCTGCCGGGCATGATTTTCAGGGGCCGAAGCGCTTAATAGGCCGACCCGATGCCGCGGTTTTTCATTTCTCTGTGCGCCAGCTGACTCCGGCTAGGCTTCAATTGCCTTGCGAATACTGCCTTGAGCGCGCTTGAGGCGGCGGTTGGCCTCTGGCTTGGAGACCTTGGCGCAGAGCATCACCAGGGCAATGGAGACCTTCATATCGGCTGCCTCCAGAGTAGCCAGCGCAACGGTCCGGTTTACCTTGGCGACGCGCTGCACGATGGAAATTCCGCGCTCGATGAGCTTTTCATTCTTGAGGTGCAGGTTGACCATCAGGTTGCCGTAGACATATCCCAGGCGGGCCATTGCGCCGGTGGTGAGCATATTGCAGATGAGCTTTTGCGCCGTACCGGCCTTGAGGCGGGTGGATCCGGTTAACACTTCGGGGCCGACCTCGGCCTCGATGGCAATCTGCGCAACGCGGGCCAGTTCCGAGCCGGTATTGCAGATGACGGCAACGGTGGCGGCGCCCTTTTTGGCAGCGTATTTCAAGGCCGCAATGGTATAGGGCGTGCGGCCGCTGGCGGCCAGGCCCACGATTACATCCTTTTTGCCGGGCTTTCGCGCAGCCATGTCGCTCTTGCCCAACTGGGACGAATCTTCACTGGCCTCAGCGGCATTGGCCAGTGCGCGTTCGCCGCCGGCTATCACGTATTGGATCATGGAAGGATCGACGCCGAAGGTGGGCGGACACTCAGAGGCGTCCAGCGCGCCGAGCCGACCGCTGGTGCCGCTGCCGACGTAGATCAGCCGGCCGCCCTTCGCTAGGCGGTTGTGAACCACGTCAATGGCCTTGGCAATCTCCGGCAGCGCCTGGCGGACGGCGCGCAAAACCTTGGCATCCTCGCGATTCATCAGAGTGGCAATCTCCAGCGCGCTCAACTTGTCCAGATCGGAGGAGGCGCGGTTTTGCCGTTCCGTATTCAGATCACTCAACACCATTTACTCTCCTATGCTCGAACTTCAGCAACTGGTTCAACCGGCATGGTCCGCCGCAGAAAGAAGCTGGCGCCGTAGCCGATAGTAAACGTGACAATGCTGCCCAGCGGCACGTACCAGGTATACGGAACCCCGGTGAACTGCCACAGGAAGATATTCAGGATAAAGCCGCATACCATTCCGACCATGGCGCCGCTCTCGGAAGCTCTGCGGGTGAGAACGCCCAGCATGAAGACTCCGAGCAGCGATCCGTAAGCCACTGAAGCGATGGACAGGCCTATCTCCAGCACCTTTTGGCCGCTCTGCCGGACAACAATCGCCAGGCCAAAGAGCACAATCCCCCAGCCGATGGTTGCCATGCGAGAAAGAAACATCTTGCGCTTCTCGGTGACGCCAGGATTGAATCTGGAGTAGAAATCGATGATGGTAGTGGAGGAAAGCGAATAGAGCGAGGCGCTCAGGTTGGACATTGCCGCGGCCAGGATGGCAGAGATCAGCAAGCCGCTGATGCCGTGCGGCATGCGCGTGACCACAAAGGTGGGATAGATAGCGTCGGGGCGCGCAAAGGCCACAGCCGGCGCGATCAGCTTGTACATGACAAAGAGCAGAGCGCCTATCATCAGAAAGAGTGCGAACTGGAAGAACACCAGCACGCCGCTGGCCACCAGCGCCATCTTTGCATAGCGCTCGCTGCGCGACGCCAGCAACCGCATCACGATCAACTGATCGGTGCCGTGGCTGGCCGTGGTGAGGAAGGCGCCGCCGATAACGCCAGACCAGAAAGTGTATTTTGCGTAGAAGTTCCAGCCGAAATAAAAGACGTGGAACTTGCCCGCGGCCGCAGCCATGGCGTAGGCGGCGTGCCAGCCGCCCGGAACCAGATGCGCGATGGTGAACAGGCCGATCACGGTTCCGGTCAGATAGACGGACAATTGCACAACGTCGGTCCAAATCACGGTCGCCATGCCGCCCTTGAAGGTGTAGAGCAGGGTGAGGATGATGACGATGGCGATGGCCGTGACATCGCGTCCCAGGTCGCTGTAGCCGTGCAGAAGCCCGGAGAGCGCGATGCCCACCACGATGGCGATAGCGAAGACGCGAACGCCATCCGCTGCGGCGCGCGTCAGCAGGAACAAGCCGGCGGTGAGCGAGCGCAGCCTTTGCCCGAAGCGCCGTTCAATGAGTTGATATGCCGTAACCAGGTCGCCGCGAAAGTAATGCGGAATCAGCAGCAGGCTGATGACGACGCGCCCGATCATGTAGCCGATGACTAACTGAAGGAAGCGGAAATCCTGCTCGTAGGCCATGCCGGGGACGCTGATGATGGTCAGCGTGCTGGTCTCCGCGGCAACAATCGACAGGGAGATGGCCCACCACGGAATCGTCTTTTCGGCCAGGAAGTAGCCCTTGATCGTGCTCTGCTTCTTCTTAAAGTGCATTCCGAAGGCCGTGACGCAGGCCAGGTACAACACGATCACGGCAACATCGTATCCATTCAGCCCCATGGTGTTTCGTTCCCCGCTTCTTTACGGTACTCGTTTTTTCGCCGGTGAATCGCTGTGCGCCAGCGGCTTGCGGATACATCTCGATGCATCCTGCGCCTGGCCCTTGTTTGATTACAAATGATGCTATTGTGGCAGTTCTCCCATCAAGTGCAGACCATAGCTTCGTGCAGCAAGCGCGCCTTGGATTTCACAGCCAGGTACGCCACGTCGCACTCAACGTTTGACCATCTTTCCCATTGCAGGCGGGGCCGTGGCAAGGCGGTTTGCGGGACTTTACGCCGAAGCCCGCTGCTGTTCGCGTCCGGCGAGGCGCACGCTTACCACCTTGGAGACGCCGGGCTCTTGCATGGTAACGCCGTAGATCATGTCGGCCGATTGCATCATGCGCTTGGAGTGGGTGACCACCAGGAATTGTGTGTCCCTGCTCAGGACGTGCATCAGGTCGGAGAAGCGGCCCACGTTTGTCTCATCCAGCGCCGCGTCCACTTCGTCGAGCGCGCAGAAGGGGCTCGGCTTGAACTGGAAGATGGCCACCAGAAGTGCCAGCGCGGTTAGCGACTTTTCGCCGCCGGAGAGCAGCAGCACATTTTGCAGCTTCTTGCCGGGAGGCGAAGCCACGATGTCCAACCCGCTCTCGGCCTGATTCTCCATGTCCGTAAGGCGGAGAAAGGCCTGACCGCCTTGGAAGAGGCGCGCAAAGACGAGAGCGAAGTTCTCGTTGATGCGGGCAAAGGCCTCGTCAAACCTGGTGCGCGAGATCAGATCGATCTCCTTGATGGTCTGCTGGGTGTTCTCAATCGACTCCATCAGGTCCGTGCGCTGCGTGTCGAGGAAGCCGTGACGTTCGGCGGTCTCCTTATACTCGTCGAGCGCCATCATGTTCACCGGACCCATCTGCTCGATGCGCTGGCGCAGGCCGCGGCAAGTCTCCTCTTCGACGGTCAGCGGCTCTCCAGCCAGACGCTCGATGAGCGCATCGGAGCGCAACGCGGCGGCCTCAAGATTCACCTCGGCGAGGCAGCTTGCCTCTAGGTGTTCCAGGTCGGCGCCGAGCCTGGCCACTTCGCTCGAACGGCTGGCGCGATCTTCGCGCAACTGGTCGAGCGCGGCACGCCCGCCCTTGAGTTCGGATTCCATGGTCGCCAGTTGCTGGCGGAGGACCTGCGCCTGTGCAGTCAGCGTCTGCGCCTGGGCCAGCGCCTCGGCGCGCCCGGCTGTCAACTCCTTCTCGCGCTGGGCCAGTTCGGCGCTCTCTTTAATGCGCTGCTCGCGTTCCGCACTGGCCTCGGTCCGCTGCTGGTCAATTGATTGAACTCGGCGGTCCAAGTCGGCGTGGAGCCGGTCGATGCGCTGGAAAGCAGCTTCGGCTCCGCGCCTGCGCTCTTCCAGACCGGCCAGTTCGGCGGTTACCTGCGCCGCCTCCTGCTGCAAGCCCTCGCGCTTCTCGCGGAGCAAGGCTAACTGCGCCTGCAACTCATCGAGAGCAGCTTCGGCCGCCCGGTGCTCGGCTTCGAGGCGAAGCATCTCCTCGCGTTTTTCGTCGATTGCGCTCCGCTTGGCCTCGCGCGCTTCCTTGTTGCGCGTGGCCTGCGCCGTCCACTCCTCGAAGCGCCGCGCCACGCGCTGCGTTTCAGAGTCCATCTGCTTGAGCGATGCGCCTTGGTCGGCGGTGTCGCGCTCAGCCAGCCGCCGCTCTTCGCTGCGCGCTTCCAGTTGCGCGGCCAGCTCTTCGATGGCCTTGCTCAATGCCGAGGCTTCGGCCTCCGCTTGCGTTAATCCGGTTTCCAGCCTGGCAAGGCTGCCTTCGGTCACACGCAACTCGCGCTTCAGCGCCAGAGGGCCTTCGCTGGCCGGCTTGCCGCCGGTCACCGTCGCGTTGTGAAAGCACTCGCCCTCCGGCGTAAGAAAATAGGCATAGGGATACTGCGCGGCCAGCTGCTGCGCCTGGCTGGAGTCTTCCGCCAGATAACCGTGCTTGAGCTTGGGCAGAATCGACTCCAGCGGCCGCCCAAAACCGTTCAGGACGCGAATCGAATCCTTCAGCGGAATCACACCGGGTGCGGTGATGGTAGTGTTGTCCTCCGCAAAAAGTCCGCCTTGCTCGGCAGGGTGGATCAAAAACGTGGCGCGGCCATCCACGCCGGACTTGAGCAGCCGGACGCCTTGTTCGGCAGCTACCCAGCTCTCCACCACCACATAATTTAGCTCCTCGCGCAAGAACTCATCCACAACGCCTTCATGCTCGCCGCTCACCTCCAAAAAATCAGCGAGCGTGCCCACCGGCGCCATGCCTTCCGCCAGAGCGCCCGGCTTCAGCAGCCGGCGCACCGTGTCGGTGGAGTAGCCGTGGTTGCGAATCAGCGATTGCAGTGCGTCGCGGCGTCCGGCGGCAGTGGCAAGTTCGCCACGCAGTTGATTGGCTCGCGCGCGCAGCGCATTTTCCTCGGCGCGACGGGTCTGCAGAGTTTCGCGCAACGACGCAATCTCGCCCTCCAGCCGCTTGAGCGCCTCCGCAGCGGACGCGAAGCGCAGTTTTGCTTCTCCGCTCTGCGCGCCCAGATTTTCAAGCTCGTTCCGCGCCTGGGCCATCTCGGTTTCCAGCCGCTCCGCCTCGTGCTCCAAGGCTGCCAGGCTCTCTTCGCCTTGGGCAGTGTGGTTGCGTGCGTTGCTTGCCAGTGTCAACAGATGCATGGCGTGGCGGCGGCTGGCTTCCAGTTCCCTTTCCGCGGCAAAAACTTCTTCGGCCGCAGTGCGCGCTTCTTGCTGGCGCGTCTCCACCTGCTGGCGAAAGGCGCGGGCCTCTTCAGCTGCCGTCTCCAGAAATGACTTCTGCTGCGTCCGCTCCTCGGCAATCCCGCTCAACTGCGCCCGCGTCTGCTCCAACTCGGCGCCGGCCGTGGCAATGCGCGTCTCCAGCTCGGCCACGCGCTCAGTATTGGCGCGTTCCCGCGCCGCGGCCCGCTCCAGCTCGACAGCCGCGGTGTTGGCGCGATTCTGCGCCTCCTGGCCCTCGCCATCCAACTGGTAGCCCCGCTCGGTGAGGGTGTGCTGACTGCCTTCCCGCTCCTCGATTCCCGCCGAAGACGCATTGATCCGCTCGGTCAGGGCGGCGATCTCACGCCCCAGCCTTGCCTGATCGGCGTCCATCAGCGCCATGCGGCTGGCCAGCACCACGCGCAGTCGGCCGCGCAGTTCGTCGCGCACAGCCGCGAAGCGCTCAGCCTTCGACGCCTGACGCTTCAGGCTGTTCATCTGCCGTGTGACTTCTTCAAAAATGTCGTCCACGCGCGCCAGGTTCTGTTTGGCGCTCTCCAGGCGCAACTCGGCCAGCCGCTTCCTGTTCTTGAAGCGCGTAATCCCCGCCGCTTCCTCGATGATGGCCCGCCGGTCGTACGGCTTGGAGCTGAGCAGTTGGCCGACGCGCTCCTGCCCGATGATGGCGTAGCTCTCCGGTCCCAGGCCCGTGCCCATGAAGATGTCCTGAATATCGCGCAGCCGGCACAGCTTGCCGTTCAGCAGATACTCGCTCTCGCCGGTGCGGAACAGGCGGCGGGTAATCACGATCTCGCCTTTTTGCGGCGTGCGCTGGAATTTGCGGCGGCGAATCTTGAGCACCACCGCCTGCGGACCCTCGCCGGTGGTGAATGTCTGCGGCGGTTCGGGCCCTTCGGCGGCCTCGTCGTCGAGCACTTGGCCGGGTTGCTCGTTGGCGATAATCTCCTCGACTTCGGCGGCTCGCGCGCGTCGTGCTTCTTCTTCGTCCCAATCAGTGGGGCTTTCGTGGTCGATTGTGACCTGCGGCTCCACGGGCACCGGCCCCTCGTAAGCCTCGGGATCGACCATGGTCAGCGTCACCTCCGCCATGCCCAGCGCCTTGCGCTCGCGGGTTCCGGCAAAGATCACGTCCTGCATATGCGTCCCGCGCAAGGTCTTGGCGCTTTGCTCGCCCAGCACCCAGCTCACGGCGTCAAGGATGTTCGACTTGCCGCACCCGTTCGGCCCCACCACCACGGCAATGCCTGTTCCCGCCACGGTCACCTCCGTGCGGTCGCAAAAGCTTTTGAAGCCGAGGATGTGAATCTTCTTTAGTTTCAGCATTTGAACTCCGGGGTGTAGGGGCTTTGGTGCAATACGATTCCACTTCAGCAGGCAACCCGCGAGCACGCGGGAAAAATTGCCCTCCGATTACAGACTCTACGGACCCTGAACGGCAGGGTCAACGGCGCGGGCAGCGGATTTTGTGGATAAGGGAGGCCGGAATTCGAGTTCCTATAAATTCCCCAGAATGGGCCACAAAAATAAGATTTATTAGCGAGTTTTATTCGCCTTTTGCACAGCCGGAGGCCCGCTCTTGCAACCCTGGCCCAGAGCCGAACCCACTGCTTTGCGGATCACTTTTTCGAGAGCGCGCAGCGCCTGGGGACGCGGGAAACCCGGCCGGCTCGCGAGGCGAATTGTCCTGGATGATTGCCCGGTGAGCGGCCGGAGAACAATGCCGCGTGCCACGAGCGAGTCCGCGGCCAGGGCCGGAATCAGAGTAGTCCCATAGCCCGCCGCCACCAGGTTCACCAGCGTCTCCAGGGTTGCGGCCTGCATGGAGCCTTGCAGCCCACTCCGAGCCGCGCCGTGCTTTGCTCCGCAGGCGGCCAGCGCCTGGTTGGCCAGACAGTGGCCGTCAGCCAGCACCAGCAATTCGTCGGCGAGAGCCTCCTCGCTGATCGATTCTTCCCCGGCCAGACGGTGGTCGAGAGGCAGCGCGGCCAACAAGTGCTCCTCAAACAGCGCAATCTCGGTAATCTCCGGCGCATCGGCAGGCGTAGCCAGCAGCGCCGCATCCAAGCGGTGGTTCCGCAACCCATCGATCAGCGAACGGGTCTGATCCTCCCACAACTCAATGGTCAGCCCCGGATACGCCTGCCGCAAGGAGTTAAGAATCAGCGGCATCAGGTAAGGCGCCAGCGTGGGAATCACGCCTAACTTCAACGGGCCCACCAGCGGGTCGCGCGCCGCCCTCGCCACCGCTTCCATCTGCCCGGCTTCAGCCAGAGCCCGCTGCGCATGAACCAGAATCTGGCTGCCCACCGGCGTAATATCCACACGCTTGTTGGTCCGCTCCAGCAGGGTTACTCCCAGTTCATCTTCCAACTTGCGAATCTGGCTGCTCAGCGTCGGCTGGCTCACGTTGCAGGCCTCGGCTGCCCGCCCAAAGTGTCGGAGTTCAGCGACAGCAACAAAATAGCGAAGTTCCTGAAGATTCATTGTCCGTCCCAGATGCCGCCTGAGAACATCATAGACCAAACAAATCGTCATCGTAGAAACAATTGATGTTTCTTATCGCTACAAAGGGTATAGCTTAACGAAAAGGGGAGTACTATTGCACCGGGGAATGCCTCGTTGCCTCGCAATTTGCATACCGAAGACCTGCGTTGAGACAGAAGATTCACGCGGATCATTCACACGGAAACCAAGGAGATGCACTCATGTCTGACGACCAAACAAAGACCCCCGGACCACCCATAGTCGACGATCAGAACGCCATGTCAGGCGATGCAAAATGCCCGTTTTCAAACGGCGCTCTGAAGCACACAGCGGCAGGAAGCCCAACGAACGCGAACTGGTGGCCCAATCAACTGAACCTCAAGATCCTGCACCAGCACTCGCCACTTCCCAATCCCATGGGCGAGACATTCAATTACGCCGAGGAGTTCAAGAGCCTCGACCTGGATGCCGTGATCATGGACCTCCGTGCCTTGATGACGACCTCGCAGGACTGGTGGCCTGCGGACTACGGCCACTATGGGCCGTTCTTCATCCGTATGGCGTGGCATAGCGCAGGCACCTATCGTATCGCCGATGGTCGCGGCGGCGCGGGCTCCGGAGCGCAGCGATTTGCTCCCCTCAACAGTTGGCCGGACAATGTGAGCCTCGACAAGGCGCGCCGGTTGCTCTGGCCCATCAAGCAAAAGTACGGCCAGAAACTCTCCTGGGCCGACCTGATTGTTCTCGCTGGTACCGTGGCGCTGGAGTCGATGGGATTGAAGACCTTCGGTTTCGGCGGCGGGCGCGAGGACATCTGGGAGCCGGACGACACTTATTGGGGATCCGAGGGCAAGTGGCTGGGGGACGAACGCTACAAGGGCGACCGTCAGCTTGACAATCCTCTCGGCGCTGTTCAGATGGGCTTGATCTATGTGAATCCGGAAGGACCCAATGGCAAGCCGGATCCAGTCGCCGCGGCGCGGGATATTCGGGAGACGTTCGCGCGCATGGCGATGAATGACGAAGAGACAGTTGCCCTCATCGCCGGTGGACACACCTTCGGCAAGACACATGGCGCTGCCGATCCGAACAAGTATGTCGGTCGCGAACCCGAAGGCGCTCCCATCGAAGAGCAAGGCCTGGGCTGGAAAAACAGTTTTGGCAGCGGCAAAGGCGTGGACACCATCAGCAGCGGCCTCGAGGGCGCATGGACCACCAACCCGGTGAAGTGGGACAACAACTACCTGGAAAACCTCTTTGGCTATGAATGGGAACTCACCAAGAGTCCTGCCGGTGCCCAGCAATGGAAACCCAAAGGCGGAGCGGCAGCCGATGCCGTGCCGGATGCTCACGACCCCAAGAAGCGGCATGCCCCCACCATGCTCACCACGGATCTCTCCCTGAGAATGGACCCCGTCTACGAGAAGATTTCAAGGCACTATCTCGAGAATCCGCAGGAGTTGGCAGACGACTTCGCCAAGGCCTGGTTCAAACTCACCCACCGCGACATGGGTCCGCACACCCGCTATCTTGGTCCGCTCGTTCCCAAGGAGCCGCTGATCTGGCAGGACCCCGTTCCCGCAGTGGATCACATATTGATCAATGAGAAGGATATTGCGGCCCTGAAGGCCAAAATCCTCGCATCCGGTCTTTCCATCTCCCAACTGGTCACTACGGCCTGGGCATCGGCTGCGACGTTCCGCGGCAGCGACAAGCGCGGCGGGGCCAACGGGGCGCGCATTCGCCTTGCGCCGCAAAAGGATTGGGAAGTCAACCAGCCGGCCGAACTGGCGAAGATTCTTCAGGCTTTGGAAGCGATCCAGAAAGATTTCAACGGCGCCCAATCCGGTGGAAAGAAGGTCTCGTTGGCTGACCTGATCGTTCTGGGCGGCTCAGCAGCCGTCGAGGAAGCTGCGAAAAAGGCCGGACACGCGGTGAAGGTTCCCTTCTCGCCGGGGCGCGCGGACACGTCGCAGGAGCAAACCGATATAGCCTCGTTTGCCGTACTCGAGCCGACCGCGGACGGTTTCCGCAATTACCTCCGCAAGGGACACGAGGAATTTGCGGCTGAACTGCTGGTGGATCGGGCGAACCTGCTCACGCTGACGGCTCCTGAAATGACGGTTCTGATCGGTGGCCTGCGTGCGCTGAATGCAAACTTCGGGCAGTCCGAACATGGCGTTTTCACCAAACGGCCCGGAACATTGACCAATGATTTCTTCGTCAATCTCCTCGACATGAACACGAAGTGGCAGAAGTCCGCTGCTTCTGAAGGCGTACTTGAGGGGCGGGATCGGGCGAGCGGCGAGCTCAGGTGGACGGGCACCGTAGTCGATCTTGTCTTCGGTTCGAACTCTCAGCTCCGGGCCCTCGCGGAATTCTATGCGTGCGCCGACTCCGGGCAGGAGTTTGTGAATGACTTTGTGGCGGCCTGGAGCAAGGTGATGAACCTGGATCGCTTCGACCTCAAGACCTCAACAGCCTCCGCGCAACCGATGGGCGAACTGGTTCACGGGGACTGATAAGAGATGTGGCGGCTTCCCTGCCTGGCTTCGGCCGGATGCGCGTGAGCGTACCCGGCCGAAGCTGTCTGCAAACGGTCTTTCAGAATGCCCGTGTAGATAAGCCGGACGCCGGGATCGTGGGCAATACTACCGGAAGCGTAAGTAGCGCTTGCTCTGGAATGCGGGTGGAGGCGGCGATCCATCGCATGGCATTTGGGAAGGCGGAGAGGGCTAAGGGCATCAGATTGTTGCCGGGACGGGTCACCATTGCACGGGAGAGCAGCGTGGCAAGAGACATTCCGCGGCTTAGTTGTGCGCGGAGGGTACGGTGATAGTGGGCCGCGCTTTCGCCGTCCAGGTACATCTGTGCTGCAAGAGATGCACTGTGAAGGGCGATCGACATGCCGTCTCCGGTGAATGAGGGGATGACCGCTGCCTGATCGCCGATACACCATAAGCTGCCGGGCCGTGCCGCATGATAGCCATAAGGAATTGGAGAGATGGCCAATGGCCGCTGCCATAATGGCCTCGCGTCTTGCAGAAGACGGCGCAGGTGGCGATTCTCGTCGAGGATGGCTGCAAGGAGCGTGGCCCATCCCGATCCTCTGGGCAGCGAAGCGCGGCGGACGACCAAACATAGATTGGCCACTTCCCGTTCGACGAGCGAGAGTCCTCCGTATCCTCCGGGAAAAAGAAAAATCTCTATGAAGTCCCTCAGCGCGCTGGTTTGGGCTGGCGACAGTTGCCAGTGCATCTTGAATCCGATTAGATCGGCTTGTTTGGCGGGGGAGCGATCCCATCCGCGGAGATCATGTTTGCCGTTGGCGAGAAACGCGGTGTGAGCGCACACGGAGCTGCCGCCGCGAAGCTCGGCAATCGCCGTCTGGCCTTGGGTTGTAAGCGCTTCAACAAAGGCGCCGCGCTCCACATTGCAGCCGCTCGCGGTGGCGCGCGAAAGCATGAACTCGTCGAGAACGTAGCGGGAAAGCGAAAGCGCCGTGAATGGCAGCTCTGCTTCTACGACGCGCTGTTTTGACGAGAGGCGCAGATGGCGGACCGTCGCAGCGCCGAGAGTGAGCGGCTCAACTCCGGCCTGATGGAGATACTCCACGGCTTCAGGACTGAGAAACTCTCCGCAGACTTTGTGATGCGCGGTGCGCTCTTTTTCAAGAAGCGTGACGCGGCGGCCGGCGGCGGCAAGGCGAATGGCAAGCATGGAGCCCGCGAGACCGCCCCCGATGACGAGATTATCAACCTGGCGCGGGGCGGTCATTGTGGCTCCTCTTTTGCCTGCGGTTTTCGCCGGGCGACGCACAGACGCGCGGGTTTGAAGCTTTGGATCTGCACGTCCTGAAGGCCGAGGCCGGCGGCAGCGCACAGGTCTCGCCACTCTGCCGGACGAAAGGCTCGAGCGATGGAGACAGGGCCATCGTGCTGAACAAAGGGATGAAGCCGGGCCAGTTTGGAGAAGATGCGGAAGAAATGGTAGGGGAAAGGCGCGCGAGAAAGATCGTTGATGAACCAGCCAATCTGCGCGTGCCGCTCCATCCATCGCAGAAATCGAACAATGTCGTCTTCGTCAAGATGATGGGTGAAGAGCGAACTGACGACGAGATCAATGGGTTGCCGCGGGGTGTAATCGAAGACATTTGCGCTGACCCATTGGATTGCGCTTTCGGCAGGGCTTGCATCGGCGGCAATGACTGTGGCGTCCGGGTTGAGGTCGATACCAGTCAATCCGACGGCGATGCCGCGGCGCTTTGCCCATCGCTCGATGCGGCGCAGCGAGTCACCATAACCGCAGCCGACGTCGAGAATATGAAGCGGGTCTGCGAGGCGCGGCTGCGTGATTTTGAGCGTATCAAGCCAGCGCAACAGAGGACGATAAGCCATGGTCAGGCGGTTTGTCAGGGCGAGGTCGCGAAGGCAGGCGCGCAACTGCTCGCGGCTGCAAGGCTCATCCATCATTTCGGTGAGCTGGGCGCGGTGGCGGAAATCTGGTGCGTTATACGGCATGAAAGAGCATCGTCTCCGCAGTGAGTCCCGGCCCGAAGGACATGGCGCAACCGTGTTGCTCCGCCTGCGCGCGTTCCATCACCTGCTGCAACACGAACATCACGGTTGCAGAGGACATATTGCCGCATCGCGCCAGAATATCGCGTGAGTAAGAGAGCGCATCGGAGGGCAGGCCGAGACCTTTCTCTACAGAGTCGAGAATCGAGCGGCCTCCCGGATGCACCGCCCAAAGGCCGATCGATGACGGTTCCTTTCCTCGCGTGATCTGACGGCCAGATTCCTTGAGGGCGCGGCCGATTTCTCCTGGAACCTCGCCGGAGAGATACATGTCGAATCCAAGCTTGCCAATGCGCCATGTAATCAGATGGCTTGTCTGGAGGATGGTAAGCGCCAGAAAGCTATCAATGGCGAGTCCCTTTGGCTGCGCGCTCACCAGAGAGGCAGCGCAGCCGTCGGCAAAGACCAGAAATGAGAGCACTTGCTCCAACTCATGGGTCTCCTGAAAGTGCAGCGAGCAGAGTTCCAGGTTCAACACGAGCACCGTCGCATCGGGTTCCGAGCGAATAATATGATGCGCGGACTTGAGGGCGTTGATGGCGGCGTAGCAGCCCATGAAGCCAATCATGGTTCGCTCGACGGACGGCGAAAGCCCAAGATGGTTGACTACCTCGAAGTCCAACCCCGGCGCGTAAAGCCCGGTGCAGGAGGTGACGATTACGTGCGTGATGGCTTGCCGTTCCGATACAGTCAGCGAGAGCTTGTCAAGAGCGGTGTGAGCCAACTGCGGGGCGAAGCGCTCGAATAGCTCCATGCGGCGCGCGGTCGTGGGGAAGTTGTCCGGCACATAGATTTGCTCCTCATCTTTCCATGAGCCGTCTTCATTGGTTATGGGGTTGACGAACGAGTAGCGGTGCCCTATCGCCGACAAGCGCGCCATGCGGCCAAAGAGGCGGCGGGACGTGCCCTCGGGGAGCAAGTTCGTCGCAAAATCGATGAATGCCTGGTGGACATCGTGTTGAGGAACGGCCGTCGCAATGCGATTGATATGTGCGGTCGTCATGCCTGCTCCTTTGTGTTCCTGTACCGGCGCCACTCTGATTGGACTCGGAAAATGCTATCAGGGTTCAACACATTGCGCTCGAAGATGTCACTGTTTTGTCTTGATTATCCAAAAAACTGCTTCCCATTCGCCGCATGCGCGGGCGAGACCCTTCCTCCTGTAAAGTTGAAAGAAGTGCTTCGAACATTCTTGCATCTTTGCGCCTCGGACGTTCTCCCTTTTGACGACTCTTCACAATTCGAATGCGATGGCCGAACCGGTTGAGCTTGCGGAGCTGTTGCGCTCTGTCTTCGGATTTGCTCGGTTCCGGGCAAATCAGGAGGCGGTCTGCCGCGCGGCAATCGACGGGCGCGACCTGCTGCTGGTGATGCCGACGGGGTTTGGCAAGTCGCTCTGCTACCAGTTGCCTGCGCTCGCCTTGGGAGGCACGGCGCTGGTGATCTCGCCCTTGATTGCGCTGATGGAAGACCAGGCGGCCAAGCTCACGGCGCTGGGCCTGCGCGTGGGGCGGATTCACTCTGGCCTCGACAGAACCGTGGCGCGGCAGGCTTGCGTGGATTATCTGAATGGGAGCTTGCAATTCTTGTTCATTGCGCCGGAGCGGCTGCGTGTGCCGGGCTTTGGAGAAATGCTGGCCAAGCGCAAACCTGCGCTGATCGCCATTGACGAGGCGCATTGCATTTCGCAGTGGGGACATGACTTCCGGCCCGACTACCGGATGATCGGGCAGTACCTTCCCGCGCTGAGGCCTGCGCCGGTGCTGGCGCTCACTGCCACAGCCACTCCTTCAGTCCAGGCCGACATCCTGACGCAATTGGGGATGGTCAAGCCGGCAAAGTTCATTCACGGCTTCCGGAGAGACAATCTGGCGATTGAGGTGGTGGAGCTTCCCATGCCGGAGCGGCCGGGAGCGATCTGCGGCTTGTTGGCTGATGCTGCACGGCGGCCGGCCATTGTGTATGCCACCTCGCGCAAGGGGGCCGAGATGTTGGCCGGGGAGTTGTCGGCAACCAAAACAAATAAGGCCGGCAGGATTCCGGCGGCGGCTTATCATGCGGGGCTTGACGCGGCCACGCGAGAGCGTGTGCAGACCGCATTCCAGGCCGGTAAGTTGGAAGTGGTGGTGGCGACGATCGCCTTCGGCATGGGCATCGACAAGGCCAACATTCGCACCGTGATTCACGCCGGGCTGCCGGCCACGCTCGAAGGCTATTACCAGGAGATTGGCCGCGCCGGACGCGATGGGGAGCAGAGCCGGACCTATCTGATGCACAGCTATGCCGACCAGCGAATGCGCGATTTTTTCCTGAACCGCGACTATCCGCCAGTGGACCATTTGCAGCAGGTTTTTCGCGCTCTTGGTGAGAACTCTCAACCCGTGGACGAACTGCGCGCGGCGTCAAAACTTGGTGAGGAAGAATTCGACAAAGCTCTCGAGAAGCTGGCGATTCACGGCGGGGCGCTGGTGGATTTTGGCGGCAATGTAACCGCCGGCGGTCCGGGATGGAAGAAGACTTACGCGGTACAGGCGCAGTATCGCGCCGAGCAGTTCGAGAAAGTGCTCCGGTTCACCACTTCTACCGAGTGCCGGATGGGGGCGCTGGTGCGGCACTTTGGCGATGTGGAAGACGCCAGCCGGCCATGCGGAATCTGCGATGTGTGCGATCCGGCGGGAGCGGTGCTGAGGCAGTTTCGGCGTCCCACGGCGGCCGAGCGGGAATTGATGCAAGCGATTGCCGATGAGTTGCGGACAGTGGATTACAAAGCGGCAGGAGCGCTGCAACGCAATCTCGACCATGCCGGCAAAATGAGCCGGAGCGAGTTTGACGGGCTGTTGAACGCGATGACGCGGGCCGGGCTTATCGAGATTGAAGAGGCTGAGTACGAGAAGGACGGAGAGGTAAGGCGCTATCGCAAAGTGCGGCTGACCGAGTCCGGGCTGGAATTGCGAGCGAGTTCACCGGTCGAGTTGCTGATCAGCGATGGAGTGGTGGAGGAGTTCGGAAGACGGCCGGCGGCCGCGAAGCGAGTAAAGGCAACGAGCGCGAAGGCTGAGGACTCTAGCCCGATCAAACTGACAGCGGCTGGAGAAGCTCTGGCGGCGCAGTTGAAGGAATGGCGCGCGATTGAGGCAAAACGGCTGGGTTTACCGGCCTTCATGGTGCTGCACGACCGAACGCTGGCGGCTGTGGCACAGGCGCGACCGGTCAATCCTAAGCAGTTATTGGAAATCAGTGGGATGGGGCCGGCCAAGGTCGAACGATTTGGCGAGGCCATTCTAGGGCTATGCGGCACGACGGAGTAGGGAGATTCGACTTATCGCCGAGTCGGCCCATTCACGGCCGGGCAGGACAGGCGCACGATCTGAATGATTCCGCTGTGTAATTTGACAGCGTGCAAACATACTGCGGCCAAGCCAGTCGAAGCAGGGGTGAAGCGCAACCAACCGAAAAATTTTCTATGTAACTCTGGCTGGTCTGGACCTTCGCGACGGGGTCCGCTGCAAATCGGGCGATGAGCTGACTTACGGAAGACGATGTAAATTCCGCTTGGTGGAAGCTGCGCGCGAAATCGTATTCTTCATCCCATTTGGCATCAACGCCGGTCTGATTCGACACGGCGAATACCTTGTAGTCCACCAGCGCGGCCGTTGAGGGATCGACCTGGGCGAGAGTTATAGACGGATGATTTCCGTGGATGGGCGAGATGGACGGAATTAACTTGACCGCGACGCCCTTCCCTGCTGACGCACCCTGGCCCTCGGCCTTCAGAAGGCGCAGTTCATCCATGTGCGTGTGCGCGAAGATAGCTAACTCGACTACATCGCCATACTCTGCTAACACGTCCGCTAGTTTCTCCGATGCCAGAAACATCACGGGACTCCGTCCGCCGCAAACATCCACCATTCGTGAAGCTGTTGAGTACAGATCAACTCCCGGCGGAATGTGGCCCATGACCCAGATTTTTTGTTTATTGGCGCGGGCCTCGGCGAGTTGCTGACGGAGCCAGATAAGCTGTGATTCTGCCGCGCCAGGATCGGGTTTGCCCGCGCAGGTGGCGTAGTTGCTCGACATGAAGATATCGTTCAGAACCAGTAGCCGCGTATTCTCGATGGGTGCGGGCAGAGTGACGCTGTAATAGCCTCCGGCTGCGAAGCTCTCTTCAGCGGCCGGGCGCTCGGATGCGGGAAAGTTCCTGGTGACTTCCTTGCCGGTAACTCGAAGAAAATCGCTGTGGGCATCGAGCCGGTAGTCGCCGCAATCGGAGTCGTTGTTCCCCATAGCTACATAGACGGGAAGATTGGGAAAGGATTTATCTAACTCGTTTATCACATAGTCCAGCGTTTTCTCGACGAACGCCGTGTAGGCGGCTGTCGTGGAGTCAGGGAACAGCGTGGTGAATTTGCATTGAAATGCGTGGGAGATGAGATCGCCGCTCATGGCGACGAACTTTGCGCCGGCAGCGTGGCTGCGCATGGCCTTCACGCTGGAGTCGAAGAGCGCAAAGGAAGTGTCGGCTCCGCGGGCATGACAGGCTTGCTGCAATGACGCAAAACGTTGCTGCTGATCGGGAGATGACGGCGCGGAAAGGATGAGATTCCACTCGCTCACCGGCGCGGCGGCGAGTTGCGGAACTTTTGCCGGATCCCAAAACGGCTCGAAGTGAATGTCGCTGACGAGGAGCACGGGGACGGTTACCTTCGGTTGTCTTTGATTCGCCGCGACAGACTGGCCGTTCTGCGAAAGAGCAGTGCCAGCGATTAAAAAAAAGCAAAGCAAAGCGATCCGCCGCTTAGCGGTGATGCCGGAAATAGAGGCTGCAAGATCGTGCTTCATCGATGCTCCCTGGCTGCCGCTCACTTTAACATGAGCCTGTCCTGACGGCGAAAAAGCGGCCGTCCCGGGTTAAATTCGGCTCCTTTTTGGCTCAAAACGGCTACATATTTGTCAAAAAATGAGCAAAATCGAGGGTTTGAAGTTACCAATCAGTCAATGGGAAAAAGTTACAAGCAATTGATTTCATGCAAGTTATAAACAATGGAAAGGTCAAAAGATGGCCTCCATAGCCTAAGGGGGTGGGGTACGGCAGAACAGGGATCAGGGATCAGGGATCAGGGGCTAGCTGGAGTGCAATCTCATGTTTTGATTCTGCGCGCCGGATGGGGAATTATCCGCAAGCCACCTGCGGTGGGGCAGCCGCGCTTCACGCATAGGGTCTGTGGCTTCCCAGGTCCCAAAATCGGGACCTGGGGCACCCAGGGTTGTGAGGATGGGAAGACACCGGGTGGTAGAGGTTTGTGGTTTCCCAAGGTTCAGTAACCGTGAAAGAACTTCAACCGACGCGCTCGATGACGACGGATTCCAGCACCACAGGCGTCTTGGGCTTGTCCTGGCCGCCGCGTGGAACCAACGAGATTTTAGTGACGATCTCCTGACCCTCGACGACTTCGCCGAAGATGGTGTGGTTGCCGGTGAGGTGGGGAGTGGGGGCGACGGTGATGAAGAATTGGCAGCCGTTGGTGCCGGGGCCGCTGTTAGCCATGGCCAGCTTGCCCGCCTTGTCGAACCTGTGCGGCGAGCCTTTGGTCTCGTCCTGGAAGCGATAGCCTGGTCCGCCCATGCCGGTGCCCGTGGGGTCGCCGCCCTGGATCATGAAGTCGGGAATCACGCGGTGGAAGATGGTGCCGTGGAAGAGCTTGTCAGTGGACTTCTTGTGGGTGGTGGGGTGGGTCCACTCCTTGGCGCCCTCGGCCAACTCGATGAAGTTCTTGACGGTGATGGGCGCATCGGACTCAAAAAGCCGGACGGTGATCTTGCCTTCGGTGGTGGTGAAGACGGCGTAGGTTCCTGCTGCGAGTGGCATGTAAAGCTCCTGTGGTTTGCGGACTCCCAGGTCCGAAAATCCGGACCTGGGACACCCGGCTTGTTGGATCAAATGAAGAAGACTACTGCGTGGGCGCGGCGTTTGGTGCGGGCGGCAGCGGCTGGCCCTCGCGCACGATGGTCACCTTCTTCAGCACTACCGGCGTGATTGGCTTGTCGTCGCTATTGCGCGGAACACGGGCAATGGCCTTGACCACTTCGACGCTGGCGTCGTCGCACTGGCCGAAGAGGGTGTAGTGCTGGTCGAGCGAATCGTAGGCCGCTTCGGTGATGAAGAATTGGCTGCCGTTGGTGTTGGGGCCGGAGTTGGCCATGGCCATACGGCCGGGCACGTCGAAGTTCAGATTGGGATCGATCTCATCATCAAATTGATAGCCGGGGTCGCCCATGCCCGTGCCTGCGGGGTCACCGCCCTGAATCATGAACTCGGGAATTACGCGATGGAAGATAGTGCCGTTGTAGAGCGGCTTGTTGTGCTGCTTTTTGTTGGTAACGGGGTCGGTCCAGTCTCTGGTGCCTTCGGCCAGGGCAATGAAGTTGGCCACAGCTTTGGGTGCCTGGTGCTGGAAAAACTGGCAGGTGATGCGCCCCATGGAGGTGTCCATCACCACGGTGGGGCCGTTGGGACGGGTCATGGCTGCTACGGTGGCCGCGGGCGCGTCGGGAAGGTCGTCAGCCGGTTTGGCGGAGGTTTGGGCGTAAGCCGCAGCGGCAAAGGCCGTGGCCAGAGCGGGAACGAGAAGTGAGTAGCTGAATTTCATACCGATTCTGAGGGTAAATCATGCGGCAGGGGGAGGGCCACCAAATCGAAATGCTGGTGTGGGTTCGTGGTATCCCACCCTTGCGACAAAAACAAAAACGTCGCAAGGATGGGGCACGGCGCAGTTGTGAGCGGGAATGGCAAACGGATGGACGTTCAGCAGCCCTTCTTGCATCGGGACATGATGGCGGCGTGGAGTCGTTCACGCAAATCGGTGGGCAAGTCGTAGATTTCGTGGGAGCGGTAGATTTCGATGGTCTTGCGGGTGGTATTGAGGACGACCTCGCAGTGTCCGCAACGGCCCAGATGGGTTTGCAACTCGGTGCGCATATTGGGGGACACCTCGTCGTCGATCAGGTCGTCGAGAAGTGCGAGAAAGTCTTTGCAGGTCACTTTACAATCCCCGTTTCCATGAGCCCCTTTTTCTTATGGAAGTAGCGGCTCAGACGCTCACGCAGTTGCAACCTTGCGCGCAATAGGCGCGACTTCACGGCGGGAACGCTCAGCCCCAGCGTCTCTGCCGTCTCTTCGGTCGAAAGTCCTTCCACATCCCGCAGCACGAACACGATACGAAACCCCGGCGGCAGCCCCTGGATGGTCTTGCGCAGAATCTCGGCCAACTCGGCCTGGCCGTAGTTCTGTTCCGGGTCCGGCGCCCAGTCGGCCAGGTCGCGCGGAACGCTGCCCTCGTCGGTCTCGATGTCTTCGTCAATCGAAACCATCCTGCCGGTGCGCCGCTTGCGCAGGCGCATCAGGCTTTCGTTCACCGCAATCCGCACCAGCCAGGTATAAAACTTCGAATTTCCTTGAAACTGCTCAAGCTTTTCGTACGCCTTCAGGAACGCGTCCTGCATAACGTCTTCGGCATCCTCGCGATTCTGCGTGATGTGCTGGGCGATGCGAAAGAGCTGGCGCTCGTACTTGCGGACCAGCGTATCGTAGGCCGAGACATCGCCGTCGCGCACCCTTGCGACCAGGGCTACATCTGGATGCGGCTCGAGTTGTCCTGCTATCGATTGGATGGTCGGCATGGGCGTTGGTTGCGAAAAATCCGCAGGACCCGTTGGGGTTGCTTGCGGGGGTCCGTCAGAAAGAGTGTACCGGACGGCGGGGCCAAGGGCCAAGCGGAAGACGCGCGGCTCCGGCAATCTTCGCGCTGGCGGAGCGTTCCGCTTTACGGTCTTTGTGGTAACGGGAGTGGTACCCGGTTGCAGCGCGCTGTGCGGAAACAGCTTAAAGTAAGGATATGAGGGCCATTTCTTCCCCAATTCCTGTTGCGCGGCCGGCTTCCGGCTGGATGGTTGTTCTGCTTTCGTTGCTGATGATGGCGCTGCCGGCGGCGCGATCTGCTGGTGCGCAGGCAACGGCACCAGCCGGCTCGGCTTCCGCCAAGACGCACAAAGCGCCACCTAAGCCGACGGCCAAGCCCAGGCAAAAGACGAAGACGCCGGCGAACGCCGCAAGCTCGACGGCCAAAACCGGCACGAAGCCCACGGCCCATACGGCCGGCAAGAGGCCCCGCAGGCACCATCAACAGGCGAGCAGGGCGGTGCGGAGGGCGCGGACGGCGAGGATCAAGCTGGCCTTTGTGGCTTCGACCGAGTTGCGCCCCATGGCCCAGCAACTGGCCACGCTGCGCACTCCGGCGGCTTATGCGGGCGTGACCCAATATGCGCATCGGCACACAGGCGAGGCCGCGGCGGCGGCTTATCTCGCATTGGGCCACGCGTACCTGCTGGACAAGCGCTACGCCGATGCGGTCGCGAGCTTCGGCCAGGCGCGGCAGGCGGGCGAGGAGCTGGCCGACTACGCGGATTTTCTCTCCGCGCGCGCCAATCACGAGGCTGGCAATGATGCGGCTGCCGAGGCATCGCTGCGCGGGTTTCCGGAGCGGTATCCCGACAGCATCTTCGTTGACCAGGCGCCGGAGCTGGAAGCCAGCACGCTGCTGGCGACGAATGACGCGGCCGGCGCGCAGCGGGTGCTGACTGCGGCCGCCGATACTGCGGCGGCCGACTGTCCCGGCTATCAGCTTGCAGAAGGGCAGGTTGCGTTCATGCTGGGGAAGGCCGAGACGGCCGAGGGGCTTTACAAGAGGCTTTTGCTGGCCCACCCCTTGAGTCCGGAGGCGCAGATTGCGTGGACAAAACTAACCGCAATGGGCGCGGAGAGCAGCCTGACCACAGCTGAGCTGCACAGCTTGGGCGATGCCTACTACAACGCGGGCCGTTATGCCGACGCAAGCGTGCAATACCGCGCGCTGGCCCGCCAGCCGAGTCTCGACGCCGTGAGCCGTAACGGCTTTGCCGTGTCCGCGGCTGCCTGTGATCTGAAGCTGAAGCGGCTGACCATGGCCCAGGCCAGATTGATGCCTGATTCAAATGACGAAGACGGCGCGCGCCGGCTCTACCTGCTGGCGGAGCTGGCCAGAAACAGCGACGACCTGGACGAGCAGAAGAGCATCGTGGTTGAAATGGAGTCGAGATTTCCCCAAAGCCAGTGGCTGGCCGAGGCGCTTTACTCCACTGGCAATACCTACCTGTTGCGGCGCGACTATGCAACAGCAGCTGGGTATTATGGCGATCTGGCTACACGCTTCCCAGCCAGCAAGCACGCGGCCACGGCGCACTGGCGGGCAAGCTGGCTCACCTACCGGCAGGGGCTATACCCCGATGCGGCGCGGCTGTTCGACGAGCAGATCCGGCTCTATCCCGGTGCTGCAGAAACGGTGTCGGCTCTTTACTGGCGCGGACGCCTCTATGAGACGCAGGACCACAAGCCGGCCCAGGCCGCAGCCGACTACCGCGCATTGATCCGCGCGTATCAGCGCTTCTTCTATGCCCAGATGGCCCAGCAACGGCTGGCCGCGATGGGTGATGCTCCGCCGGCGGACCAACCCGCGCAGCAAGCGCAACTGGATCGCTTTCAAGCCCAGCCCGTACCGGCGCTCGAGGAAAGCTTTCCCGTCGACAGCCCCCACCTGGCCAAGGCCAGACTACTGGCCAACGCGGGCCTGAACGACTACATCGCGCAGGAGATTGCCGCCGATCCGGATTCATCCTCATGGAGCGCGCTCGCAGAGGGGCAGATCTATGCCTCCTATGGCGAGCACTTCCGTGCCCTGAGAGCGCTGAGGCGCGCTTTGCCGTCTGCCACCACGGCCTCCATCAAGTCCATCCCGCTGCCCTACTGGCGGATTCTTTTCCCGGAGCCGTGGTGGGACACGATCGTGGCTGAGTCGGCGAAGAATAATCTTGATCCGTATCTCGTGGCCGCGCTGATTCGCCAGGAGTCGGAGTTCAACCCTTCGGCTATCTCCCCCGCCAACGCCTATGGGCTGATGCAGTTGCTGCCTGCGGTGGGCAAATCAATGGCGCGCGAGGAGGGAATAAAGCACTTCGAGACCTTTCAACTGCTCGATCCGGCCACCAACATTCGTCTCGGAACTCGTTACCTGCGGCAGACTCTGAACAAATTTGGCGGGGTGAAGGAGTACGCCCTGGCCGCTTACAATGCCGGCGATGAACGGGTGACCGACTGGCGGTCCGGCGAACACAGCCAGGACATCGACGAGTTTGTCGAATCGATTCCCTTCTCCGAGACCCGGATTTATGTGGAGAGTATCCTGCGCGACATCGCAACGTATAAGGCTATCGACGCGTTTGCCGCCTCACAGGACAAGGCGGCAACGGGGGCGGGGCGATAGAACTCGTCATGAACAAAACTGATTGAGGCTCGTGGTTTCCCACCCTAGCCGCAAAAACAAGGACGCGGCGAGGGTGGGGCACCCGCAGATGATCATCTGCGCGAGCGTCCGGGAACCCGCTTCGATACTTCCTGCCTGCTATTCCATTTGACTTCTACGGTCCTTTGCACACACACTGGTTTGAGAGCGGAGGAATCCAAGCCTCCGAGATGCCATTCGCAGTCTGCTTGTTGTTGCAAAACAGAGCCGGCCGCATTAATCGGTACGGCGCTGTTACCTCAACCAACCGGAGGGCAGCATGTCAGCCGATTTGCAGTTTCTGGAAGAATGGATTCCCGAAAAAATGGACCCTGGAACGGTATTTGTGCTGGCCAACCAGTCGAATCTTGGTCATGCGCAAAATCCGTTTGTGGCCGTCATGTCTTGTCCGCGCTGCGCGACCATCGGACTGATCACGCGCCGCCAACTGTGCGGCGGCGAACCGATGATCTGCGGCGGAGACCTCTGCTCTGCCGAGTACCAACTGGACGGCGAGACGATCAACTTTCGCAAGACTCAGTAAGCGCACGCCATCCGAAGATGGACGCCAGAGCCAAGTGGTTCTCCACTACGAACGGCTCGGCACGAAGGCCATAGAAATATGGACAGCGAATGTGTGCGCCAGCGCACGGACACGCTTTCCGGATGCGGATTACTCTGAAGGCTGCAATACTATAATTGAGGTTAATTTGAGGGAGTCATAAATGTCCCGTATTGTTGAGATCACAGAACTGGCGCTTCGAGACGCGCATCAGAGTTTGCTTGCCACCCGCATGGCTTTGGACGACATGATTCCGGCCTGCGAAGACATCGACAATGCCGGTTACTGGTCGGTAGAGTGCTGGGGCGGCGCAACCTTCGATTCCTGCATCCGCTTTCTGAACGAGGATCCGTGGGAACGATTGCGTACGCTGCGCAAGCTGATGCCCAAGAGCCGGCTGCAGATGTTGCTGCGCGGCCAGAACCTGTTGGGCTATCGCCATTATGAAGACAGCGTCGTGGAGCGGTTTGTAGAGAAGTCCGCCGCCAACGGGATTGATGTCTTCAGGATTTTTGACGCGCTCAATGACGTGCGCAATCTGAGAACCAGCATCGCCGCTGTGAAAAAGACCGGCAAGCACGCGCAAGGCGCGATCTCTTACACCATCAGCCCCCTGCACACGGTGGAGGCATTTGCCGCCATGGCCGCTGAGTTGCGGGATATGGGTTGCGACTCGATTTGCATCAAGGACATGGCCGGCCTGCTGAAGCCGCAGCCCGCATACGATTTGGTCAAAGCCATCAAGCAGAAGTGCGGAAGCGACACGCTGGTTCATGTCCACGCCCACGCCACCACCGGCGTAACTCTGGTCTCGATAATGAAGGCCATCGAGGCGGGATGCGACATTGTGGATACCGCGGTCAGTTCCCTGTCGCTGGGGCCGGGACACAACCCGACCGAAAGCCTGGTCGAATTGCTGGAAGGGACGGGGTACGAGACTCGCCTGAATAAGGAGTGTGTTCGGCGCATCTCAGACCACTTCGCGCAAATTCGCCCGCGTTACCGAGAGTTCTTCAGCGAGAATACCGGCGTGGATACGGAGATATTCAAGAGCCAGATTCCGGGCGGAATGATCTCCAACATGGAAAGCCAGCTTAGAGGACAGGGCGCGGGCGACCGCCTGCAGGAAGTACTGGAAGAAGTTTCCAGAGTTCGCAAGGATGCCGGCTATCCGCCGCTGGTGACTCCGTCGAGCCAGATTGTGGGC
The DNA here is from genome assembly GCA_003142015.1 of Acidobacteriaceae bacterium. Lineage (GTDB taxonomy): Bacteria > Acidobacteriota > Terriglobia > Terriglobales > Acidobacteriaceae > Telmatobacter. Next base: position 57,499 of record PLOI01000133.1, on the reverse strand, counting down.
TCACAGGCTGTCTTCAATGTTCTGATGGGCAAGTACAAAGTTCTTACCGGGGAGTTTGCCGACCTGATGCTGGGTTACTACGGCAGCACGATTGGCGCAAAGGATCCTGAGGTGCTGAAAAAGGCCGAGGCTCATGCGAAGAAGCCGGCGATTACGGTTCGTCCCGCCGACCTGCAAAAGCCGGAGTGGGAGAGCCTGAGCGCCGCCGCGTGCGCCCTGAAGGGATCAAACGGCAGCGATGAGGACGTGTTGACTTATGCCATGTTCCCGCAGGTGGCGCCCAAATTCTTCGAGAGCCGCGCCCAGGGCCGCAAGAATCTGGGCCGGGATCCGGGCAAGGAAGCGCCTGGCGCCGAGCAGGCCGCAAAGGTTCCCTCAGTGGCCAAAGGCGGAGCTGCGTTGAGCGCCACGGTGAACTATGTGATTACGCTGAACGGAAGAGAGCACCGGGTAACCGTGGCTCCGGAAAAATAGAACGTATTCATACCGATGGATCCAGGAGCAGGGATGGCGAAGCAAGCAGAGAGTCAGAAAAAGACAATGGCCGAGAAGATTTCCGCGCTGAACGCGAAACGCGCGAAGCTCGAACTCGGCGGCGGCCAGGAGCGCATCGAGAAACAGCATGCGTCCGGCAAGCTAACGGCACGGGAACGGGTGGCAAGGCTGGTGGACCCTGGCAGCTTCCAGGAGATCGGATTGTTTGCCCTTCATCGCTCCACTTATTTCGGGATGGCCGGAAAAGAGATGCCCGCCGATGGGGTGGTGACCGGGTGCGCGAACATCAATGGCCGTCTGGTGCATCTGGCCAGCCAGGATTTTACCGTGGGCGGCGGATCTGCCGGCGAAACGCATAACGACAAGGTTGTCGACATGATGCACCTGTCTCTTAAGACAGGAAGTCCGTTCGTCTTTATCAACGACTCCGGCGGCGCGCGCGTTCAGGAAGGGATAGACAGCCTGGCCGGATATGCCCGCGTCTTTTACAACAATGTGATGCTCTCGGGAATGGTGCCGCAGATTTCCCTGATTTGCGGACCGTGCGCGGGAGGCGCTGTTTACAGCCCAGCGCTTACCGATTTCATCATCCAAACCCGGGCGGCGCGAATGTTTATCACCGGGCCGCTGGTGATCAAGCAGGTTACAGGCGAAGTGGTCAGCGCGGAAGAGCTGGGCGGACCTATATCGCAGATGAATAACTCGGGAGTCATTCACCTTATCGCCGAGAACGACGATGAAGCGGTTCAACTTTGCCGGCGGCTGCTCAGTTTCATGCCCTCCAACAATCTTGAAGACGCACCTCGCGCGCCGTTCAATCTGCCCATCGAGTCTGATCCGGAGATGAACGGGATTGTCCCGGTCGATAACAAGGCAGCCTATGACGTGCGAAGCGTAATTACGCGCGTTTTAGACTATGGCGATTTTCTCGAAATCCAGCCGGGCTTCGCGCCTAACATTGTTATCGGCTTCGGACGTCTGCAAGGCCGGCCGGTTGGCATCATCGCCAGCCAGCCGAATTACCTCGCCGGCGTGCTGGACATCAATGCCTCCGATAAGGCAGCGCGATTTGTGCGCTTCTGCAATGCGTTCAACATTCCGCTGATTACCTTTGTCGATGTGCCGGGTTTTCTGCCCGGAGTCGACCAGGAGCGCGGCGGCATCATTCGCCACGGCGCCAAGCTGCTGTTTGCTTATTCGTCCGCCACGGTTCCCAAGATTACGGTTGTATTGCGCAAGGCCTATGGCGGCGCGTATATCGCCATGTGCTGCAAGGACCTGGGCGCGGACCGGGTGGTCGCGTGGCCCACGGCTGAGATTGCGGTGATGGGCGCCGAGGGCGCGGCAGAAATTGTCTTCCGTCGCGAAATCGATGCAGCCGAGGACAAAGCAGGCCGTCGCAAGGAACTGGTGGACGAGTATCGCGAGACGTTTTCCAACCCTTACGTCGCGGCGGGCCGGCGGCTTGTGGATGACATCATCGATCCCTCCGAAACCAGAAAATATCTGGCGGATGCGCTTCAATCGCTGCACTCCAAACGGGAGCTGCGTCCTCCGAAAAAACATGGGTTGATTCCCCTATAAGGAGCCGCGCGTGACAGTGAATTTGACAGATTTGATTCGGGCTTTGTCGGAGCGGCAATTTGCGACAGAACGCCAACTGGGCGAGCTTACCGGCGCGCTCAAGGCCTTGCAGGCCCGCGTAGCCGAACTGAGCGCGTCTGCGTCATTGCAGCCAGCGGCTACTCCGGTTGTCAAAACCAAAGCCGATGACACCGCGAAGGAAGCAGCCCCTGGCGCAAAAGCGGAAGTCACTCCCGAAGTGCTGGTGGTGATTGCCGCGGCTGTAACCGCGTTTCTGGGAAAGAAAGTCCGCATTCGCTCGGCAAAGGTTTTGCAGTCGCCTTACGAAGTTGTAAATCCATGGTCTCAGCAGGGGCGGGTTTCCGTTCAAGCCTCGCATAATTTCCGGTCGAGAAGCTGAGGCCGCCGGAAAGTTTTTTCAGGGAAGGAATTCGTAACTTGAAGCTTCAGATTTCAATTGACGGAAAAACGTACGAGGCTGAAGTCGAAGTCTTGGAAGATGACACGATGCCGCGCCAGCCGAGTTATGGGCCGTACCAGCCGCTTCATGCGACGGTTCAGTCAATGCCGGTGGCGAGCGCGAAAGCTACGGCCCCATCGGCCGAGGAAAATGCAAGCGAAGACAAGCTATGCCGCAGTCCCGTGACAGGCATTGTCATCAAGGTCAACGTTGAGACGGGGCAGGTGATCGAGGCCAACGATCTGATCATGGTGCTTGAAGCCATGAAGATGGAAACCAATGTAACAGCGCCCAACGCGGGAAAAGTAAAGAGTGTGCGGGTGGCGCAAGGCGATTCCGTGAAGGTGAATCAGGTTGTCGTCGAATTCGAATAGTCGCCCTCAACCGTTCTCACCCTCTGTCTAAAAGGGCAACCAATGAGCAGTATTGATGAAGATTTGAAACTTGTTCCGGGAATCAAGTTTGTAGACCACGTAGCCATCGCCGTGAAGCAAGGGGAGTTAGACCGCCAGGTCGAGGCTTACGCGATGCTGGGCTTCCATGAAGTTCACCGGGAAGAAGTACTGGGAGTCGATCAGGTCCGCGAAGCTTTACTGCGCATCGGCGACGGCCCTAACCTGATTCAGTTGCTTGAACCATTGACGGCGGATTCTCCGGTGCAAAAACTGATCGAGAGAAACGGCGGCCGCGGCGGCTTGGCCCATCTCGCTTTCCGCGTGGAGAGCGCGCAACAAGCCTTTGACGCGATGAAGGCAAACGGATTTCAAATTATCGACAAGGCGCCCCGCAAGGGCTCGCGCGGAACCACGGTCTTCTTTGTTCATCCTAAGTCGAGAGCCGACAATCCCTTTGGGTTTCTCATCGAAATTGTCGAAGACCCTGAAAGCAAGTGAAGAAATATGGACACCGATCATCTTCTCCAGGAATTTCCTCCCGTCAGCACTCAGTCGTGGGAGGATCTCATCCGCAAGGACCTGAAGGGCGCAGACTACGCCGGGAAACTGATTTGGCAAACAGAGGAAGGGCTCGCGGTCAAGCCTTACTACAGGGCCGAAGATGTCGCTGGGCTGGAATATCCTGATGCGCGGCCCGGCGTTTTTCCCTATGCGCGCGGCGCTCGCTCAACGGGCGATTGGCGTATACGAGAAGAGATCTACGCTGTCGATCGTGTGAAGGCCAATCGGGCGGCGCACAGCGCGGTGCTTGCCGGAACCGGAGAGATCTCATTCCGCGCCGCAAACTTCGAGAATGCTTCAGACCTGAATGAGCTGCTTGCCAACCTTGAAGAAATTCCCGTGCATCTTGAAAACGCCGGCGTGCCGCAGCTTCGTCTTTTGATCGAACTGCTGAACGCGCGGCAAAGACCGGCGCCGGTATCGACCGGATGGAATCCGCTCGCTAACCTGGACTATGCCGCGGAAGTTATCGCGGCTGCGCCTGCCACGCTCGTGCCCTTCACAATCCATGGCGAGGAGTTTGAGGAGTCGGGAGCGACCGCTGTCGAAGAAGTTGGATTTACCCTGGCAGCAGCCATCGATTTCATGGCTGGGATGCAAGAGCGCAACGTGGACGCTGATCGCGCCGCAGCTTCGATTACATTTTCATTTTCTATTGGCGCCAACTATTTCTTTCAAATTGCCAAGCTGCGCGCCTTCCGCATGATGTGGGCGCAAGCCGTCGAAAGCTTTGGCGGACACCGAGAGAGCGCCAGGGCCAGAATTCACGCCCGCACCTCGCGTTGGAACGAGACTATCTACGATCCTCACGTCAACATTCTGCGCTCGACCACCGAGGCCATGTCGGCGGCCCTGGGCGGTGCGGACGTCATCACCGTCGCGCCCTTCGATGAGTGTTACAAAACGCCGGATGACGCCAGTCGCCGGCTCGCGCGAAACACCCAAATCATTCTCAAGCGAGAAGCGCTGCTATCACGAGTGGCTGATCCGGGCGCCGGATCGTACTGCCTGGAAGCTATCACCGATTTCATTGCCCGCAAGGGTTGGAAATCGATGCAGCAGATTGAAGCCGCCGGCGGTTATCGGAAAGCTTTGGCGGATGGGCTACTCGCGCAGGCGCTGGAGAAATCGCTGGCCGCCAAAGAAAAGGCCGTGGCGTCTCGCCGCCGCATCTTTACCGGAACCAGTCAACACGCCAACCTTTCCGAAAAAGCATTGGGGCGCATTGACTCATCGCGCCTCTCCGGCAGGCGGCGCGGCGCGTGGATGTATGAAGAGCTTCGTCTGCGCACTGAACGCCACGCGGCATTGACCGGCAAGACCCCGCGTGTACTGCTGGCCGAATTCGGGGATGCAAAAATGCGTGCGGCCCGATCCAATTTCGCCGCCAACTTTTTTGCCTGCGCTGGCTTCGATCTCGTCGCCAGGCGATTTTCAATCGCCGATAGGATTCCGGCCAGCGATCCCGATCTTATCGTGCTTTGCAGCTCCGACGCGGAGTATCTTGCGCTGGCTATCGAAGTTATGTCCAGGTTGAGGATGCTGGGGCGCGAGACACCGGTAATCGTCGCAGGCTCTCCCGAATCTACTCCGCAGCTGCAGGCCGCCGGCGTGGCGGATTTCATTCATATCCGAAGCAACCCTATCGAAGTTCTTGCAAAATGGCAGCAACGGCTGGGGATCAAGGACTAACCATGCGTCCAGACTTTTCAAAGATCGAATTGAAGCCCGAAGTGGAACGCGCGGCTGCGCGAGAGAGCAAGACACAAGAGAATTGTGCATGGCTCTCTCCCGAGCACATCCCTGTGAAGAGTTTCTATACGCGCGAGGACCTCGAGGGACTCGAACATCTTGAGTATGCCGCAGGAGTTCCGCCCTATCCGCGCGGACCTTACAGCACGATGTATGTCACGAGACCCTGGACCATTCGGCAATACGCGGGCTTCTCCACCGCCGAAGAGTCCAACGCGTTTTACCGCCGGAACCTGGCCGCAGGACAAAAGGGCCTTTCGGTCGCGTTCGATCTTGCCACACACCGAGGATACGACTCCGATCACGAGCGCGTAACCGGGGATGTGGGCAAGGCAGGCGTGGCGATTGACTCGATCCTCGACATGAAGATTCTGTTTGACCAGATTCCTCTCGGTCAAATGTCGGTATCGATGACCATGAACGGCGCGGTGCTCCCTATCATGGCGTTCTATATTGTCGCAGCGGAGGAGCAGGGAGTAACGCCCCAGCAACTGAGCGGTACGATTCAGAATGACATCCTCAAAGAATTCATGGTTCGCAACACTTATATCTATCCTCCCGAAGGCTCCATGCGGATCATCGGCGATATCTTCCGCTATTGCTCGGCAAATATGCCCAAGTTCAATTGCATCAGCGTGAGCGGATACCACATGCAGGAAGCGGGCGCGACGGCGGATATCGAGCTGGCCTACACGCTGGCCGACGGACTGGAATATTTGCGCACGGGAGTGAAAGCCGGCCTCGATATAGACGAGTTTGCGCCGCGTATCTCCTTTTTCTGGGGCATTGGCATGAACCACTTTATGGAGATTGCTAAGATGCGCGCGGCGCGCATGTTATGGGCCAAGTTAGTCAAGACATTTAATCCAAAGAATCCGAAGTCTCTGGTCTTGCGGACACACTGCCAGACTTCCGGCTGGAGCCTCACGGCGCAGGATCCATACAACAATGTGGTGCGAACGTGCATTGAGGCTTTGGCTGCGGCTTTCGGGCATACGCAGTCGCTGCATACCAACGCCCTGGATGAAGCGCTGGCGCTGCCAACTGATTTCTCCGCGCGCATTGCGCGTAATACTCAGATTTACTTGCAAGAAGAACCGAATATAACTCGAATCGTTGACCCATGGGGCGGTTCCTATTATGTGGAGCGGTTGACGCACGACCTAATGCATGGAGCATGGGCGCTGATTGAGGAAGTGGAAAGCCTGGGCGGCATGGCCAAAGCGATTGAAACCGGCGTTCCCAAGATGCGCATCGAAGAGGCTGCGGCGCGCAAACAGGCTTGCATCGACTCGGGCAAAGACGTGATTGTTGGCGTCAACGCTTTTGCTTCTCCTGAGGAGCCGCTGATTCCCGTTCTTGATATCGACAATGCCGCGGTGCGCGAATCGCAACTTAAACGGCTCAGCCAGTTGAAGAGCGAGCGCGATCCAGATGCCGTGCGCCAATCGCTCGAACGGCTGGAAAAATGCGCTTCGACGGGCGAAGGAAATCTGCTGGATTGCGCGGTGGATGCGGCGCGCAGGCGCGCCACGCTGGGCGAGATCTCCTCGGCTCTCGAAAAAGTCTGGGGCCGTTACGAGGCCACCACGCGCATCATTTCCGGTGTTTACTCCGCTGAGAGCGCAAGCGCGGAGGAGTTCAAAAAGGCGCAGCAAATGGTTACGGAGTTTGAACAAGCCGAAGGCCGCCGTCCCCGAATTCTTGTCGCGAAGATGGGGCAGGATGGCCATGATCGCGGCTCAAAGGTGATCGCCACGGCATTTGCGGATATCGGCTTCGATGTCGATATCGGTCCCCTGTTCCAGACTCCGCGCGAGGTCGCGCGCCATGCGGTCGAAAACGACGTGCATGTAGTCGGTGTCTCCTCGCTGGCCGCTGGCCACAAAACGCTTGTTCCGCAGTTGATCGCAGAGTTGCGCAAACTCGACCGGGATGACATTCTGGTGGTTGTGGGCGGCGTTATCCCACCACAAGACTACGACTTTCTGTACCAGGCCGGCGCGGTGGGCGTGTATGGCCCGGGCACTGTGATTCCAGTCGCGGCGCAGCGAATTCTCGATATTCTGAACGGAAGTCTGGTGGGAGGACATTCCTGATTGACGGAGCCTGACGAGAGCGCGCTGCGTGTTCGCCCCGGATGCGTAACGCCGGAGCCGCCGCAGGAGCTGATTGCGCGCGCCTCCAACCGACGTCGTTCTCTTTCGCGCCAGCAAATCGTCGATGGCATCCTGCGCGGCGACCGCGCCATTCTGGCGCAAGCCATCACCCTCATCGAAAGCTCGCGCGCAGCGGACCGGGAACTAGCCGAGCTAATTGTCGAAGACTGCCTTCCTTATAGCGGCAAATCCATTCGCGTGGGCATCACGGGGGTTCCCGGCGCGGGCAAGAGCAGCGTGATCGAACGGCTGGGAACGTTCCTTATTGGCGGGCGCGGAACCGGCGAACGTGAAAATGCAGAACACGGGCAGAAGGTCGCCGTGCTGGCAATCGACCCCAGCAGCCAACTTTCCGGCGGAAGCATTCTGGGCGATAAGACCCGCATGCAATCTCTCGCATCCAGCGACATGGCGTTCATCCGGCCCACTCCGTCGCGCGGCTCTCTGGGCGGCGTGGCGCAGCGCACTCGCGAGGCGATGCTGCTATGTGAAGCGGCGGGATACAGCAACATCCTCGTCGAGACAGTGGGAGTCGGGCAGTCCGAGACTGCGGTTCATGCCATGGTTGACTTCTTCCTGCTCATCACGCTGACAGGCGCTGGCGACGAGTTGCAAGGCATGAAGCGCGGCGTGATGGAGTTGGCGGACGCCGTGGCCATCAACAAAGCTGACGGCGCGAATCTGGTCGCTGCGGAACGAGCCCGCGCCGCGGCGGAAAACGCACTGCACTATTTCCCCCGCCAGGCGTCCGGATGGACGCCGTGTGCTTTGACTTGCTCGGCGCAAACCGGCAAAGGCATTGCCGAGCTTTGGAATTGCGTGCTGGAACACGACGGCCTGACAAAAGCCAACGGATGGTTCAGTGCTAACCGGCAAAATCAGTTGCGGAGATGGATGCGCGAGATCATCGAGCAGGGCCTGCGGCAACGCTTCGAGTCGCATCCGGAGATACGGAAACGCATGGAAGCGCTGGAGCAGGACGTGCTGGAAGGACGGGCAACATCGTTTCGCGCCGCGCGCACGCTGCTCGAGATCTACTCAGACCTCAAGCCAGCCAACAGCCGCTAAGATATGGTAGATTCAAGAAGGTACGCCACTCCGCGGAGAGATGGCCGAGTGGCTGAAGGCGCACGCTTGGAAAGCGTGTTTAGGGGTAACTCTAACGTGGGTTCGAATCCCACTCTCTCCGCCATAGACTATTGCATCTCATTCATTCAACTGACAAATTATAGATAATAGGTGCCTTAATCGTATTCCGTCTTGACCGCATGGTCCGGATTTTCCGTCCAATTCGGCCCCTGGGACGCTTTCTGCATGACAACGGGCTGGATGCATGACAACGGCTCGGAGCCTTGCTGCTTGAGTATCATCTGCACCTGTGCACTCAGCCCCGGAAAGCCGCGCCGCATATCGGTCACGTCTGCGGCGATACAGATGCGTGTGCCTGTTCGCAGCTCGATCACTTCCGCAAGGTCTCCAGAATCGCTTGCAGCACTGCTCGGTCCGCACCACGCTCCACGGTGATCGCGACGCGGCCCCGCAACTCGATGTGAATCGCGCCCGACGAAACTGACGGCTCTTGACTGACGGTCTGCTGCCGCTCAACCAGGCTCGATGAACCCGTCGCTGAAACAATTACCGGCAACAGCGATGACGCGTGCTCCCCGGCCACCACCAGCTCCCCGGCGCGATAGGCCCGACGCCACTGAAACACTTGATGCGAGTTCACGCCCTCAGCTTGCGCCACTCGCGCCACGCTCTGTCCTGGTTGAAACGTCAACTCAACAATCCGCCGCTTCTCTGCGACAGAACGCCGTACACGCACCTTGGTCGTTTCCATGCCCCCATCGTTTCAATGTGGCGGGCGCAAGTCCAGGGTGGGAACACAACACGCTTACACCCCGACCTTCGAGTCGGGGTTTTTTCGTAGGCGCCATGGGCGAGTAAAGGGAACTAGTCGAGGAAATCGGTCAGGCAGGGAATTAGGATATGACAAGATTCAATGTTAGAAGAATCACGGACTATAAGCGAGTGCAAAAAGAGAATCCGAACAGCCATCAACCAGCTCCACGATCTGCCGGCCTGAAGCCTCGCGTCTGTCGCTCTAACAAGCGAGTCGTGCCCACGAGTGCAATTTCGCGAACACGACCCTTTGACGCTCACCCTTGAATCAAATTGCGGACGGCTACCCGCGCGTCATGGTTCCATCCCACGTGCTCACCTTGGCGGGAATCTTCGTGCCGGTAAACCAGGTGGAAGTTACATTCTTGGTCTCGGTGTAGAAGAGGAAGCCGTCGCGCCCCATGCAGTGAAGGTCGCCGAAGAACGACTGCTTGTGCCCGGTGAATCCAAATACCGCCAGCGGAACTGGAATACCAACATTGATGCCCACCATACCGCCATCCGTGCGCCGGACAAACTCGCGCGCGAAATAGCCGTTCTCGGTGTAGATCACCGAGCCGTTGGCAAAGCGGTTATTGTTCATCAACTGGAGACCTTCTTCGAAGCTGTTCACACGCTTGACGCAGAGCACTGGGCCAAAGATCTCCTCACGGCCGCAGGTCATCTCCTCGGTTACATGGTCAAAGATCGTGGGGCCGATGAATGTTCCCTTCGCGCATTCCGCTGGGACCTTTGGATTACGCCCGTCGAGAACCAGTTTTGCGCCTTCCTTGATAGCGGTCTCTATCCAGCCAAGAACGTACTCTTTGTGTCCTTGATTGACCACCGGGCCCAGGCCGGTGTTCTTATCGTAAGCAAGTCCGAGGTTAACTTCCTTTGCCATGCGCGTGACGGCCTCTACAAGTTTGTCAGCCACGGAGTTCTCAACCACAACCACGGGCAGCGCCATACAACGTTCACCGGCGCATCCGCAGAAGGAGTTGATGATTCCTTGCGCGGCGCGCTCAATAACCGCGTCCTTCAACACCAGAGCGTGGTTCTTGGCCTCTGTAAGCGCCTGCACGCGCTTGCCGTTGGCGGCGGCAGTGGCATAAATGTGCTTGCCGACGCTGGTGGAACCAACGAACGTAACTCCCTTGATGTCGGGATGCCGAAGTAGAATCTCCGCTTCATTGCGGCTGGTGGTCACCAGGTTCAGCACGCCGTCGGGCAAGCCGGCTTGCTTCCAGAGTTCGCTGATGCGCATGGCCGACTGCGGCACAAAGCTGGCCACCTTCAGCACAATGCAGTTTCCGGTGACGATGCAGATGGGAGCCATCCACCCATGCGGAAGCATGGCCGGAAAGTTCCACGGTGCGATGCCGGCGAAGACACCGAGAGGCTCGCGAAACTGGACAGTATCGTAGCCGGTCGAGACGTTCATCAGAGACTCGCCTTTCATCATCTGCGGTGCGCCGCAGGCAAACTCGATAACCTCGATCGCCTTGAGCACGTCGCCGGCTGCTTCGTCCCACTTCTTGCCGTTTTCCTGCGCGCAGAGATAGGTAAGTTCATCCAGATGCTCATCGAGCAACTGCTTCATTTTGAAGAGCACCTGGGTGCGCTTGGCTATAGGAGTATCTCTCCATGCTGGAAAAGCCTTTGCTGCAGCATGAACGGCCTCTTCGACTTCATCGGCCGTGCACTGCGGCGCATAGGCTATGACCGCGCCCGTCGACGGATCGTAACAAGGCATGTATTTGCTGGTCTTGGATTCCCGCCAAACGCCGCCCGCATAGTACTTCAGCTTTTTGGCGAACTCGCCACTGATGGCATCGGGCTCTGCATCGCTCGGAATGGAATAGTAGCGATCCGTCGTTACAACGTCGGAAACTGCGGTGACTGTGCTCATAGAGATCCCCTTCGCAAGAATTTTGTAGGATGGGCCTGGCGTCTGGATGCTGGCCTGTGCGCTGTTTCCAGCGTGGATATCGCCGTCTTGATCGAGCGATGTGCGTCTCTTTATACATGCACAATCGTTGACTCGCTCCCCGCCCGGCCAGTCCGGCCAGATCGGAGGTATCGGCAACCTTCATGCTAGCACAGGGCGCATCGTTCAATCGACCACGGCGCCTCTGTCACGGAGGCGCAGCAAGGCCATGAATCCGGCCTGGGATTGCACATCGCAAACCGTCATCCTGAACGATACCGAAAGAGGTTCTGCGTAGAGACGTTTCCGCTACACAATTCGCCAATCACCGAAAATTGTGTCGTGCTTCCAGGCTCATTTTTCGGGTCCGCTCCAATCTGCAATTAGAATCCAATGAGGGGAATCGGAAGGATGGCGAGGCACGGCAATGCCGGTGACCGCAGCAAGAGACAATAACTTAGCTGTCTTTTTGCCCGGATGGCGAAATTGGCAGACGCAGCGGACTTAAAATCCGCAGGCCGCAAGGCCGTGGGGGTTCAAGTCCCCCTCCGGGCACCATAAAATCAATTTCTTACAGACTGACGAACTTCAAAAAGGCTACCCCGGCCTGCCCGCTCCGACCAGCCCTTGGAGCGGAAGCTTCACGGCATGCGAAGCCATCTTGGAGTTTATTTTCAATAGCTTGCATCACCGCGACAGCTAAAATCGACTCCCAAGACGGAGTTTCTAGACGTTGGAAGGGCTGCAGGAGCTTTTGGGCAATGTGAATCATGGGCACGAAAATAAATTCATATAAGCCACAAATATGTGTATTCTGTGATTACGCAAAACCGCAGGAATCGCGGATGGCATCCTTTTAGTTCAGAGACGAGGAGAAAGAATGATTCACAAGACCCGCTTGTTTACCCCCGGACCGACGCCGCTCCTTCCTGCGGCTCAGTTTGCCATGGCTGCGGCTGACATGCACCACCGCACTCCGGAGTTTCGCGCGCTCTATCAAAAGGTTCTGGCGCAGTTGAAGGTTTTCGTGGGCACGCAAAACGATGTGCTGCTGCTGGCGAGCTCGGGGACGGGAGCGATGGAAGCTTCGGTTTCCAATCTCACATCGCCGGGCGACCAGGTTCTGGTGCTGACGGCGGGCAAATTCGGCGAGCGCTGGGTGGAACTGGCCAAAGCTTTTGGCTGCGCGGCTGAGGTAGTGAAAGCGCCTTACGGGGAGACCTTCGATCTGGCCGCAGTGCGCAAGGCGCTGAAGCCGGAGCATCGTGTCCTCTACATGCAGGCGACGGAGACCTCGACGGGTGTGCGGCACGATGTGGAGGGGATTGCGAAGCTGCTGAAAGAGGCGGGCAGCGAGGCTCTGCTGGTGGTGGACGGGATTACCGGCCTAGGCACCACGCACTTCGACGTGGACGGTTGGGAGATCGACGTGCTGATTGGCGGCTCGCAGAAGGCGGTAATGATTCCGCCGGGCCTGGCTTATCTGAGCGTGAGCGAGAAGGCGTGGGCGGCGATGGAGGGGGCGAAGAATCCTCGCTTCTACTTCGACCTGCGCAAGGAGCGCAAGAACGCCGTGAAGGGCGAGAGCGCGTATACGCCGGCTGTGGCGCTGATTGCCGGGCTGGGCGCGGCACTGGATTACATTGCCGGACAGGCCGGGGGCGACCTGGAAAAAGGCCGCATTGCGCTGATCGACAACGCGCAGGTGAATGCTGCGGCGACGCGGGCGGGACTGGTGGCGCTGGGGTTCACACTCTTTGCGCCCACGGCTCCGGCGGCGGCGGCTACGGCTGTGGCAATGCCCGAGGGAATGAACTCGGGCGAGGTGGTCAAGGCGCTCAAAGCCCGCTTTGCGCTGGTGACGGCAAACGGCCAGGGAGAGATGCAGGGCAAGATCTTCCGCGTGGCGCATCTGGGATTTTTCGACTACCTGGATACGGTGGCGTTTCTGGGAGCGATGGAACACATTGCGAAAGATACGCTGGGGCTGCCGGTCGAGTACGGCCAAGCAGTGGCGGCAGCGCAGAAGGTTTTTGCAGAGGCGGTGAAATTGTAGGTGAGCCGGCTGGAAGGAAAGCGGAGTTAGCGGTGTTCGTGGAGCTAGTTCCGCTGCTCTGGCTAACACCGCTAACTTCGCTCAAAGTTTCGCTGATAACCGGAAGGAACAAATGTCCGAACTGAGTTTTGGGGAGAAGCTGCTGATCGCGCGCAAGCAGCTTGACCTTTATCAATACGAGATGGCCGAGCGGCTGGGCGTTCATGCCAACTCACTGACCAAGTACGAACGGGGCGAGGGCAAGCCGCACGCGGCGGTGGTGCGGATCTTCGAGATTTTGTGCGAGCAGCACAACATCCGCTTCGACGAGTATGAAGCCGCGCGCAAGAGCAAGGGAGGCACGATGAAGATCATTCTCGCAGAGAAGGTTTCTCCGGCAACGCTGGCCGTGTTTGCGGCCGAGCCGGGGTGGGAAGTTCTGACGCACGACCAACTGCCGGACGGACTGCCGGCTGCTCTCTTCGATGCCGACGCGCTGGTGGTGCGCTCTGCGGTGCAGGTGGACGACGCTCTGATGGAGCGCGCGCCGAAGCTGCGGGTGATTGGCCGCGCCGGGGTGGGCGTGGACAACATCGATGCCGGAGCGGCCACGCGGCGAGGCATTGTGGTGATGAATACGCCGGGGGCGAATGCGGTGGCCGTGGCCGAGTTGACCATTGGGCTGATGCTGGGGCTGGCGCGCAAGGTGCCCGCAGCCAATGCGTCGATGCACGCCGGCAAGTGGGAGAAAAAGATTCTGCAAGGGGCGGAGCTGCGCGGCAAGACGCTGGGCATTCTGGGGCTGGGACGAATTGGACTGGAGGTTGCCGGGAGGGCGCGCGGATTTGGGCTGGAGATTATCGGCAGCGATCCGTTTGTCTCGGCGGCCGTGGCGCGCGAAAACGGTATCCGGCTGGTGACGCAAGAGGAACTGTTCGCCAGCTCGGATTACATCACGCTGCACGTGGGGCTGACGCCTCAGACCTCGGGGGTAATCAACGCCAAGACGTTAGCCGCGATGAAGAAGGGCGTGCGGATTATCAATTGCGCGCGCGGCGAGCTGATCGATGACGCGGCGCTGGTTGCCGCGCTGAAGGCGGGCCATGTAGCGGGCGCGGCACTGGATGTTTTTGCCGAAGAGCCGCTGAAGAACTCGCCCTACGCGGAGCTGGACAACGTGATTCTGACGCCGCACATCGCCGGCTCGACAGCCGAGGCGCAGGAGGCAGTGGGCATCCAGATTGCGCGCCAGGTGCGCGATTACCTCAAACTTGGCGTGGTGCAAAATGCCGTGAATCTCCCGTCTCTGAGTCACGAAGAGTACGTTGCGCTGGCGCCGTACATCGACCTGGCTGGAAGGCTGGGCGGGTTTCTGGCGCAGGCGGGGCTCAGCGGCGGAAAGTCCGGCATTGATGCCATCCATCTGATTTATGGCGGCACGCTGGCCGAGGCCAAGACCGAGCTGATGCGCAACGCGGCCATCGCGGGACTGCTGGCGGGATCGGAGAACGTGAACCGCATCAACGCGGCGGCTGTGGCCGAGGAGCGCGGCATTCGCCTCCACGAAGAGAAGCAGGAGAGCCATCGCGGCGGCGCGGCCAGCGTGCTGACGATTGCCTTGCATACGGCAGCGGGAACGAGCCACGCCAGCGCCACGGTGATTCACGGCGAGCAGCCGCGGCTGCTGGAATTTGACGGCATCGACATCGAGACGCCGCTCGAAGGCAATCTACTCGTCTGCCGCAATCTGGACGTGCCGGGCGTGATTGGCCGGATTGGCACCATACTGGGCGAGCAGGGCGTCAACATCGGCAACTTCGCCCTGGGCCGCGAGCGATCGGGACCGAAGCCGGTGAAGGCGCTCTCCGTGGTGCAGGTAGACGCGCCGGTTTCCGATGCGGTGCTGGAGGCGCTCTCGACCATTGAAGCGCTGCTTGATGCGCGGCTGGTCAAGCTGCCAGAGGCGGGTTTCTGATTTCAGGCTGCAAGCAATTCGCCATATACAAAGAGAAAAACCACCGCTTGAAGGCGGTGGTTTTTCATCTTTGTATATACATGGATGAATGGGCTTACCGTTTGCGTTCAACGCATCTCAACGAATGCGATAAACAAACGCGTCTTCAAGATATTGATCGCCAAACATCTGCCCTCCCAAGCGCATCCCGTAGGTATCAGCAGTAGAAGCAAATGTGCGGCGCAGCGCTTGAATAAACGGCTTGTCCATCGGGCGCAGCGAGATTGTAGGTTTTCTGCGGAATGGAAAGCCCGCTCTCTTCAATGCTTCATTGATCTCTGTATAGCCTGAAAGCGAGGACGTTTGGTCAAGGCGGTCTGAAGCGATTACAAGCCTCCAATCTTCGTAATCTGGAATCTTGGCCCAGAGCGCAACATTGGGAGTCTTTCCATTCCGATCCAGCGCATCGATGACTTCTTTTCCGTTTTCTATGTCGAAATTCACCAGCGTAGCCGTATCCATGGGAGTAGTCCTCCTTTCTGATCTTCAATTGCTGTCAGAAGCGCTATTGCATCCTGATCCGTCTTTTTCTGGTAGCGGCTGGTCTCGGACCAATCCTGAACTGTTTCCAGGTTCGACCGCATAGCCGGATCAGCCTCAATCACCAAATCCAATTCGACTTTCAACTCTGCCAGTTGCAACAGCTTGCCCAAGTCATGCGTATGACTGTCGTTGACCAGTTTCTTCTCAGGAAAGTCATGCTCTCGAGTTCGCTTGGAGATACAGGCTTTCAACGCACATTCAACCGCATACCCTGCTAAATAGTATGCGCCATCCGGGAATCCTGCGGCGAGCAAAACCCTGGATTCCCGAAGGCGAAGCTCGGCAATCTTCTGAAAATCGATCCGGTTCATGATCTTACACGCTCATAATCTTGCATTCAGCGTTTACGCCCTGCTCAGGTAGGCCCCTTCGCTGGTGTCGACACGGATTTTTTCGCCTTCGTTGATGAAGGAAGGCACCTGGACGACTAGGCCGGTTTCAGTTTTGGCGGGCTTGGTGACGCTGGAGGCGGTGGCCGACTTGAGGCCGGGCTCGGTCTCGACGACGGTCAGCTCGACGGCGGCGGGCAGGTCAACGCCCACGGCCTGGCCGTCGTGGTAACTGACCTTGATCTGCAAATTCGGCGTGAGGTACTCGACCGCATCGCCGAGCGTGGAAGCCTTGAGAACGGTTTGCTCGTAGTCCACCGGGTTCATGAAGTAGTAGTCGTCGCCGTCGGCATAGAGGAACTCCATGGAGACCTCGTCCACGACGACCTTATCGATGGCGTCGGCAGAGCGGAAGCGCTCCTCGAACATGGCTCCGGTGCGAATATTGCGCAGCTTGGCCTGGATGAAGGCGCGCAGATTGCCGGGGGTGCGGTGCTCAACCTTGAAGACCAGGTGCAGTTGGTCTTTGTGTTTTATGATCATGCCGGGACGCATTTGTGTGGCGGGAATCGACATCTAAGTTGAAGCTCCTTGCTCTATTTGCGGATGCTCCGCAGGAAAGTTTGGCCTTGGCCTTAATTCTTATTGTAACTTAGGGGCGGAATGGTGGCAGGGATGCCCGGCCTACTTGCTCTCTGGTTGTTTGGAATCGTCTGCGTAAGGATCTGGTTTGACGGGCTTCAGATCGCCGCCTGTTGCTTTTGCCGTTGCTGTTCCATCTTCGGCAAGCGTGAAGACGACGTTGACTGCGGTCCTTGCTTCCCTCGGGACGCCTTTGACCATGAAGGGCCGGTAACGCCAGGTCGTGACGGCATCAAGGGATGCCTGCTGCAACAGGGGCGGCCCGCTGATGACGCGCAGGTCGGAGATGATACCAGTCTTCAAAATGGTGGCTTCGAGTACAACCGTTCCGGATATTCCGGCGGCCTTGGCATCCGGCGGATAGACGGGCTGCGTTCTCGGAGGCAATGAGCCCATAACGCCTGTTGAGGTTTTGATCTTTCGATTGTTGTGGGATTTCTGGCTTTCCGCGGTCTTATCTGTTGAGGATTGCGCAAAAGCAGCCGACACAAGCGCACACACGCAAAAACAGACCAATATCCAAACCGGATAAGGAGGACTGATTGGCCGGAAGCGGTTGAGTTTCAGTAGAGTCACAGAAACTCCTTCAAAAGCGGAACAGCAAAAGCTTATCAGACGCCTGCAAAAATCGGTTGTATCGCTACGGCGTGGCGTGTTTCATTTGTGCCGCCAGCCTGATGAACAAGTCAGATTCAGGTTTGTGGCTTCCCGCCCTTGCGACAGAGCGGCAAGAAGCAGGTCCTTCGACTCCGCTGCGCTCGCTCAGGATGACAGCAAGGATGGGGCACGTGGCATCGCGCGCCTTCACACTCAGGCTGCCCGTTGCCGATCCGGCTTTGATCGGATTCGTGGAGCGGCGGAGAGCTTGGGAGATTCGGAGAAATTTTCGGGGTTACTTCCGGTGAACTGATCGTGCAGAATGACATTGATCAGCGACTTATGGACCCGGATGCGGCCGTTGTATTCGATGAGGCCGAGTTTGCGAAAGCGATTCATGAAGAAGCTGACGCGGGATCGGGTGGTGCCGATCATCTCCGCCAGAGTTTCCTGCGTGATGGGAGGAATCAGGGGTTCCGGTTCACCCGGTCCGCCAAATTCGGCCATCAAGAGAAGGATTCTCGCCAGACGCTTCTCGCTAGAGCTGAAAAGCTGATCGACAAGATCGGCCTGAGTGCGCATACTACGGGCCAGCAGGAATTTCAGGTACATATCGGAGAAGGAATGCTCCTCGTGCATCACGCGGATCATCTCCTCCCTTGCGATCTCGAGCGCGGTACAAACGACAATGGCCGTGGCAGTTGCCAAATGCAGCGCGCCCACGCTGGCCAGCGACTCCTCTCCAATGAATTCCCCGGCAGAGAGAAGCGCGACCGTGGCCTCCTTGCCTTCCGGCGAAACGACTGTGAGTTTTGCGCGGCCCGTCCGAAGATAGAAGATGGAGTCAGCCGCATCTCCCTGTGAAAAGAAGACTTGTTTGGGCTGCAAATGGACGACCTTTCGTCCCACTCCAGCTTCTTCCAGAAAGGCGGCGAGATTGAAGGTCATGCTTCTCACCTCCGCCGATTCAATGGCCCGTCCCGGATGCGGTCTCTACGGGAGCAGTTCGGAAATTTACGCGGCCGCTTCAGATTTGAGGTAGCCGGGATTCTCAGCTCGCCAGCCCGACTGTGCAAAATGATACAACTATTCGCAAGAATTGGGGCAGTTTTTTGAAAGTTTCTTGCGGATTGACGCGCCTGCGGCGGCTCTGCGAGACTTGCGCGCATGGGATACAGAGGGAAAGTGGAATATGCACAGCAGCGGAAGATGCGTACACGGAATACGCGCCTCTACCGGTTGGCGCATTGGCCGATCTGGATCTGGGTCTTCTTTTTGGCGCCTGGGCCACTGACATTCTCACTCTTTGCGCATGGGTTCACCTGGCGCAACTCGCTGTGGCTGGGATTAGTACTGGCGGGCACAGGCGTGGCTGCTCTGCGCGGGCGGCTGCCGGGCGCCGAGCCGGGGCCGTATATTCTGCGGTTCGACGAGGACAAGCCGAATCCGCTCTACCGGCGGGTCTGCTACACCTTTGCGTGGAATGCCGCCTTGAGCTATGCGCTGCTGAACCTGACCGGTTTGTTGATTGCCGCCGTGACAGGCGTCTGGCAGATGAAGCAGATTTACACCTATGCTTACCTGCCGCTGGCCGCGGTGATTCTGCTGCTGGGCGCGCTGGGTAAGCTGCCGCGCGTGGAGTCCTCGACCAGGAAAGAAGGGACGCACCGGCGCTACTTCTACGGCACGGTCTGGGCGGTGACGGCGGCGCAGACCATGCTGCTGGTGCTGTGGAAAGTGCTGCCGCAAACCGGCGCGACAAGCTGGGTGAAGCTGGGAGCGTTCGTGGGAATGCTTGCGCTGATGGGCAGCTTTGCCTATCGCGGAATGCTGCCGCGAACGAGGCCGATTCTGCCGGGAGAGTGCATGGTGGCGGACTGAGGCTGGTTTTCAGGCGGCGGTCTTTTGCCGGAGAAACAAGAGGCTATAAAGAGCTGTAGTTATAGGTATCCCACCTTAGGCACAAAAACAAAGACGTGCCGAAGGTGGGGCACCCATCTATCTAAATTGCTCGCTCAGCGAGTGGGCTGGTAAGGCTCGACTTGCAGCATGTCAGAGAGGATGCCGCGTTCCTCGGGGGTAAAGGCGTCCTGGTAACGTGCAGAGTTGAGTACCGTCGGACGCTTCTCCAGGGGAACCGCGCGCAGATCCTGGAAGGCGCGCTTCATCATCGCCTGGCGGTCTACGGGCAGGGTGGCCCAACGGCGCGCGGAGAGGTTGATCCGCATCTGTTCCTGCGGGGGCAGATGCTCGATCATCTCGCTGCGGGCCAGGCGGCGCTGCCGCTGCTCCTCGGACAACTGGTTTACCTGATGCAATTGCCGCACCACCCGCTGCTGCTCGGCAGGGGGAAGCCGGCGGAAGTTGGGGTCGCCGCGCAGCATCCGCTCCTGCTCCTGGGCGGGAAGGTTGCGGTGCTGATTGAGCCAGTCGCCCAGATGGCCCGGCGGGCCTTGAACGGGCGGGGCAAATCCCGGATAAACGGGACGAGCATAGCTAGGACCGATGTAGGGCGGACCGGGATAGCCGGAGCGGGGCGCAGGGTAGCCGGGCGCCACGCCGTGCGGGACGTTGGCTCGCGGCCGTCCCTGGGTTTGCGCGCCGGTCTGTCCCTGGTTCCGCGGCCAGGAGGACTGGGGGCGGGAGGTCTGCGGTCGAGCTGCCGGTCCGCTGGGGTGCTGGCCGTAAGCCCACGACGCCGTCACACAAAAAACCACGGCTGCCGCAGCCATGCCTGCGCGGCCAATTTGTCCCGCATTGTGTATTCCGGTCGGCATTCTTTCTCGTTTTCCGCCGCTGATCAGGAAGCTACTCCGCACTCGAGTTGGTGCTGGAAAGATCCTCCAACTGGTCCAGCAGTTGGGCGTTGTTATCCATGGTTTGCAGGTCATGCACCACGGCAGCCTGATTTGGAGGGGCCGGCGGTTGGTTCCAGTCGGATATGCCCAGATAGGTTCCGCCGCCAAGCAACAGAACGACGGTCATCGCCATGGCCGCCAACGGGCGAACATGGGTCTGCGGTCCGAATGCGAAGCGGACGCGCAGACGGGCGTACCAGCCCTCCGGCTCAGCCTCGCGCTCTTCGCGTAGGCGCGCCTCGAGCCGGGTGAGGAAATAAGGGTTCGGCTCCGGGGCTTTCCAGGTATCGAGGAGCGCCATGGTTGCCCGCAGTTCATCCAACTCGCGGCGGCAGCGGTCACACTCGCCGAGATGCATTTGAAGCTTGGCCGGCATAGCGGCAGGCGCAGCAGCCGGATCAAGCAGCAGGCTTGCCAGCCTGGCGTCCACTTCCGCGCAATTTTTGTTGGTCCCTTTCATCGGTACCACCCCATTTCTCGCCGGTCACGCCCGGCCCGTCCATTTCAATCAAGCTCAAACAAAATCCTTCAACTTGTCCCTCAGCGTCTGGTAGGCGCGGAAGAGCAGCGACTTGATTGCCGACTCGCTCAGCTTCAGCACCTCGCCGATCTCGCGATAGTCCATCCCCTGGTACTTGTGCATCAGAACGGCCATCCGCTGCCGTTCCGGCAGAGCCATTACATGCGTGCGAATGGCCTTCATGCGCTCTGCACGCAGAAGGCTCTGCTCCGCCGAAAGCCCTTCGTCGGCCACATCCGGCGTGGTGCCGGTTTCCTCGTCCGGGGCGTCCAGATAAACATTCCGTGCGGCCCGTTCGTGGCGGGTGTCGCGCGCGTGGTTCACCGCCAGGTTGGTGGCAATCCGGTAGAGCCATGTGGTGAACTTGGCCTCGGCCCGGTAGCTCTCCCTGGAGCGGTAAACGCGCAGAAAAACCTCCTGCGCCAACTCTTCGGCAATGGCCTGGTTGCGCACCATCCGGAAAAGAAAGTGGATGATGGGCCGGTGATATTTCTGGGCCAGATAACTGAATCCCGCTTCGTCGCCCGCCGCCGCGCGCAGCATGATGGCCGCGTCACTGGAGGGATCGAGGCTGACCGCGCTCGGGCCGCCGGCCGTTCCTGGCTGCCGGTCCGGCCGCTTAGCCGGGTCCGCTCCCAGAAGCGGGTTGTCCAGGACCAGGGTTGCCATATCCTCTGGAACCCCATCCGGGCCGGAATGTTGCGCCGAAGGAGC
Organism: Acidobacteriaceae bacterium; assembly: GCA_003142015.1. Lineage (GTDB taxonomy): Bacteria > Acidobacteriota > Terriglobia > Terriglobales > Acidobacteriaceae > Telmatobacter. The sequence continues at coordinate 36,030 of PLOI01000133.1, read as the reverse complement.
AGTTCCCGGGTCGAAAACCCCGTCCGCCGGCTGGCCTGGGCGCGCGCCGGGGCGGTTGCCGTCGTCTCTGGCCAACACAGCCGTAAAACCCGCCGCTGGAAGGCCCGAAGCGCACAGACCCGGACCAGCGATCCCCGGAGCCGGGCACAAAATGGCCTCGCCGTCAGAGGCGGAATCGGCTGCTGGTCGGATTGATCTGGATTTCCAGCTCATCTGTGGTTGAGCGCGAGTTCCGGCTGGCCCGATCTGGCCGCCAGGGTTGGCCGTAAAGCCCCGCTGGTGTTACTCTAACCTACGGGATGCCCCACTGGCTTGTCACATTGCCAGCCTCGCCAGCGTTCGCAAAGGGGCGCTTAACTCAGCGGTAGAGTGCCACCTTCACACGGTGGAAGTCGCAGGTTCGAATCCTGCAGCGCCCACCATTAGAATCAATAGTTTAGGGTAAATTTGGAAACCCCATCTGATGCAAATTCAAACAAATGCGGAAATGAAGGCAGCGTGCGTTTCAAACCCTGTGTCCTGCGCGGCCTGGACCATATAGAAGGCATTGTTTTGCACCTCGCGTGCGTCTTGGCTGACGCAGAGCCATCGTGGCTGAAATATGAGCGCCAGAGCAGGAAATAGTTCACATTACGCCGCGAGAGTGGCGTGTCGTAGCGGTCATTTTTTTGACAATCCGGTAGAGCTATTATGAAAACTGGGAAACCGTAGAATGAAAGACGCAATGACTAACCCTTCGCCGGCACCGGCGCCCATCCAGCGTCTGCTGTCGCTGGACGTATTGCGCGGCATCACCATCGCCTTCATGATTATGGTGAACAACAACGGAGGTCCTGGCTCGTGGGGCTTTATGAATCACGCCCAATGGAACGGCCTGACGCCCACGGACCTGGTCTTTCCGACCTTTGTGTTTGTGGTGGGAGCCTCGATAGCGTATGCCTTTGACGCCCGCCTGGCCCGCGGCGCCACGCGCGCCCAGTTGGCCTGCCACACACTGCAACGAGCCGCGATTCTCTTCCTGCTCGGCGTCGTGGTCAACGGCTTTCCATTCTTCGAACTGGCTAACCTGCGCATCTATGGCGTCCTGCAGCGCATCGCCCTCTGCTATCTTCTGGTTGGCCTCTTTTACCTGTGGGACAAGCGCGTATGGACCAAAGTCGCGGCGCTGGTGGCAGCGCTCGTTGGCTACTGGATTCTGCTCCGCTGGGTTCCCGTGCCCGGCGCAGGGATGCCGGGCCAGGAAATTCCCTTCATGGATCAAAGTTTGAATCTGGTCTCCTGGATCGACCGCCATTTGATGCCCCATCACCTCTATCTTGAAGCGCCGGCCTACAACCTGAGCGATCCCGAGGGACTGCTCAGTACCTTGCCTGCCTTGGGCACTACGCTGCTGGGATTGTTGACCGGCCTGTGGCTGCGCACGCGCAAACCACTTGCCGCCAAGGCGCTGGGGTTGGCCGCCGGAGCACTGGCCTGCCTCGCCACGGGCTACCTCTGGTCTATTTGGTTCCCGCTCAATAAAAACTTGTGGACCAGTTCCTATGTGCTGGTGGCGGCCGGCTGGTCGCTGGCCGTGCTCGCGTTGGCCTTCTGGGCTGCCGACGTGCATGGCTGGCGCAAGCGCTGGACCTGGCCCTGGCTGGTGTTGGGATCGAACGCCATCGCGGCCTACATGTTCAGCGAACTGGTCCCCAGTGCCCTCGATAACATTCGTTTCACGGCCGGCGGACGGCGGACCAACGCACTGGCCTGGGTCTTCATCCACGTCTTCGCGCACATTCCCGGCCCCGGCTGGGCCGCGTTTGCTTACTCGGTCTCGATTCTTGCGCTTTGCTTTATTCCGGTGTGGGTGCTCTACCGCAAAAAGATCTTCATCAAGGTGTGAGGGACGGACCGCCTATAAGTCTCCCGGCAGACGGTCAATAAACTCCACTACCACTCCTTCTATCTCCGCGACGGCGCTGACATCGCGCACAGTTACGACGTGACCAGCTACCCTGAGATCGCCCGGCAGACGCTCGAATTCTTCGCCAAATCGCAAAAGCCCGACGGCAATTTTCTCTCCAAGCCGCAGCAATACGACGGCTGGAGCAAGGCCGTCTGGGGCTACTCCCAGCACTATCGCATCACTCATGACAAGGCCTTTGCCGAGTGGGCGCTGCTATAGCGACCTGCAGCGGGAGAATTCTGTATAGTCACCGAATGATTATTTTTCAGTGGATGGGGGAATGTTCACGGATCGGCTTCCGAAGCAAGCGGCGGTTCAGACTTGGAATGAGCCTGGAAGGAACTGCGGCGACTTGAGTACCTAGACACTTTAGTCCAGAATTAACAACAGATTTGCTAAGTTGTTGATTCATTCAGGTTGTTAATGCGTCTAGCTCTTTCCAGGCTCATGGCTTTCGGCAGCGAAAGGATCCACGTTGGACCCAGGTTTTATGCCGCCGTTGCTTTAGCTGCCTCAAATACCCCGTCGCCCAGATACCAGGTTGAAGACCAGGATGATTAACGCGAGCACCAGCAAAAGATGAATAAGACCACCGGCAATGTGAAAGCTGAAACCCAGGAGCCACAAAACCAGAATCACGACAAAGATTGCCCAAAGCATAGTTACTCCTTCTCCACGTTGCTGGCGCCCGAGACCTGAGAGCTGCCTGAGGCGCCCGCAATATATTCACGACGGGTTAGCTGCTGCTAGTTTGCAGCATGGGCCTTCTCTTTTGCCCCTCTGACTGCGTCGATGAACCTGTTTGCAGCGGCGGGCGTCGCAACTTCGCCGTGCAGAACGCGGTGTGAAGAGACGTCGTGCCCGTAGAAGGTATCCATCGAACTGTCATCCCGGCGAATATCGGCCCCGGTCAGCGTGAGCCCGGCAAAGGCGCCTTTGGCTCGCGAGTAGGTAAGGATCTCGGTATTCAGCTTCCAGTCAGTATCGGCAGTGGCATGGCGTCCCACCGGTCCGGCTGCCGCGGAGGCGTCCGCACCAATCTGGAACTTGGCGTTTTCCAGGCGTTGCATTCCTCTGTCACCCTGGAAGATCATGACCAGATCCACGCCTTCGACGCCGATCTGCAATCCCCAACTGCCGCCGGTAATGGCAAAGAACGCTGGCGCGCTCCATCCGTTTGCGGTCCGGCATGTGGCAACGCCTTTGCCGTTTTCCCCGCCAAACACTAATCCTGCCTTGATCATATGCGGCACTATGGCCACGCACTGCGCGTGATCCAGTACTTCTTCCGGAATGCCTCTATCCGGCGCGCCCATGATCTGGTGCAGCACCAACGCTGCATTATCCAGCCGGTTCTGTACTTCTTCGCGAGTTTCCGCCCAGGCGGCGGTAGCCGCGCCTAGACTGAACAATGCCACTAACGTCACAAGTTTCTTCATGCATCTCACCTTTTCTACCCATGCGCAGCGTCACTCGCTTTACGCGCATCTGGGGCGCACAAGGTACTTCCCACACTAGAGGCATGGCATGATGCCGTCTGAGCAAGAACGCTCACGGCATGATTGGAGCGTGATGCCGAATCGGTCCAGTCTCGAAAATATTCGCCGGATTGTGTGCAAAATGGAACAGATTTCTCTCTCCATCCAAAGCAATTTATAACTACGGTGAGGTTTCTCCATGGCGCGGTGTGATTTAGATCCGCGCTTTCCCACGTATTTCCCGCAAGGTCAAGGTCTCGCTCCAACGACGGCCTCGCACTCATCGTTGCAGTCTTATGTCAGCCAAAGAATATGCGGCTGCGGGCTTTTCACCAACCTCTCATGCGAAGACTGCGGCCCGAAGGAGGCTTCGACTATGGCTCAGCTTGCCCACCTCGCTCTGGCACAACCCGCTTTTGTTCACCCCGCTTTCGATACTGCTGCCTTTTTGGCCAATGCCGGCCTTGGGCGCAGAATTGTTGAGCTAGAGCCAAAGCAAGCCTTCTTTTCGCAGGGAGATCCGGCGGACTCTGTCTTCTATCTTCAGAAAGGCCGCGCAAGGGTTACCGTAGTTTCAATAGTCGGTAAGGAGGCGACGATCACACTGCTATCCCCCGGAGATTTCGTCGGAGAAGAGTCGCTGGCAACAGTGCCTGGGCTGCGGTTGACTACTGCTTTGGCTGTTACCGCCTGTACCTCACTCAGGATAGGGCGGGATGAGATGACGCGCGTAATACACGCGGAGCCGAAATTCTCAAATCTATTCCTGAAGTTTCTCCTAGCCCGCAGTATGCGTACTCAGGCCGATCTGGTCGACCAGCTTTTCAACTCCAGCGAAAAACGGCTGGCGAGAGTTCTCCTTTTGATGGCCGAATTCGGTAAGCCCGGCGAGCCGGAAACATTGATTCCGAAGATTTCGCAGGAGGCACTGGCGGAGATGATCGGCACCACCCGGTCCCGTGTCAGCTTCTTCATGAACCGCTTCCGTGAGCTCGGCTTTATCAACTACAAAGACCGCATCCGAGTGCACAGGTCGCTGCTCAACGTAGTTCTGCACGATCACTTGCCGGACGACAACGCCGATAAGCCAGCTATAACGATATAGCCAGGAGGCCATCCTAGCCGGCCAACGCCCCCCCACAAGCCCTGTACGAAATTGACCAGAAGTACAGTTTGCTGAATGGCATACTCGCACTACTGCTCTATGTGAAGTTCTTAGTAGAGGTCAAAGATGCCGAATACGCCAGCAACACTGCTTATTGTCGATGATGAGTCTTCCATTCGAGAGGCGCTGTCCCTGGTGCTTACTGAGATAGGGTACAGTGTGCGATCCGCCGAAGACGGTTTCTCCGCATTGCGCGAGATACGAAATGAAGTTCCAGAGCTGCTTCTTTCCGATCTCAATATGCCCGGTATGTCCGGCTTCGAGTTGCTCTCCGTGATCCGGCGCCGCTTTCCCGCAATCCGGACGATCGCCATGAGCGGCTCATTCACCGGCGACGAGGTGCCTTCCGGCGTTGCCGCCGATGCGTATTTCCAAAAAGGCAGCAGCATCGCAGCTCTTTTGCGGATCATGGAGACACTGCCTCAGTTGGAGCGGAATGCACACCCACCCACCAGCCCCGACGCGCCTCTCTGGATTCATCGCAACACTCACGACTTTTCCCCAGATGCGTGTGTTACGATCACCTGCCCGGAGTGTCTGCGGACTTTCCCGGAGACTCTCGGCGCTGGCTACCTGAAGCACAAGATAGATTGCATCTATTGCCGCTGTTCGATTCACTACGCAATCGTTCAGCCGGCAGATCGGATGCCCTTGCCGGCATTTCAGCGGAAGACCGCCGCGGTATCATCCTTTCCGCGAAGTTCGCCGGACTTCAGCTACTGAAAGAAACAACAAAGAGAGTGTGAACGATGCGTACCATTTCCCAATCGAATATGCTTCTGCGAGCGCGAACTGAACTGCCCGACGGCCTGAGAATGGCGACCGATGAATTCCGCGATGGTTGGAACTTGTTGCTGACTGTCAATGCACGCCGGCTGGAAGAGCAGATAGTTAAGCGCGGGTGGAGTTGCTTCAAGATTGCCCAGAATTCGCAGAGGTGCGGTGTAGGGGATACATCGCAGGAAGCGATTGCCAACGCTCTGAAGCTGGCTCTTCACAGGATAAGTGAACACTTCAATGCCGCGGAAGTGGAGCATATCGAGTTGACGCAATATCCATGGTTCTTTCTGGCCAGGGTTGGCGTCTGCCCCTTCCGCATTCAGCGCGATGCGATCCTGCCGGCGCTCGATGAATCTGTACCGTCCCCTATTGCTGCCCGGCAAAGGCGACTTCCACTTAATTCGGCGGCGCTGTATCCAGATTTTGGAAGCGCCATGCCGATGCTTAAAGAAATGCTGATTTCATCCAGAAGTGCGCAAGCAAGGATCGAATGACACTCCTGCAAATTGAGCTTCTCGCTATTCTACAAACGACAAATCCACGGAGGTGGACCTGTGAATAAAGATCGAGTGAAGGGAACTATCGACGAAGTGGTGGGGAGCGCCAAGCGTAAGGTGGGCGAGTTGACGGACAATCCCAAACTCCGGGTTAAAGGCATGGTTCAGCAGGCCAAGGGAAAGGTCGAAGGCGCCTGGGGCAAGGCAAAAGAGGCTGCCCATAATGCACCTGTATGTAGCGAGGTACATGTCGATGCCCACGTAAAACTCGGCACGAAAAATTCGACGGCGGATGCTGGGTGCAACAAAAGCAAATAAGGCCTCCTCAGGGAGCCGTTACGACCCATCCACCCAGCCCATCTGGATGGATTCGATCACTATTGAGCGCTATCGGCCCCGGCATCATCACCGGGGCCGCGGACGATGACCCTTCCGGCATCGCCACATATTCAGTTGCCGGCGCGCAGCTTGGCACCAAACTTCTGTGGACTGCATTCATAACGTGGCCCCTGATGGCCGCGGTCCAAATGATGTGTGCCCGTATCGGCAAGGTGACAGGACAAGGACTTGCCGGGAACTTCAAGCAGCGATTTCCAAGGTGGCTACTGCTTGCCTTCGTCATATCTCTTCTGGCCGCAAACACGATCAACATAGCTGCGGACCTGGCCGGCATGGCAGATGCAGCTGCTATGCTGTCGGGAATCAACTCCCACTGGTTAGTCGTTGTGTTTGCGCTCCTTATCTCATGGGCAACGGTCCGGCTCCACTATCACCAGATTGCGAACGTGCTCAAATGGCTGGTCCTTGTACTCTTCGCATACCCTATTACCGCGTTTGTCGTTGGGGCCGATTGGGGCCAGGTGCTGCGCGAAACTTTCATTCCATCGATGCCGCACAGCAGGGATGAATGGGCGATGCTGGTCGCGATCCTTGGGACTACCATCAGTCCGTATTTGTTTTTCTGGCAGGCGAGTGAAGAAGTTGAAGAGGAGAAATCTTCGGGTCAGAGTACGCTCGCTCAGCGCAGAGGAGCCACACTCCAGGAGCTTAAACTAAGAAATATCGATGTGGGGGTTGGCGCGTTCTTCTCGAACATGGTTATGTTCTTCATCATTTTGACAACAGCCATTACCCTCAACGGGCACGGCCTCACGAAGATCGAAACCTCACGCCAGGCAGCTGAAGCCCTGCGGCCTTTTGCCGGCAACTTCGCTGCGACCCTGTTCACATTGGGGATAGTCGGCGTCGGATTCCTTGCCATCCCAACGCTGGCTGGATCGGCCGCATACGCCTTTGCTGAAACTCTTGGGTGGCGTCAAGGACTGAACAAGAAACTGAGACAGGCACGATGGTTTTACGCTCTGATTCTGGTTTCGACAGGAGTTGGCGTCGTACTGGACTTCATTGGCATAAACCCGGTAAAGGCGCTCTACTGGACGGCGGTCATCAATGGGTTGCTGGCGCCCTTTCTTCTCGTGGCAATTCTGATTGTCGCCGCGGACAAGAAACTGATGCAGGGCCAACCGAGTTCCCACCTGGGATGGATTGTTGTTGCGGTTACCACAGTAGCCATGTTCGCGGCAGGCGTTGCGATGTTTGTCGTGTAGATGGAACACAGGACAAAGCGGCCTCGGGAGTTCAGACAGCCCGAGATGCTTCGTCATGCAACGCAAGTTTCTCAGCAGCCTCGATCTTGCGCAAACCGTGAATCTTCCATATCCCATAGCAGACGCCGATTACCAGCAAGACAACAAATACGCAAAGCAGCGGAGTCGACCACTTCTGGAGACTTCCAGAGAACAGACGGACAATCCTGCGCCCGTAGGTCACACCCAGCCATGCGACGAATGAATAACGCAGGCTGCGAGCTGCACCGAAGACGATAAGAAAGCGTCTGCGCGAGACTTCAAGCGCGCCGGAGGCGAGCGCAAACGGCAAAAGCGGGATTGGCGGAGGAAGTAATGCTGGAATAAAGACAGCCAGGACTGGATGACGCTTTACCCATCCGACGACTCGCCCAAGAAGACGCGCCGGCACATAGCGACGCAAAGCTTCTTCGCCGCCTCTGCGGCCAATGTGCCAGGTGGTGTACCCGCCCAGGATGCTGCCTATAATGGCACAGGGGGCCAGTAGCCAGGGATTGCCGCTGTGCGCAACCAGCCACAGCAACAGCAGGTCGGTGCTGCCAGGCAGAGGAAGAGGGATGACCGAGGAATCTACCACCGCAACCGAGAAAAGGCCCAGCGCTCCCAGGTGCGTAAGCCAGTGCGGCGCCAAGGAGTGATTCATGCGCGGCGCAACAAACCGGGCCGGTTGTCGAACAAAGACGCTCATACAGACTTACCTTGCATTTGAATGCTATGGTTTCGAATCAATCGCAATAGTCGAAAACCTATCCTGCGTTCACCCCGTGCAAAGTAATCCAGTAGTACCTTCGCCAACAAAACATGCAGCGAACTGGGCGCACTGCAAACATAGCCAACAGGCTGTCAAACGGGCGCAACTCCGCTTGTTTGAATTTCACTGAATTGCAACGCGGACACTTTCGCCGTATCCAAAGAAGATGCGGTAGCCAATCGGGCCAATCCCGGCTTGCATTTGCCATGCCGACTATCCTTCCCGGCCATACCACCGCCCAAGCTAAAATGCGTGTCTCTCTGGCAAACTCCCGTTAGTGTCCAACCAGGAGAGAAGACAGCGGATGCTGCCCCTGGCAAGCGCAATGCTGGTGTCGGCAGCGCCATAATAAAGATTGATGGTGTCCCCGTCCGCGCCGATGGTCTGTCCGCAGGGGAAAACGACGTCATTGACGTCTCCGACACGTTCATAGGGGGCTTCCGGTCCGAATATCCAGGAATTTCCGCGTTGCAAGCAAACCTCTGGCTTCTCCAGATCGAAGAGCGCGAGGCCAAGGCGATAAATGCTGCCTGACGCCGTTTGCCGCACTCCGTGGTAGATCACCAACCATCCCTTGGCGGTTTCAATAGGCGGAGAACATAGCCCAATCTTGTTTGCATCCCACCATCCGCCACGCCGCGCCTCGAGAATAATCTTGTGACTTCCCCAATGGCGCAAATCGGGCGAGTAGGATATCCACATATGAGCGCCCAGCGCCGTCATGGGCCGGTGAATCATAGCCCAACGTCCGCCGAATCTTCGAGGCAGCAACGCCGCATCCTTATCTTCAGGAGGCATAATTACGCCGAATCGTTCAAAGCTACGAAAATCCTTGGTTAGCGCCAGCGAGACTCCGGGCCCCCCCCGCGCAAAGGATGTGTACGCCACTGCGTATTGCTCGAGCTCCGGGACGTATGTAATGCGCGGATCTTCGATACCCCAAATCTCTTCCGGAAATTCCTGCGGATTCGCGACCAAAGTCGGTTGAGGATCGATCCGCCAATTATCGACTCCGTTGGCAGAACGTGCGGCGCAAAGATGCGACAAACCGCTCCGGTCCTCAATGCGGCAAAGAAGCAAGGTCTCTCCATCGGCCAGTAGCACAGCACCCGCGTTCAAGACACTGTTAATTGGATATGGCCAGTCCTTACGGCTGAGGAGCGGATTGCCGGAATAACGCTTAAGCAAAGGCATATCGGCGCATGCCTTCACCTTTGCTTCTTCCAGAGCGAGAGACTCCGGCGATTCAATCAATGAGATAACTGGATTCAATAGGAGACACTCATTCCATGATTCAGTTGGTTCGCACTTGCTACTTTGGCCCCCTGCATTTCGAGCAGAGCCATGAGAAACGAGAGCGTAGATTCAGCTCCTTGATTTTCATTCACGCGGTCTGGATGAAGTCCATCTTTGCATCCGCCTGTCACTACATCGTAAAGCGGAACCTGGAGATCGTTCTTGCCGAGAAACCAGCCAAAGACCCTGCGAGCTTCCTCAAGCCATTGGCCTTCTTCAGTCATCTTATATACCTCAAGGCAGGCAGATATTGTTGCGCAGGCCTCTACTGGTTGCTGGTCAAAACGCGCCTTTTCGCATCCTTCTATGAAGAATCCGCTGGACCCAATCGGCACGAATATCTCTTTATCGTCGCGGTATTGCTCGCCGACAAGCCATTTCAGAGAATCCATTCCAGCTTCGATCATTCTTTGGTTATCACTCCTCCATCCTACCAGGATAAGAGCTTGCGACAACCTTGCATTCGCATAGGAAAGACTCTTCTCGAACCACTTCCACGTCTCGGATTGACTTCTATCATAGATGTCAAGTAGCCGATTGGCAAGGATATTGCGCGTTCCCTGAATGGCTCTATCTCCTGGAAACCAGTCCAAATAGGCCTGCATGCCAAGGATGCAATACGCCCAGGCGCGCGGACTGGTAAACGTAAGTGTTGCAGGGACTGCGGCTTCGAAGAGCCTCCCGGCTGCACCTCTCAATCCTGCATTTCGTGAAGCCCCAAGCACCTTTCCAAGCGACCACAACGCGCGCCCATGGCTGTCATCCGACCCGATATCTTCAAGCCACTTGCGGTCGTAATTAAGAAAATTTCTAAACCTCCCTGTATCGGCATGGAAGGCAAGCCATAGAAAAGACAAATAACGATGGGAGAGATCTAGATACTCGCGTTTGCCCCTATGCGCCTGATTTTCATCCAGAAGAACTGACACGATAAGAGCGCGTGCGTTGTCATCGGTTGTATAACCCTCACGCGTGTTTGGCACCGTAAAAATCGCGTGCTGCAAGATGCCCGTGTCGTCAGTCATAGTCAACAGATGGCTTAGGTTGACCGCGGGCAGAGGGCCTACCGGCTCCAATGCAAGATCGTCCTGTTGGGCGGCTCTAGGCTGTAACGAGCGTTCGAAGCGTGCGCGTTGAAAGCTCGCCATGTAGGCCCGCGCCGTCTTCGCCCACGTTGTTCCGCGAGAGTGCAAATAGGCCCGCTTCCGCATCGCATGACGTTCAGCATCGTTTTCCAGCAACGCGATAACTGCCTCGGCGATCGCAGCGGGACTCTCGAAAGGAACGATCACGCCTCTGCTTTCTGCAAGTAACTCCTTGGCGTGCCAGTACGGTGTGGATACAATCGCCTTTCCGGCTCCGAGCGCAATCGCAAGCGTGCCAGATACAACCTGCGCCTCATGCCGATAGGGCGTGATGTAGATATCGGCCGCTCCGACATGCTCTATAAGTTCCTCTGCACTCACAAAACGATTGTTGAAAATCAGGTGATCGGAAACACCGAGCTGTTCTGCCAGCGCTTGCAGTTCCTCGCGATAACGCTCGCCCTCCCGCCGGCGAATATGCGGATGGGTCACTCCCGATACGATATAAACCACGTTCGGCTGTTTCGCCAGGATGGCAGGCAGTGCCTGAATGACGTTCTCAATACCCTTGTTTGGCGATAACAAACCGAACGTAAGCAGAACTGACTTGCCTTCCGTGCCGAACTTGTCTTTGAAGTAGTTTGGGTCCATGAAGGGAAGATCAGGAACGCCGTGTGGAATCACATCTATCTTCTCTCGCGAAACCGCATACACTTCGCTTAGCAGTTGGGCCGCCAACTCGCTCATCACAACCAGGCGATCGGAAAGCCGCGCTATCTCTTCGAGTACCATTCGCTGATTCGCGTCCGGCTCGCGTAACACCGTATGCAGCGTGGTCACCAGCGGCATTTTCAATTTGCGCAGTAAGGTCAGAATGTGGCGGCCTGCACTGCCACCGTAGATGCCATATTCATGTTGCAGGCAGACAAGATCGTTGCCATTAAAGTTGAGAAAGTCCGCGGCGCGCTCATACGAGGCAAGGTCTTCCTGTGTAAGCTCCAGACGTACTTGTTTTGGATAGTCATAGCTCGAATCAGGATCGTTCACTGGTATCGCAAACAGACGTCCCTCTCCGTACTCTGTCGCGAGAGCCGTGCACAGGTCGGTTGTAAAAGTAGCAATGCCGCACTCGCGCGGCAAGTAGTTTCCAACAAACGCAATGCGGGTTGGCAAAGGTAGTCTGCACGCCTTCAGTGCAACATGTGAATATGCTTCTGTGACGGGATCTGCTACAGCCTTTTCTGGGTGCATCGTATCAGGAAGCGGCATCATGTCCTCTTTTCGCGTTCAAATCAGGCCGAGAACCAGGAGAATAACAATGATCAAGAGGACTAATCCCACTCCTCCGCTCGGATAATATCCCCAATTGCTGCTATGGGGCCATCGTGGCAAGGCGCTCATTAGCGCTAAGACAAGAACTACGATTAATATAGTTCCAAGCATACTCACTTCCCGCGTTTCTGTATACAAGCAAGATGATTCAACACACGCCGCGGTCTCACTCGAGACCGCGGCGGTTATACGGAAGCATCAGTGCAAGCTGCCCGTCGTTCCATTCACTTCACTGGGCTGCCGATTGCGTCGCCGGATACGACCAATTCCACTCTGCGGTTCTCCTGCCTGCCCGCTGAGTTATCATTGGAGGCTACCGGCAACGTGTTACCGAAGCCCTTTGCGCTCACGGAGTTTGTCGTTACGCCTTGCTCGACAAGGTAATCGCGGACGGCGCCTGCACGATTCTCCGACAGCTTCTGATTCATTTCATCGCCGCCGACGTTGTCGGTGTAGCCGTCAACTTCGATGTTGAGCCCAGGGTAGGCGATCAGGATTCCGGCAACCTTCGCCAATTTCTCCCGCGCGCCTGGCTTCAACGTATACTTTCCGGTGTCGAACAATACATCGGACATACTTACAATCAGTCCTCGGGCGCTATCGCGAGTCGCAAGAATCAGGTTCAGTTGCTCAGACAATCGCGCGCGCATTGCGGCCTTGTCGTTGTTCGCCTGATTTTCACCTTGCTGAGCATTTTGCGCTGCTATGCGAGCCCGCTCTGCGTCGGCCTGCGCCGCGGTAATCGCAGCCGCCGATGCTGTTTGGTTGGCGGTCATGTCGGCTTGCGCCTTTGCCGCGTCGGACTGTGCCTGCTCCTTCAGGCGAGTAGCCGCGTCAGCTTGAGCCTGCGAATTTGCCTGCGCGTCGCTAGATGCCTGGCGCTCATTCGCCAGGCGCACCTCGTCGATCTTTTTGACCGCGATCTCTCGCGCATCTTCGGCAGTCTGTACCACCTCTCGGGAAACGGCAATCAGCGGCTTTCTGTCGCTGTGCTTATTCATGGCGTCGGCGTCGGCATTGTTCATCAACTGGACGGCGTGCTGGTAGCTGGGGCCTGCATACGTCTCGGCGCCCTCGGATTGAGCGATCCGCAGCGCATTTCGCGCCTCGTAAAATTCCAAAGGAAGACTGGCGCTCAGAATGACGGGGTCGAACTTGTATCCGGTGGGAATGTAGCCCCCGCGCTCCATCAGTTCATACTTTGCATTTACTGCCTCTGTTGTTCCCTTTGTATCGGCGCGAACGACGTTCTCGAGGACGACCACGTTGCTGGGCTGCCGGACAGCATAGTACGGTTCCGCGGTAACGATCAAAGCAAATGCCTGGAGATCGGTGGTTGCAGTCAGCTTGCTTCGGTTATTGTCGCCTATCAGCACTTCCCCAAGATTCGCTGCCCTGCCTTCGGGTGAAATCGCCCATAAAACATAGGTAAGGTATTCGCCGCCAAAGGTTGTAGGGCTTTGCAGGTTTCCGAATTCGGCTTCGACTTCCAAAGTGCCGCGCTTGCTTCGCACCTTGGCTTTACCATCGGCTGAAGGCATCAATGCCGTGCCGGCAAAATCCACATCCGTGGCTCCGCTGCGATGCTGATAGTTGACCGCCTGGACCGTGCGACTAATCACGACCACGCGGTATGTGGATGTAGGGCCTACGGTTTCGATAACCGTCGTCGTTTGAGGATTAGCCTGGGCAAACGCGCTCAGGCTGAGGGCACTTCCGATTGCGAACAAAACTATGCGTTTCAAGATTCCTCCTACAGGCAGAAGGCTGCCTTGTTGCGTTGGACGTTCGTTTCCTTACCGGGCACAATCTTCCAGGCCTCGGCAGTTAGATCTCTCACGGCCCTACGCGGAATTGGGTAACGTAATGAAGCAGCCCAAAGACTTTGATGAGCCATACAACGAGCACAATCACTACCACGGCATTCAGAATTCCCTTGATGGTCCCTTGCATCGGAATATAGCGATTGACCAGCCATAACAACACGCCGACTACCAAAAGTGTGATTACAACAGTTACGAGGGGCATTTCATTGTCTCCAGTCATTGCGTGGACTTGATCCACTTTCAAGGAATCTTCGAGTTGCTCGATAAATTCATGTGAAGTGCTTGCCTTTGCCTGGGCGAAAGTGTGAATGCGCCTTTACAAAGAGAAAAACACGCCCCTTCAAAAAAGTGACATGTTGTCCTGTGCGTCCTTCCAAATAAGTGGACGCATAAGAGGAACATACGCCCGATGGAGCGTAGAAGCGCAGGGACCACCAGGAAGAGGAAAACAGTTACCTGTCCTGATATATTCTTCCAAGGATATGATCGATTTACTGAGCTAAAGAGCACACATACAGGGGTGAGGGACCGTAGCCGATCGTCACAAAATTATACCTTTGCTTTCGGCGAGTCTGCATCTGCTCCCGCAGGCAGATGATCTGGCAAGTCAAAGCGCGCAGCACCAATGCGGTTGTCAGCCATCCCATAGTAGACGTCAAAGCGATCGGGTGTTCCCAGATCGTCGCGCTTGTCGATACCTGTGGGGAAGACGACATTGGCTACAATTCCATGGCGCTCTTCCGGCAGCTCGGGCGTCAGCACCGGCTCCGCCGAGCGGTATTTAATCACGAGCGGATGCTCTTTGGAAAAGATCATTACTCCTGCCGAATAGCACAACATGTGGCTGTCGGTATCAGGTCCGTCGATTTCACTGACACCGTGGTAGATGATGAGCCAGCCGTGCCGGGTAAGGATGGGTGGCGTGCCGCCGCCGATTTTGAGCCGTTCCCAAGGCGAAACAGGAGATGCCAGCCGATGATGAAAGGTAAACTGACCAGCGTGAAACGGCCTATGGTCAAGTGTCATTTGACAGTACGAAATCCAGATGCTTTCCCGATCGATATCCACCTCGCGGGACGCAGGACTGCAGGCGGTTTCCTCGGGGCGAGTCCCTGGAAAGAGCGGCCGGTGGAGCAAAGCCAGCTCCGGCTGCCCGGATGGGTCGGGAATAACAGCTGGGAAGAGGCTGGCATCCTTGTCGTCCACATTACCGAACTCAATGCCGTCGCACGAGGCAAACGTCGCAAGCCCCAGACGTTTCCAGTGAATGATATCTTCCGATACTGCCATGGCAATTCGCGGGCCATGGGACGACCATGCCGTGTAAGTCATCAGGTATCGCTGAAGCGGCTCTACAAAGGTGATGCGCGGATCCTCGCAGCCGCCACTGCCGTCAGGGCGCCGCTCATAGTCGGCTTCCGGCTCCAGTGCCATGCCAAGTCTCTCTACGCCGGTCGGATCGCCGGCCTCATTGAATCGTACCCGTGCAATGCCAATGCGCGAGTAATTCCCCCGCGCGGTCAGCCGCGGAAAAAGGTAGAGCTGTCCATCCGGACCACGGGCGGCTGCCGGGTTGAGGACGCCATCGGCCTCCAGCGGGTTTCCCGGTTCCGGCTCCATCACCACCCCCAGGCGGCGCAGCCTGAATTCGCTCACACGCCCACCTCAAAGGATCGCACTTGTTGATCGTCTGCCAGGCACGCGATGATTGTTTCCATGACTCGTTTGGTCTCATTTGGGTCTCGCACTGGAATCGCAATAACTCCCACTTGCTCAACCGGATAATCATTTCCGTCCGGAAACAAGGCGTCCCCTACGTAGATCATCTGGTTCAACGGAATACCGAGAATATCTCGCAGCTTATTGATGCCGTATGCTTTATCGATGCCATGTCGGGTCACATCAATGGATGTCGCGCCACCTATTTGGACGGAACACTCGGGAATTAGAGTGTCCAGAATTGCTTTGATTTTCCCTCTTTTGGCGAAATCTGGATCCCATTTGCTCTTTTCTTCCAAAGGAGCCTGCTGACCCAATGCGGAGTATGTTATCTGGCTTCCGCGATCCTCGACTGTCTCTCCCCACGTCCTTTCGACAGCTATCCCCGCCATTCTGACCGCTTCATTGAGTGAACTTATGATCTTCCGCTTTTGATCCGCGGTGAAATCTTCTGAATAGAGTTCTTTCCAAACCTCTGTGAACTGGAAAAATTTTGTTCCACAGGTTGGAAGCAGCGACAGATTCACGAGGAAATCGTCATGGGGAAGATTGGAGAGCAGCTGTTTCTCAAACTGCGGCCAGGCGCCTCCGGAGATTACTGCCACTTTAACTACGCCCAAAAGATCATGCAGCAGCGCCGAGCTTTCGGCATTGAGGGGAGATTTACTCTGCGCGAGGGTTCCATCGAGGTCAAAAACGATGAGCTTCTTCATTTTTCTCCGAAGTGGAAGTATCGCCGCCGCATCGTGAGCGTTCGTCTGTGTTCAGATACTCCACGGAAGCGGACAAGCCAGACTATCTCCCGGCTGCTGCCGGCGGCGACAGTCGCGGTTGGCTACGCGGCACCCACGCCAGGTCTCCGCTCAGAACGTAAATGGAAATTGCGCCAAACATAAGAAGCGCACCGACCCAGAAGCGCCAGTCACGATGCATACGTTTCCAGTATGGACCTGGATCGGGCTCCCCGCTGTCGCTACTATGTCCTTCAAAGTTATGCTTGTTTCCTGTCATCTGTTCTCCTATACTGCAAGGCATTTGTTACGGCGCGCTAGCTTTCTGTTTCCGGTCATAGCGACATGCACTATGGTTGATGAGTAGCCGTCGCAGGGACCTGAGCCGGCCGAGCGAGATCTGTTACAGAAGAATTACTTGCCGGGTGCAGTTGTTCAGCTGGTATCTCTGTTCCTGGCGGGAAGATGAGAATCTGAATCGAACCCCAGTCTGCATCCAAGTTCGAGCCCGGCTGTTTACCCAGGCCCAACGTTTTAAGCTGGCTGTCGTCAAATCCAAAGTTCTCTACCAGGTACTCGCGCACAACCATGGCCCTGGCTTCGGTAAGGGCCAGGTCTTTCTGGATATCGCCTTCCATCCCGGTCGAAGCCACGACTACCGCAAAGCCGAATTGATTCTGCGCAAGAAAGTTGCCGCCAGCGTCAAGCGCCTTCTGGTTCTTCAGCTTCGCTGTATCGCGGCTGTCGAAGAGCTGTTTGGCAGTGAACGTAAATGCCTTCAGCGGTTCTCCCTGCGGAAGCGCCGCAATTCTATTTGCGGTAATATCCCCTGAATCTTCATATCCACGCTTCTTGAAATACCCGCTCAATAAGAAGTTGTGTTTCAAGGCCTCCATATTTTCCTGGAAGTCAGTAACGCCGGTCTGCGCCTGGAGCATAGTCGTGTGCAGAGTGGTCGTAGTCTGTTCAAGGTTGCTATAGAGTTGCTTGTCGTTCACCAGCGCTCCCACGGTTCCCTGGCCCGAATCGATCTTGGCGCTTACCGAGGTCAGATGGGCCGTCGCCAAAGTTGCATTGTTGATGGCCTGCTGGCTGCTGTCCAGAATGCCGCTCGTTTTTTTGAACAGATCCGACATCTGGAGCGGAGGTTCGCTCTGTATGGTCTCGCCGTCCTTTACCTCGGCTTGCCCTGACGATCCGAACGAAATCGCGACGTACTGGTTACCCAACACTCCCTCGGTTTCGATTGAGGCTACTGAGTCGGCCTTGATAACCTCGTGCGTCGATTTGTCGAGGTTCATGAGTACCGTGACTTTCTCGCCAGGCTTGTGGGGTAAGGTGATGCTTTGCACCGTCCCACTATGAACGCCCCCCACCCGCACGTCGGCTCCGACAGACAGGCCCGCCACGTTGTCGAATTGCGCTTTCAGTTGGTATGTGGAGCGAAACAGATACTCCTTGCTCCCGATGATGAAGACACCGGCGGCAAGAATTGCCAATGTTGCAACGATAAATGCTCCTAGCCGCGCCACTCTCGACATATGTCCTCCTACGAGTGCTTCAGAAACTCAGCCACAAACCCGATGTTGCTTTGTTGAAGATCCTCGAACTTGCCTTCGATCACCACATTGCCTTGATCGAGCAGAGCCAGGCGATCGGCAATCGTTCTCGCACTGTGCAGATCGTGAGTTACAACAATGGACGCCATTTGACGTTCCCTCTGAAGTTTGAGAATCAATTCGTCGATTTCTCCTGAGCTAATGGGATCGAGACCGGCTGTCGGTTCGTCAAGAAGCAGGATCTCAGGTTCCAGCGCGAGCGCGCGAGCCAGGCCCACGCGCTTCTGCATTCCACCTGAGATATCGGAGGGAAGCTTTCTGAAGTCGCCTTCCATGCCTACTTCTGCAAGCAGCTGCTTCACCCGGTCGCCGCGCTCTGATCTGGGCATATCTCTTCGGTGGTGATCAAGCGGGAAAGCGACATTCTCGGCGACTGTCAGCGAATCGTAGAGCGCCGCATGTTGGAACAGAAAGCCAATCTTCTTCCTGATCGTGCCCATCTGGTCAATAGCAAGGCCGGCGATATTTTGGCCATGGATGAAGACCGACCCTGAATCAGGAGTTTCGATGCCGATGATCAGCCGCAGCAGCACACTTTTTCCCGCGCCACTGCGTCCAAGCACGGCCAGGGTCTCTCCACGGTTCACGCTCAAATTAATCCCGTCGAGAACCTTGAGAATTCCGAAGGTCTTACGCAAATTCTCGACGGCGACGACCGGCACACTGCTGTCTTCCTCAGGTTGCCCTTGCGTCATCGCAATGTCATAAGCTGTGGCCATTCTCATCTCACGGGCGTTGCATCAATGGTGAAAAGCTAAGGAAAGACAACAAGAATGAATTTCACCAGCACTACATCAGCCAGAATCACGAAAAGTGAGCCGAGCACAACCGAGTTTGTAGCCGCGCGGCCCACGCCCTCAGCTCCTCCGCGTGTGCGCATTCCCTGAAAGCACGCAATAAGCCCGATGATCAAGCCGTACACCGCGGTCTTGAATGTCTGCGGCAGGAAAGCATTGAAGGTCGAGCCCTTGAAGCCAGCCTGAATGAACTGATGAAACGAGAGCGGCTCAACCAGCGTTTGTGCAAACCAGCCCGTCAACAAGGCGCATGCGTCGGTTCCGAGGGTCAGCAGGGGCAGCATCAGGATGCAGGCTAGGATTCGCGTTGCCGCCAGTAGTCTGTATGGGTTGATCGCGCAGGCTTCGATGGCGTCAATCTGCTCAGTCACTTTCATCGACGCCAGCTCCGCGCCAATGCCTGCGCCCACGCGACCGCATATGACCAAGCCGGTGATGATTGGACCCATTACCTGGAGGACAGAGTATACGAGAGTCGCCGGAAACATCGATTTGGCGCCAAATCTACTTAGACTGTAGCGTGCTTCCAAGGAGATGACCACACCGATAGCGGCGCCCGCCATGGCCACCAACGGCAGAGACTTCGATCCGACCTCATCGAGCTGCCGAATCAGCTCTTGCCACTCATACGGCGGCGTCGCACCAGCTTTGAGAACATTCCAGGAGAAGATTCCGAGGTTACCGAACCACTCGAAGAAGCCGTTGACCAGTCCTGTGGCAGAGTTCACAACTGAGAGCATGGGCACGGCCCGCCGCCCCGATAGCGTTGGGTTGGTTGCTGAGACGGCAGTGAATCCGCTATTGCTCAATGATTTTGACCAGGGTCTGGCGCACCGTGCGCATTGTTCAAATGCATGCGTGAAAGCAAGGAGTGGGGTCCGCTATAGAAGAACTCCAAGGCAACGTTCTCGCCCGCAAATGCCAGCAGACTGTAGTTGCCCGCCCGAAATGCGTCCTTGGCGCCGTAGCGGTTTGGGTACCAGCCATAGACGGCAGTCATCGTGCCCGCATACGGCCCGACGAGCGCAGGCATAGAAAAGACATGGTGGCCGTCTTCACCACGGCGCGCTGTCAAGGTGGAAATCAGGGCATGGCGTGCTCGTGGGAATATGCCTCTGCACTCGCACCGGTAATACATCGCATCTTCCTTGAAGGCTTCCGACAGACCATAACGCGTCGTTGTGGCCACCATTGCAATGCCGTAGTTGGAACCGAATCGCCTGGAGTAACCCTTAACCCCTTGGTTCCACTCTGGCGGAGTATTATCCGCCTGGTTAATGGCAGCGCCGAACGCAGCACCGGCAATAGGGTACGGGCCGAACGCATCGAAAGCGTAGTTGATTATCTTTGTTTTTTCGGTCGGACGCACGTATGTCAGATCAATCTTGCCTGAAGTAGTGTCTGCTGCGGTACCGGAGGCGTCTCCATAAAAAGGCAGCGATTGCGATCTTGCCAGTATTGGAAAAGTAACAAGAGCAGCAGTGACCAGCAACTGGAGCAGCATCCGGCTGATCTTTATGCCGCAAGCCTTCGAGATCGGCAAGCTGCTTTGCCTGCCCGCTAGATCTCCATGGCAAACGTGCCTGGGTTCCGAATTTCGCTTCCTCATGGATGGCTTCAAAATCTCCCCTCCGACAGCCTCGCCTCTCCCCAACACATATGGCATCGTCAAAGACACCTGCTGGCGTATGGCAAGCCTCACAGTGATCATGCCAGAATCAAAAGCTCAATGGATGGTCATATTTGCTCTAATAACAAGCCGGCATCCTGTGCCTTGTCCACGTCGTGCGGTACATGCGAAGCCTCCTCCCTCGCATCTTCCAACTGGGCGACACATGTCCAAAAGAGCACAGCCTTTGCTCTGATGTTCAGAGGAAAATAGGACTCCAGCCGCTTTCAAGGTTCGGCGAGGAGACCGTCATGCCTGAAGTTCATGCTTTCCCTACTATTCCCACGAAGATACTGTTGCCCATTGACTTTAGCCCATCCTCCCAGGCGGCTTTGGAGATGGCAGTTGACCTTGCTCAGCACTTCCGAGCCGAACTCTATCTTGTAAATATTATTCCGTTCTTTCCTACCACAACGCTCCCCGATTTTGTCCCGGAAGAGTCATTTGTGCAGGAGGCAAGGACTGAAGCAGAGCTGCGCCTCGCGAAGTGCCACGCGGTTCTTACTGCAAGAAAGGTCAAGGCAAGTTTCGGTGTCGAAGTTGGAAATGACGTGGCAGGAAACATCATGGAGGTAATTGAGCGCGAACATATCGACATGGTCGTGATCTCCACGCACGGCATCTCCGGCTGGCGCCCGCTGGTCTTCGGGTCGATTGCCGAGAAGATCATAAAGCTCGTGCAATGCCCTCTCTTGCTTCTTCGTTCAGCAAAGCCTGAGACGGGCGTAAAAACAGCGTCAGGGCGTTCCATGGAATGGTGGTAGCGAGAACAGCAGCAAAGGTGCCAATTGTGAGCGCACATAGCGCTGTCGCCCCCGCGTCACCGGGTCCGGCAGCAAAGCCGGTTCAGGATGTCGCGTCGATAGGTCTTACGAGCGATGATGCGCGCACTCGTCTTGGAAAAGACGGACCCAATGCAATGCCGGACACGTCGGCTCATCCGCTGCAGGATGTATTGGCCAAGTTCTGGGCTCCTGTTCCCTGGTTGCTCGAAGCTTCGATTGTACTTGAGATAGCGTTGCATAAGTACTACGAGGCTGCTGTCATCGCAGCCCTGCTGGTTTTCAATGCGGCGCTTGCCTACTTCCAGGAGAGTCGCGCGCAGGCTACGCTTGCTGCTCTGAAATCCCGCCTGGCACTCAACGCCTCTGTTCAGCGAGATGGCGAATGGAAGACTGTGCCGGCGGTGGAATTGGTATGTGGCGACCTGGTGAAGCTGTCCCTTGGCGGTGTCATCGCTGCCGATGTGCATTTGACCGGTGGATCGGTCGAACTCGATCAGTCGATGCTCACAGGCGAATCACTTCCTATTGAAGCGGGTCCTGGCGTAGACACGTTTGCAGGAGCTCTGGTGCGGCGCGGCGAGGCGACCGCCATCATAACGGCTACGGGCACCCGCACCAAATTCGGCCGCACGGCGGAACTTGTGCGCACTGCACACGTTGAAAGCACACAACAGAAGGCTGTACTCAAGATCGTGCGCAACCTGGCGATCTTCAATAGCGTCGTTATTCTTGCAATGGGAACCTATGCCTATTCCCATGCGATGCCGTGGAGTGAGATTGTTCCCCTGCTGCTCACGTCGATTCTGGCAGCTATCCCCGTGGCATTGCCCGCAACATTTACCCTTGCCGCCGCGCTTGGCGCTCGTGCTCTGGCAAAGCTGGGTGTGCTGCCGACACGGCTTTCTGCCGTGGATGAAGCTGCTTCGATTGATGTTTTGTGCACTGACAAAACCGGAACTCTGACCCGCAATGAACTTTCAGTAACCAGCGTTCGACCTTTGCCGGGGTTTGACGAAGCCTACGTCCTCGGCCTCGCAGCTTTGGCAAGTTCTGAAGGCGGTCAGGATTCCGTCGATGCGGCGATTCGCTCTGCCGCCTTGCACAAGCCCGCTTCGCAGTTGCCAAAGCTGGCCACGTTCGTGCCGTTCGACCCCGGAAAGAAAACATCGGAAGCAACCGCTACAGATCCAAAGGGGGGCACTGAGCGGATCATCAAGGGCGCGTTCACCGCGGTCGTAGCCTTGACGGCTCCGTCGCCTGCCGCCACCGGGATCGCCGACGAACTCGAGAAGCAAGGATTCAGAGTCTTGGCGGTAGCAGAAGGTTCCCCGGATTCCATGCAGGTTATCGGTCTGGTCGCCCTCAGCGATCCGCCGCGGACAGATTCGATCTCTCTCATCTCGGAATTGCATACCCTTGGCGTTGGTACAGTCATGGTTACGGGCGATGCTCCGGTTACAGCGGCAATCGTCGCTCAGGCAGTTGGATTGAACGGAGCCGTCTGCCCGCCCGGAAAACTTCTCGAAGCAATCAAGCCGCAGGATTTCGCGGTCTTCGCAAGCATTCTTCCTGAAGGCAAGTATGACCTTGTCAAGGCGTTTCAAAAGAACGGGTATACAGTCGGTATGTGCGGGGATGGCGTCAATGATGCACCCGCGCTTCGTCAGGCGCAAATAGGCATTGCCGTCTCAACCGCGACTGATGTAGCGAAATCGGCCGCCGGTGTTGTATTGACCCAAGCTGGCCTGTGCGGCATTGTGGCTGCTGTAAAAGAGGGTAGGATCACGTTTCAGCGCATCCTCACCTATACGCTGAACTCGGTAATGAAGAAGATATTGCAGGTTCTTTTGCTAGCAGTTGGACTGGTTATGACCGGGCACGCGGTCCTCACTCCCATGCTCATGGTCATTGTAATGATCACCGGAGACTTCCTCGCCATGTCGCTGACCACGGACAGGGTGCGGCCTTCGAAGATGCCAAATTCATGGTACATCGGAAAAATTACCAGCGCAGGCGTCATTCTGGGGGCCTGTTTCCTTGCATTCTCCACGGCCATTCTGGCAGTCGGAAAATTCGAGTTACATCTGAGCATCGCGGCACTTCAAACTTTGTCCGTGGTCGGTATTGTCTTCGGCAGCCAGGCCACGACGTACGTGATTCGCGGACGCCAACACTTGTGGGGCTTGCGTCCCAGCGTTTGGCTCGTGCTTTCTTCCGCGGCCGATATCCTTATCATTGCAACGCTAGCGGCTTTGGGAATCGCCATGGCGCCATTGCCCATCGCGATCATCGCATGTGAGTTTGCCGCAGCTGTGGCCTTCGGCATGGTCCTGGACGTGGTTAAGATTCCCGTCTTTGTCCGTCTGCGCATCTCGTGAATTTCTTGTGAGAGATCGCAGGACATGATCGCACTTTCATCCGCGGAAAGACTGCGCCCGCAATCTAATGCTGAATCGTGGTCTCAGACTTCGTTGGCTTCCGAGTAATCTGCGCAGGTGTGGGTAATTGGGATCGATCCCATCCGCCTCCCAAGGCTTCAATCAGTTGAACTGATGCCGTCATCTGCTGGATCTGAATCTGGGTCAAAGACTCACGATTTGCGAGCAAAGTGGTTTGCGCTGTTACAACGTCGATGTACGGATCGATGCCCGTATCGTATCGGGCTTGCTCGAGCGTAAGGAAGGTCCGGGAAGAATTAACTGCCTCCTGTTGGCGAAGGATCTGCTGCGACAGAATGCGAACCGCCGCCAGATAGTCTTCAACCTGTTGGAATGCCGTCAATACGGATTGGCGATAGGCGGCAAGATTTGCATTGTAAGTGGCGATGTACTGATTCACAGTCGCACGGCGCAGTCCGCCATCATAAACGGTCTCTGATACGGACGGGCCAACCGACCAGAAACGGCTGGGCCAGGTCAGGAGGTTTTTGATGGCCGAGCTCTCCACGCCGCCGGTGGCAGAAAGCGTCAGAGCAGGATAATAAGCTGCATAAGCCACCCGGATCTGGGCATTCGCAGCGGCCATGTTCCGCTCCGCGGCAGCGATGTCCGGACGCCGCTCGAGCAGTTGAGAAGGTAAGCCCAAAGGAATGGGCGGTGGCGCGCTCGTTCTCGCCTCAACCGGGATAGAAAACGCCGATGCCTGCTTGCCGATAAGCATGGCAATAGCGTGTTCATATTCGGCCCGCGCGATTCCGGTATTGATTGCCGCCGATTGAGCGTTCTCGTAAGTTGTTTGCGCTTCGACAACGGAGATTTGGTCGCCAACGCCGGTGTCATAGGCAGCCCGCACAGCTTCGAGCGCTTTTTTGTCAGCTTCTACAGTGTCATTGAGAATCTGTTGCAGTGCATCCTGGCCGCGAATTTCAAAGAAGTATTCGGCTAGGCTGGCCTGCTCTGTCAGCCGCTCATTCTCAAGGTCGGCCGCGGTCAATTGGGCCTGGTATTGGCTGGCATGCACGGTGTTGCGCACTTTTCCCCATAAATCCGGCTCCCACGATACCTCGCCCGGGAGTGCGAACAACTGAGACTGCTGGCCACCCGTCGAGCCCGAGCCCGCTGCGGATCCGACGTTAGACGAGCTACGCGACCGAGTATAAGAGCCTCCAACACTTACCGTTGGAAAATATTGCGACCGCGCCTCCCGCACCAGCGCACGCGCTTCCATGAAGTTCTCGAATGCCTGGCGGATATTCTGGTTGTCGATGTTGAGTTGATCTTCGAGCGCATTAAGTTCCGATTCATTGTAGATTTCCCACCATTTACCGTGAAGAGCCGCGTCCTGCGGTTGCGCAACGGCCCATCCATCAGTCTCCTTGAATTGCGCGGGCGACTCCTTGAAGGCCGGAGGCGCAGTCGTTGCAGGCGGCACATACTTTGGCCCCACGTTGCATCCAGCCAGCATCGCACAACACACAGCGAGCGGGATTACAATCCACGCTGTGAGTGGCCTCCCTGATTGCCTGATCGAATTCTTCATAGTGCACACTCCAAAAACAGCCTTTGTCAGGCGGTCTCGGTTGCCCCACTGTAGGGGGTCGCTGCTTGTTTACCCTTGAAGCGGAGACGCAACCGATCAAAAGCCAGATAGACGACGGGCGTGGTATAGAGGGTCAGCATCTGGCTGACAATCAATCCGCCGACAATGGTTATTCCGAGAGGGCGCCTGAGTTCGGAGCCGGTCCCAGTACCGAATGCCAGCGGCAGCGCGCCAAACAGTGCGGCCATTGTCGTCATCAGGATGGGCCGGAAGCGAAGCTGGCAGGCTTCAAAGATGGCCTCGGTGGTGGTCTTTCCCTGCTCACGCTCCGCAACCAGGGCAAAGTCGATCATCATGATAGCGTTCTTCTTCACGATGCCTATCAGCAGAATAATGCCGATGATCGAGATCACATTGAGATCGATCTTGAAGAGCATAAGAGCGAGCATCGCGCCCACGCTCGCCGACGGTAAGGTGGAGATTATGGTTAGAGGATGAACTAAGCTCTCGTACAAGATGCCGAGAACAATGTAGACAGCGAGCAATGCAGTCCCGATAAGAAGAGGCTCGCTGCTCAGCGAGGTCTGATATGCCGCTGCCGTTCCGGCAAAGAATCCGCGGACGGTCTGCGGCATATTCAGCCGATCCTGCATTTGGCTCACCATGCGGGTAGCGTCGCTCAACGACATGTTCGCCGCAAGATTGAACGACACGGTAACGGATGGGAATGAGCTGGTGTGATTAATGATCAGTGGCGTGGTGCTCGCTTGTTCCGTACTGACCGAAGAAAGCGGAATGATCCCGTGGCCTGTGGTGTTGAGGTAGATATTCTTCAAACCATCGGGACTCTGCCAGTACTGCGGCGCCACCTCCAGCACCACGTAATACTGATTCAACTGTGTGTAAATGATTGAGACTTCCGATTGTCCAAAGGCGCTGTAGAGGGACTGATCCAGAGACTGTGGCGTAATGCCAAGCCGCGCGGCGGTGGGGCGATCATAACTGATCAACTCCTGCAAACCGGCGTTTTGCGCATCGCTGCTCACGTCCTGAAAGCCGGGAAGCTTCTGCATTCCTGCAAGGAGTATCGGACCCCAATGCGCAAGATCCGCCACGTTATCTGACTGAATAGTGTATTGGTACATGGCGTTGCTCGATCGACCACCGATGCGCAGATCCTGCGCGGCCTGGAGAAATGCCGAAGCAACGGGCAGTCTGTTCAGCTTGGGCCGCAAGCGATCGATAATAGCTGGCGCAGAAACCTTGCGCACATCCAACGGCTTCAGCGCGATATAAATGTTGCCACCGTTGGTTGCGCCCCCTCCGCCCGTATGGGCAATGACATCTGCGATTGCTGGATCTGCTTTGATAACATTCACCAGCTCCAGAATTGAGTTGTTCATCACCGGAAATGATGCGTCCTGCGGCCCTCGCACGCTACCCATGATGGCTCCAGTATCCTGCTGAGGGAAGAAGCCCTTGGGAATAATGTCTATGAGATAGAAGTTCAACGCAATGGTAAGGAGCAAGATGGTCAGCACGGGAGCAGGGTGCTCTAGCACCCACTTCAGAGATCGACTGTACGTGGAAATCATCCATGTAAATCCCCTCTCACTTATTTGATATGCGCGGCCGTGCTTGATTGTCCTTTCATCTTTTAGCAGATAGGCGCACATCATGGGAGTGGTCGTCAGAGAGATCAGCATCGACACAACAATGGCCGTTGACAATGTGATTGCAAACTCGCGGAAGAGGCGGCCGACGATACCGCTCATGAGCAGAATCGGAATGAAGACTGCAATCAGCGACATGCTGATCGATAGGATGGTAAACCCAATCTCGCTGGAACCTTGAAGTGCGGCCTTCATAGGCGACATGCCTGTTTCACGGAGGCGGGAAATGTTTTCCATCACCACGATGGCATCATCGACAACGAACCCGGTCGAGATAGTCAGCGCCATCAAGGATAGATTGTCGATGCTGAACCCAAGCAGGTACATGACGGCGAATGTGCCGATGAGCGAAGCAGGAACGGCGACGGTGGGAATGAGTGTGGCTCGCCAGTTGCGCAGGAACATGAAGACGACAAGAATTACCAGGATGACGGAGAGGATGAGAGTGCGCTCCACATCGCTGACTGAAGCGCGGATTGTTGTGGTGCGGTCAAGAACAACCGTGGTCTTGATGCCTTGCGGAATGGACGCTTCAATCGATGGCAATTCGGCTCGAACACGATCTACAGTGTCGATAATGTTTGCGCCCGGTTGGCGGAAGATCATGATGGTGATCGAAGGTGTGCCATTCAGGTATCCTGCCGTCCGGATGTTCTGCGTAGAATCCGAAACATCGGCTACATCGGAGAGCCTGATTGCCTGCCCTTTGTTGTATCCGACGATCAGCGGACTAAATTGGTAGGCATGGGAGATCTGGTCGTTCGTGACGATGTCCGCGGTCGTATTTCCGTCTGAAATCTGGCCCGCCGGCTCATGAGCATTCTGTTGACTCAATACTGATTGAATGTTTTGAATTGTGAGTCCGTGGCTGTTGAGCAATGTAGGATTCACTTCTACGCGCACAGAAGGACCGGCGCCTCCGCCGACCGAAACCTGTCCAACGCCCTGAATCTGCGAGAGCTTCTGAGCAATAACGGACGACGCCTCGTCATAGAGAGTCGGTTTGTCATATTTATCCGAGGTAAGTCCCAAGATGATGATCGGTGCGTCCGCGGGATTCACCTTGCGATAAGTGGGATTTGCGGGCAAATTCGCCGGCAGGTATGTGCGCGCGGCGTTGATTGCCGCTTCCACGTCTCGCGCCGCCCCGTCTATGTCGCGGCTCAGATCGAACTGCAGCGTGATCGAGGTGCTGCCTAGTGAACTTGATGAGGTCATCTCGGTTACGCCGGCGATGTGGCTGAACTGACGCTCCAAGGGGGTTGCAATAGAAGATGCCACAATGTCGGGACTTCCACCCGGCAAACCGGCTGAAACCGAGATCGTCGGGAAATCGACTTGCGGTAATGGAGAGACCGGAAGAACATTGAATGCGATGGCCCCCACAAGCACGATGCCTGCTGTAAGCAGCGTTGTGGCTACGGGCCGGCGGATGAAGGGGGCAGAGATATTCATGTTCCCTCCGCCGGTTGTGGTTGGTCGCCCGATTCGATAGTCTTCGGTGCGCTGCTCAAGCGATGGCCGATCCGATCGAAGAAGATATAAATAACCGGTGTTGTATAAAGCGTGAGCACCTGGCTCAGCAACAATCCGCCAACCATGGCAATGCCCAGCGGGCGGCGTAGTTCCGAACCCATGCCCTGGCCCAGTGCCAGTGGAATGCCCGCCAGCAGCGCCGCCATGGTCGTCATCATGATCGGGCGGAAGCGCAATAGACAAGCATCATAGATCGCGTCCGTGGCGTTCTTCCCGTGCTCTCGTTCTCCCTCCATGGCAAAGTCAACCATCATAATTCCATTTTTCTTGACAATGCCAATCAGCAAAATGATGCCTATGATCGCGACAACGCTGAGATCTTGTTTGAAAATGATGAGGGCCAGCAATGCACCCACACCGGCTGAGGGAAGCGTCGAAAGAATGGTAATGGGATGAATGAAGCTCTCGTAAAGAATCCCCAGCACGATATAGACAGCGGCGAGAGCGGCGAGAATCAGCAGGCCTTCATTGGAGAGCGAGCCTTCAAATGAAGCAGCTGTGCCTTGAAAGCCATGCTGGACGCTGGCCGGCATATTCAGATCTTTTTGGGCCTTCTCGATGGCCGTGATTGCGCCTCCAAGCGCTGCGTCGGGGGCAAGATTAAAGGACACGGTCACTGCCGGAAACTGTCCCTGGTGATTGATCGAGAGCGGCTCTGTCACTTGCTCAAGATGGGTGAATGCGCTGAGCGGCACTGCGTTGGAGGCCGCGGTGGTAGTGGCTGCATTCGCGGTTGAAGCCGTGCTGGTCGCGCCTACGCCTGACTTAATGGCATTCGTGGGCGCGCTAAGTATTGCCGCGGAAGGAGTATATGCCACGGTGGTCGTCGTCGCATTCGAACCGGCGGACGAGGACCCCGAGGATGCGAAGGACGAGGAAGCTCCCGGACCAGAACCTCCTGCTGAAGTGTTTGTCTGAATGTACAGATCCTGAAGCTTGCCGGGGCTTTGCTGAGAATCGGGAGCAGTTTCGAGAATCACGTGATACTGATTCAACTGTGTGTACATTGTGCTTATCTGCCGCTGACCGTACGCGTCATAGAGGGTACTATCGATGGTAGAAGGAGCGATGCCAAGCCGCGATGCGGTGACGCGATCGATAACCAGCGATGCCGCCAGGCCCCCGGTTTGCTGGTCGGTGGCGACATCGGCAAGCTGAGGCAACTGCTTCATCTTGTCGACAAGCCGGTTAGTCCACAAGTTCAACTCATTGGCGTCTGGGTCTTCCAGCGTGTACTGGTATTGCGTGCGGCTGACGCGGTCGTCCACCGTAATGTTCTGCACCGGCTCCATGAAAAGTTCGACGCCTTCAACCTGCTGGAGGTTCTTTTGCAGCCTGCGAATCACGTCGGAAGCGCTGATGCCGCGCGCGTTCAGCGGCTTCAGATTGATGGACATCCGTCCGCTATTCAGCGTGGTGTTGGTCCCATCCGCGCCTATAAAGGAAGACAAGCTCTCGACTGCTGGATCCTGAAGAACAATACGAGCCAGTTGCTGTTGCTTCTGTTCCATGGCCACGAAAGAAATTTTCGCCGGCGCCTGCGAGATACCCTGAATCTCACCCGTATCCTGAGTCGGGAAAAAGCCTTTGGGAATGATGATGTAGAGAACAATCGTAAGAACCAGAGTTGCAGCAGCTACCAGCAATGTGATGGTCTGGTACCCCAGGACAAATTTGAGAGTACGGCCGTAAAAGGCGATGACACGCTCGAAGACCCGCTCGGAGGCTTTGAAGAAGCGGCCTTGCTGTTCTTTGGGAGTGCGGCGCAGAATTCGCGAACACATCATGGGCGTCAGCGTCAGGGAGACGACTGCGGACAGAATGATGGTGACGGCCAGCGTAACCGCGAATTCGCGAAAGAGACGGCCAATAACTCCGCCCATGAAGAGCAGCGGGATCAGCACTGCGATCAGTGACACGGTCAGGGAGATAATGGTGAAACCGATCTGCTCCGCGCCTTTCATGGCCGCCTGCATTGGCGAATCCCCGGCTTCGATATAGCGAGAGATATTCTCGATCATGACAATTGCATCATCGACAACAAATCCCGTGGAGATGGTAAGCGCCATCAGCGAAAGATTGTCCAGGCTGTAGCCAAACGCATACATTGCGCCGAAGGTGCCCACCAAAGAGAGCGGCACGGCAATACTGGGGATGATGGTCGCATACACGTTGCGCAGAAAAAGAAAGATGACCATCACTACCAGGCCAACGGTCAGCATCAACTCAAACTCGACGTCGGAAACAGAGGCATTGATAGCCGTGGTGAGATCGGTGAGCGGCGTGACCTGAATTGAAGCCGGCAGGTTCACCTCGAGCTGGGGCAGGATAGCCTTGATGGCTTTCACCACGCTGATGGTATTAGCGCCCGGCTGCCTCTGAATGTTAACGATGACCGCAGGCGTCTCGTTCATCCACGCTGCCTGCTTGTTGTTCTCGATGCCGTCCACCACCATGGCGACATCCCTCAACATGACGGGCGCGCCATTGCGGTAGGCAACCACAACTTTTCGATAGTCGCCGCTGGTCACCAACTGATCGTTGGCATTTATCTGGTAATCCTGATGAGGTCCGTCGAAGTTACCCTTCGCGGCATTGACGCTGGTTTGCGCAAGAGCCGTGCGCAGATCCTCGAGATTTAGTCCGTAAGACGACAGCGCCATCGGATTGGCCTGAATGCGCACGGCCGGCTTTTGTCCGCCGCTGATGCTCACCAGGCCTACACCGCTCAACTGCGAGAGCTTGGGCGCAAGGCGCGTATCCACCAGATCCTCGACCTGAGAAAGTGGAATGGAGCTGGATGTGATGGCCAGCGTGAGAACGGGAGCATCCGCGGGATTGGTCTTGCTATAAACCGGCGGCGACGGAAGGTTCGAGGGCAAAAAGCTCTGCGAAGCGTTGATCGAAGACTGAACCTCTTCTTCGGCGATGTCGATGTTCAAGCTGAGGTCAAATTGCAACACGATGACAGACGATCCGCCGGAGCTGGTTGAGGTCATTTGGCTCAGCCCCTGCAATTGGCCAAACTGGCGCTCGAGAGGCGCAGTCACCGTGGTGGCCATTACGTCCGGGCTGGCGCCTGGATAGAAAGTGAGCACCTGAATGGTGGGATAGTCTACCTCTGGCAAGGCGGACACAGGGAGCTGAGTATATGCAACAATACCCACCAGCAGGATTGCGGCCATCAGCAGCGCGGTCGCAACGGGACGCTGGATGAAGGGCCTGGATGGATTCACGGGGCAACGCCTTCAGCGGGATTGGCTGAAGGCGTCTGCTTCGCCACGACGAGCTTGCTCCCGCTCTGCAACTTATCGAAGGTGCTGGTTGCCACAATCTCGCCGGGGTTGATTCCCTCCACTTGGGTCATGCCGCCATCGGCAATCCCTGTCTTGATATTGCGCACGCTCACCACCCCGTTCGCAACTACATAGAGGAACGCTACCGGTCCATTGTGCTGAACAGCGGCAGTGGGAACCAGTGTTACGCCCTTTAGCGTATTTACCAGCAATCTTGTGTTGACAAACTGGTTCGGGAAAAGTGCGCCGTTCTTGTTGTCGAAGAGGGCGCGCGCCTTGACCGTTCCCGTGGTGGTGTCGATCTGGTTATCGATACTGAACATCTTCCCCGATGCTATCTTTGCGGTCTGGGAGCGATCCCAGGCATCCACAGGCAGCGTATGCATCTGTCGCATTCGCGTTTGCACCTGTCCCAGGCTGTCCTCCGCAAGGGTGAACACCACAGTAATAGGCTGCTCCTGTGTGATGACCACCAGCACCGTGGTTCCGGCTGCCTGCACCACGTTTCCCGGGTCCACCAGGCGAAGACCGGCCTGGCCGGAAATCGGTGCGGTAATGTGACAGTAGCTGAGTTGGGCCTGGTCATAATTCACCGTGCCCTGATCGTTCTTCACCGTGCCTTTGTCTTGTAGTACGATCTTCTCCTGGTCATCGAGCAGTTGCTTGCTGATACCGTTTCCTGCCCACGCCGCTCGGTATCGATCCAGATCCATCTGTGCCTGCGCCAGAACATTGGTGTCGCGTTCCAAAGCGCCTTCGGCCTGTAGCAACTGTGCCTGGTAGGGTCGCGGATCGATGTCGATCAGCGCATCCCCTTTCCGGACAAATTGCCCTTCTCTGTAATACACCGCGGTCAGCACTCCGCTTGCCTGCGCGGTAATCGAGGAGGTGTAGACCGGAGTGACTGTGCCAATCGCATCGAGATAGATGCCGATGTTGCCCTTCGTGGCTGTGGCGACCGTGGCAGTGACGGATGGTTTGACAGCAGCCAGCGCACGCTTGGCAGCCGCTGCCTTGGCGTCGTTATTGTGGACAACCATGACAACGACCGCGACCAGAATCAGCAGCAGAAGCAGGCCTGTCCATAGAATCCAGCGCCTTCGATACCAGGGGAGCGGCGGAGACAACTGATGATCTGCGCCAATGTGCTGGACATCCGATTTNNCGTAGAATCGCTGAATCCCGGGGTAATAGTATGCTCTGTTTTGCTCACTTCTAAGGATACCTGTGCACGCGTTCTATGAATTTCTCCGCGAGTATGTAGCTTATTTGGCAAGTCACCATCCCCTGCCCACTGGCAGTCCAACCATACGGTCATGCCGCTCTCGGAATTGGGAAGTACTTTCACTTGCCAGGTTTTCAGACTATCTTTCCATTTCTGTGCCGGCGTTCGGAACAATTCGGAACAATGTTGAGATGAGCAAAACGGCACAGACAGCTGCCTGAGCCAAACGCGATGATAGAAATTGCTTGTGTGTCAGCACTCGCAAGCGCGGGGAAGTCCGCCCCTGATGTGACGCCGACACGCCCTAAAGTTGCCCGGACCTGCGTTGCAAATGTCAGGATGCGAGTTGAGTTCAGATTTCCGTCTGAAGCTCTTCTTCGGCAGCCTTTGATGGGTTCGCCACAATTGCCGGACATTTCCAATCACAAGGGGCTTTTCCTGGGCATTCATCCACCACACCTGGCAAGCTGCATAGAACGGGGCTGTATTTTGATAAACCGAAAAAACCAGAGTGCATTCGACTCCGCTGCTTTTCTTGCGAACGCAGGACTTGGTCGCAAAATCGTTGAATTGGAGCCAAAAGAGACCTTCTTCTCCCAGGGAGATCCGGCCAACACCGTCTTCTTTCTTCAGACCGGCCGGGCAAAACTCACGGTCGTCTCGCAGAACGGCAAGGAGGCCACAATCACACTTCTCTCCGCCGGCGACTTCGTTGGAGAGGAGTCGCTGGCGTCCATTCCTGGACTGCGTTTGGCGACTGCTTCTGCTGTCAACTCGTGCGTGGCGCTCAAGATCACCAGGGATGAGATGGCCCGCGTGATGCATGACGAACCTCGGTTCGCGGACTTCTTTCTGAAATTCATGTTAGCCCGCAGCATGAGAACTCAGGCAGATCTTGTCGATCAGCTTTTCAATTCCAGTGAGAAACGCCTGGCGAGGATTCTCCTCATCATGGCGGAATTTGGCAAGCCGGGTGAACGGGACACCTTCATCCCGCCCATTTCACAGGAAACATTGGCGGAGATGATCGGGACGACACGGTCGCGGGTGAGCTTCTTCATGAATCGCTTCCGTACACTCGGCTATATCAATTACAACGGCCGCATCCAGGTGAATAAGTCTCTGCTCAATGTAGTCCTTCTCGACCAGTTGCCAGAACACAACTCGGAAAAGCCAATGCTTCCCGTGATCAAAACTATTCTGAAGCCCGTTATTCCCATCGTTCAAACTATACTCAAGCCCGTCATTCCCTTAGTCGAAGTTGTCAAGCGCAAACTTGCAGCTGTAACAGGGGATTGAGAAGGGCCAACCTGATCCTATAAGCAGTGTGCCTTATCCTTTCCGGCCGTGAACGAAGCGAAGAATCGATAGAATGGCGGATCGACTAACCAGTAGCTATTGCCTGTGCGCATGAACAACAAATCGTTCTGGAGCTGCGCCTATATAGTGAAATGGATAGCACGCCTGGGTCTTGCGTGAGAAGGCCATGAATCGCAGCTGAAAGTTATCGTGTGCTCCGTTTTGCTCAGACTCCGGCGCTGCTCGCGGCTAGAGTCAGGAACGTAAGGGTAGATAGATGCCGGCCCGGTAAAGTTACGGGCCTTCATGAACGCGCTGAACCCCTTATGGTGGCTGATCGAGCCGGGCTAATCTTTACGGCTGCACACACCATCCCACGCAAGACAAGGAACCGCAGACACCTTAAAGGGGGTCACACATGCGCGGACTCAAAACTCTACTCGGCACAACAGCATTGCTCGCGGGTCTGGCCTTGGCGCCAGCAGCCAATGCCCAGATCATGGTCGGCGTCGGCATTCAGCCGGATTGCTCTTACGGCTACTACGATTACGCGCCTTACGCCTGTGCGCCTATGGGCTTTTACGGGCCAGGGTACTTCTACAACGGCATCTTCCTCGGTATGGGCCCATGGGCCAACTGGGGCTATGGTCACGGCTGGGGCGGCCATCGCTTCGGCGGCGCAGGCGGCGGAAGCTATCGCGGCGGAGGAGGAGGCTATCGCGGTGGCGGTGGCGCGGCCCGCGGTGGCGGCTATCGCGGTGGCGGCTATCGCGGTGGCGGATCGCACGGTGGCGGTGCGCGCGGCGGCGGTGGCGGCGGAGCGCGCGGTGGTGGTGGTGGATCACACGGCGGTGGCGGCGGAGCGCGTGGCGGCGGCGGTGGACATGCCGGCGGTGGTGGTGGACATAGGTAATCATTAGCTGTTGAATAAGGCGGACAGACGGTACAAGAAGCGGCGGAGCTAAACAGCTCCGCCGCTTTGCTTGCCAACTCCGTTGCTCTCAGCGCCATATCATATGCAGGCGGGATTCAATAGGATAGTGCAGAGCGCTGCGCGGTCCTACGGAGATGTCGTGTTGCGCCGCGGTCTTTGTGACCATCCTATAAGCGCCGGAGCACCGGCACGAGAATGAGCCTTGGGTTAAGCTGGCCCGACCACCTCAACATGGCTCGGCTACGGTGCCTTCCAGTTCTGATGCTAGCGCCGTTGTCATGCAAGAACCGTCCCAGGGGCAGAATTGGACGAATAATCCGGACCGTGCGGTCAAGACGGACGGCGCAAAAAGCGTATATTGTCTATGATTTACCAATGGAATCATGGAGATGCAATAGTGTATGGCGGAGAGAGGGGTATTCTCAGTCCATCGTGCGATACCCTTCTACCACGCGGCGCAATTACGGATGCTCGTTGGCCCGGTGCGCGCGCCACAGGCGCGCCCCGAGCGGACGGCGAGGGCCGGGGGTGAGGGGGTGGAACCCCCCATAAGCGCTAAGATAAGGATTCCAGTTATGGTCTTCGTTTGCGGCTTGGCTCGCTCAGAGCCGCAGCCACTTGATTCCAGCTTTGCAAAACAGCCTGCAGGAGTAGAGGCGGGTTGATGGCAGCGAGTATGTGGTGAAAGAGGAAGTGAAATTCACGCCACGCACTTCGAGTTCGCCTGTGTGAGTTCGCTATTCCGGCGTGGCCCACTTTGACCATCTGATTTGGCCCACCTGGGTAGTGATATTGCTCTCATAGAGCGCCGGTTCGGCAAATTCAGACAGGGGGTTAAGTGGAGGTTCTGTTCATCCGCAGCCTAAAATGTCTGGGATGAGGAGAACAGATGAGCAGACGTCCACGCAGGAACCATACAGCGGGCTTCAAGGCCAACGTGGCCTTGGCCGCCATCAAGGGCGAAA
>PLOI01000067.1:5388-5642 GCA_003142015.1 Acidobacteriaceae bacterium | reverse complement strand
GCGGCGAGAGCGGCCTTCAGCTCGGCGTCGAACTCGGCGGGAGTGAGCGGGCGAGCGGATTTGCGCAGCCGCTCAATGTCGTAGAAGGCGCGGCGCTCGACGAGGAAGACGTGGACCACAAAATCCACGTAGTCGAGGAGAATCCACTCGCCGTGGCGGCGGCCTTCGACGGAGTTGGGAAAGACGCCAAACTCCTTTTTGAGCCGGTGCTCGATTTCGTCGGCGATGGCGATGGCCTGGCGGTCGTTGGTGGC
>PLOI01000067.1:0-5258 GCA_003142015.1 Acidobacteriaceae bacterium | reverse complement strand
GAGGCGCTAATCTCGATGTCGAGGCCGGGGAGCAAGTAGAAGGGGGCTTGCTGGCCGGAGGGGTCGCGGAGAATGTAGCGGCGAAGGTCGATTTGCGCTTTAGAAGAGGCAGAAATTTCTGGGGAGTGGTCCGAAGAGCATGCCTCCGGGGCTAAAGCCCGCGTTGATTCTGTTGGCATTATGCGGGGGTTGAAACCCCCGCCTCCCTCCGGATCGAGTTTTTCCGCAGCCTGTAAAGCCCGCTTTGATTTTGGAGGGTTAATGTACGGGCTAAAGCCCGTACCCTTCACTGAAACAAGATTATCCGCCGCCTGTTCGTCCGGTGGAGGAATGGCTTCGATCATCAGACCGTCGGGGAGAAAGGCCATCAGGTCTTCCAATTGTTCGCCAGGGCGGGAGGCGACGATCAAGGGCGCGACAAAGGGGATTTCGGCGGCGCGATGCCAGCGCCTGAGTCCGGCAAAGGCGTCGGCGCCCATGAGGCAAAACAGAACGCCATCGGGCGGCAGTTGAGCACGGAGGGCAAGCAGAGTGTCGAATGTGTAGTTGGGGGCGCCTGAGGGTTTAGGCGCATCGGCGAGCGAGAGAGCGAAACCGGGATCGCCGGCAATCGCGAGACGGGTCATAGCGAGGCGGTGAGCGAAGGCGGCGGTGGAACCCTGCGGCTTGAGCGGCTGTTCGCCGACGGGCGCGAAGAGGATGGTATCGAGGCCGAGCGCAGCCTGGGCGGCACGCGCGACCTCCAGATGGCCGAGGTGGGGCGGATCAAAACTGCCTCCGAAGAAAGCCACGCGCGGGCGGCCGATGGGTTGCAGGTCCATGTATTCATGGTAGCTTGCGCGGGAGGTTGGGGATGGTGGCGGAGTGTGTGGTTTCCCACCCTTTCCGCAAAGAGCGCGAAAAGGATGGGGCACCACGTAAAATGCAGGTCCTTCGACTCCGCTGCGCTCCGCTCAGGATGACAGCATAGATGGGGCACCCGCATGGTTCGGGCACCCGCATGGATGGGCCACGCTGATAAAATTGAAGGAACCAATGTTGAAGAAGAAATATGCACAATGGATGTACGAGTGGGAGACGCGGCTGACGACGCGCGACGAAAATCGCGTGGTGCGCCCGCTGGAGTGGGGCTTCGAGTGGATTGAGCTGTTTCTTCGCGAGCATGGCTTTGAGGATGCCTTGCCAAGCCCGGAGATAGCGGGCGACCCCGTGCTAGCCGAGGCCGCCATGGTGCTCATCAATCAGTTTCTTATTCGCCACAGCGACGAATTTTTCGGCTACAAGCGGCCCACCGACTTCCGGCTGGAAGAGCGGCATCCGGAGCTGTTTCCCACCAACGTGCGCCCGGAGACGCTGGCCCAGGACGCGGCGATCAAGCAGCAGGCGGTGGAGGGAAAGATTCCGACGGCGCAGTTTTTGCGCTTCACTTCGCCGGAGCGGACGCCATTTCCTGAAAACGATCTGGTGAATGCGCGCTGGTACCCAGCGCCGGCGCACAAGGATCCCAAGCGGCCCAAGCAGGCCATTGTGGTGATGCCGCAGTGGAACGCAGACGCGTTCAGCCACAACTCACTGTGCACGATCTTTAACAAGATGGGGATTTCGGCGCTACGGCTTTCGAAGCCTTACCACGATATTCGGCGGCCGGTGGAGCTGGAGCGATCGGACTACGCCGTGAGCGCCAATATCGGCAGGACGCTCTCGGCTTGCCGGCAGGCGGTGGTGGACATACGGTGCTGCCTGGATTGGCTGGAGGAGCAGGGGTACGAACACTTCGGCGTACTGGGAACCAGCCTGGGATCGTGCTACGCTTTCCTGGCCAGTGCGCACGATGCGCGGCTGAGGGTGAATGCGTTTAACCATGCTTCCACGGCTTTTGGCGATGTGACCTGGGCAGGGCAAAGCACGCGCCACGTAAAGCAAGCGCTGGAGGAGGCCGGGCTTAACCAAGAGCGGGTGAGGGAGTTGTGGTCAGCGGTCAGTCCGTGCAGCTATTACGAGAAGATCGTTCGGCCAGAAGTGGACGGAGGAGGCAAGAGGGTTCTGCTGATTTACGGCAATTACGACTTGACCTTCCCGAAAGAATACTCGCTGGAGGTGGTGAAGGCATTCACGCGCATTGGCCTCAACTTTGAGAAGCGCGTGTTGCCCTGNNGAAGAAGAAGCGGTTACGCACTAACCAGTTCTTGCTTTTTAGTATTCCCTCCGGGGCTAAAGCCCAGGTCGATTATGCTGGCTTTATGCGGGGGTTGAAACCCCCGCCTCCCTCCGGATCGATTTTTACGCAGCCTGTAAAGTCGTGCCCTTTCAAAATGCCGGCTTGATCAGAGGTTCCTTAGCGCGGATGCGCGGCCAGCCATTTGGCTACGCGCTCCTCGACCTCGGCCAGCTCGTCGACGGTGAGATGCGTGCCGATCAGTTGACGGTTGGCGACGTACCTTTCCTGACTCGGTCCCTTCGCCGCAGCCGCCAAGTCAAGCCAGTAATAAGCCTCCGCATCACTGTGCGGAACGCCCTGACCGATGGAGTAGAGCACGCCGAGCGTGGCTTGCGCCGTCACATCTCCCTTCTCGGCGGCTTTGCGATACCACTCCGCAGCGTACGCCATGTCGCGGGGAAGGCCTTTGCCGCCGTCGCGATAAAGGGCGGCCAGATGAACTTCGCCGCTTGTGTCGCCCTTCTCGGCGGCTTTGCGATACCACTCAGCAGCCTGTTTCAAATCGCGCGTGACGCCGTTGCCAGACGCGTAGCTTTCGCCGACCAGCACTTGCGAGACCGCGTCGCCGGCGTTGGCCCTGGCCAACAGCGCCGGGTCGATGGCGTTGGCCTGCGCGGCGACCGTGACCAGCGCGGAGGAAAAGATTGTCGCAAACAAGAGATGTTTCCAGCCCATTCTCATAGCGAATCCTGTTGAACGGTCGGACAGGGTTGCGGCTGCGATTTATGACAAAGGCAGCAAGTTAGCGCCACTTCGCGGCAATAGCAAGTTGGCGAGTTAGCGGATTTCCGCGCCTCCGAGACAGTGGACTTCCGCATCTTCCATTAGACGCGATTCGGTGGACGGCGGGGAATAGAAATTGCGAAGCTTGAGCCGCCTGCATCTCAAAGCCATAAATCTATGAGGCGAGTAGCCTGTCAAGACCGCCGGTAAAGGCGTTAAAATTCCAATATGACTGATCGCATTTCTCTATCCCTCGCGCAAGCCGACCCTGAAGTTGCCGCAGCAGTTGACCATGAAACCCTCCGCCAGCACGAGGGGCTGGAGATGATCGCCAGCGAGAACTTTGTCTCCGAGGCGGTACTGGAGGCGGCCGGCTCCGTCTTCACCAACAAGTACGCCGAGGGCTACCCTGGGCGGCGTTACTACGGCGGTTGCGAGTTCGCCGATGTGGTGGAAAATCTGGCGCGCGACCGCGCCAAACAGCTATTCGTCGCCGAGCACGCCAACGTGCAGCCGCACTCCGGCTCGCAGGCCAACGCCGCGGCTTACATGGCGGTTTTGCAGCCGGGCGACACCATTCTGGGTCTCGACCTGGCGCACGGCGGCCATCTGACCCACGGGCACAAGTTGAGTTTCAGCGGCAAGCTNNGCGCGCATGCGTCAGATCGCCGACAAGGTGGGCGCAACGTACATCTTCGATATGGCGCATATCGCCGGCCTGGTGGCGGGCGGCGTGCATCCCTCTCCCGTGCCGCATGCGCACATCACCACCACTACCACGCACAAGACACTGCGCGGACCGCGCGCGGGACTGATTCTCTGCGGGCAGGCGCTAGCCGCGGCGGTGGACAGGGCGGTTTTCCCCGGCCAGCAGGGTGGTCCGCTGGTGCATATCGTAGCCGCCAAGGCGGTGGCGCTGGGCGAGGCGCTGCGGCCGGAGT
The DNA here is from genome assembly GCA_003142015.1 of Acidobacteriaceae bacterium. Taxonomy (GTDB): domain Bacteria; phylum Acidobacteriota; class Terriglobia; order Terriglobales; family Acidobacteriaceae; genus Telmatobacter. The sequence goes on along the minus strand of PLOI01000067.1, from coordinate 1,376 downwards.
TCAAGATTTATGCAGCGCAGATTGTTGCCAATGCCAAGGTGCTGGCGGCGGCGCTGAAAGAGGCAGGCTTCCGCATCGTCTCTGGGGGCACCGACAACCATCTTATGCTGGTGGATGTCTTCGAGAAAGGCATTCTCGGCTCCGAGGCCGAACTGGCGCTGGGCAAGGCGGGCATCACAGTCAACAAGAATGCGATTCCGTATGACATCAATCCGCCGCTCAAGCCCTCTGGCATTCGCATCGGCACACCGGCGCTGACCACCCGCGGCATGAAGGAACCGGAGATGCGGCAGATCGCTATCTGGATTACCAAAGCCCTGGAGCAGCGCAACGACGATGCGGCTTTGGAGCGGATTCGCAAGGAAGTGGCCGAGCTGGCCAACCGTTTCCCGCTCTATGCGTGGCGGCGGTTGAGGTGACGTGGGGAGTTATCGCTCCGGCTTTTGACGAGTACATCGTGGTTTCCCACCCATTTCGCAAAGAACGCGAAATGGATGGGGCACGGAGCCTTGGGTTTATCGGCACCCGGCGCAACTTGTCTGAATGTGTTGGGTTGTATTTAATGTTGTTGGAGATGGCCCGTCAGGGGGACCAGAGCGGACGAGCTTCGCGGTTTTCCCTGTAGGCTCAGGAGGAATCGATGAAGACCATTCAGCTAGCTTTGGCGACGTTGCTGGCTCTTTCCGTTCCAGCTTTTGCTCAGCATAACGCAGGGAATTCGCATCCCTCGAGTGGTGGGCATCAAGCGATCCCGTCCCACGGACCCAAAGCGTTTACGGGCACACCCCATGCGGCCGAGCCAGGACGCAACTACAGCGACAAAGCCGACCACCCCAATGTTCCGCACGTGGATGGCAGGACGTGGGTAGGTCACGACACCGGCCGTGGCGACGCGAATTATCACCTCGACCACCCGTTTGCGCATGGCCAGTTTACCGGTGGCTTTGGCCCTGGGCACGTTTGGCATCTTGGCGGAGGCGGACCGGGCCGCTTCTGGTTCAACGGCTGGTTCTGGGACGTGGCGGCTTTTGACGTGGGCTTCTGCGACGGCTGGTTGTGGGACTCGGACGATATCGTAATCTATCCCGACCCGGACCATGACGGCTGGTATCTGGCTTACAACGTGCGGCTCGGCACTTATGTGCATGTGGAGTATCTGGGCTCGTAGGTCAGCGGTAGAGATGAGAGCGCTTTTTCAAGAATGGGGGATGGGCAGCGATGCCTGTCCCCTTCTTGTTTATGTGCGGGTATCTGGCACGCCAGAAGGGGATGAAATACCTTCCAATTGTTCCAAAGCGAGATGCCAGGATTGTCTCGCGCTGTCCAAGAGTGGATTGGTGAGTTATGCTTGAATTATGTCTATTGATTCCATTCTT
>PLOI01000095.1:5042-17011 GCA_003142015.1 Acidobacteriaceae bacterium | reverse complement strand
CGAGCTTTCCAGTCTGCGTATCGACGACATCGACGCGTGCGCCGCGTGTGAGATAGAGCCGGTGCGCCGCAGAATCCGCAAGCAGGTAATCCCATCCGCCCTCGCCGCCCACCTTCCAGGTGTCAACAATCTTGTAAGGCTGTTGTGCCGCCAGCTGCGCCGGAACTGCAAGCAGACCGCAAAGCAAAACCGCAGCCGCAATAGGCCGGGCAAGAAGGCAAAAAGTGCGATGCATATGCATGGAAAATCTCCTCATGCGACACGGGAAGAATACCATCCCCCACTGCGTCAGAATGATCCGGTTCGTTCAACCCCGCCCCGATACATTACCCTCATAGTTGCAATTCAATTCGGCTTCGAGGCCTCCGCTTGCGCATCGTTCTCTCGAATATCGGAACCTTCGGCGACATCAATCCGCTGATCGCCATTGCATTGGAACTCAAGCAGCGCGGCCATGTGCCGGTAATGGCTCTGCCTGCCGTCTACGAGCAGAAGATTCTCCCGCTGGGCCTTGAGTTTCACGCTGTCCGCCCGGACATCGATCCCACCAATACGATTCTCGTCGAGATGGTCTACGACATCAAGAACGGCACCGAGCATGGGCTGAGGAATTTTCTTTTCCCCGCGCTGCGCCAGACGTACGACGATCTGCTCGATGCGGCCACTAAACCCGAGCGCGCCGACCTGCTGCTGCTGGGCGAACTGAACTACGCCGGTCCGCTGGTGGCCGAGGTGACCGGGATTCCCTGGGCCAGCTACGTGCTGGCGCCGCTCTCGTTTTTCTCCGCCTTTGACCCGCCGGTGCTGCCCCCATACCCGCGGCTGGCGCGCGCCGACAAGGCGATTCCGGGCTTCGGGCGGGTCATCCGGCGAGTGGCGCGGTTTGTCAGCCGCAAGTGGTCGGAGCCCATCTACGAGCTGCGCCGCGAACTGGGCTTGCCCAGGGGCGCCAACCCGCTCTTCGACGCCAAGCACTCGCCTTATCTTGTGCTCGCCTTGTTTTCCCGCGTTCTTGGTATCGAGCAAAAGGACTGGCCCGAACACACGCGCATTACCGGCTTCTGCTACTACGACGCCGACGCCGGCAACCAGGCGCTGCCGGAGAATCTAGAGAAATTTCTCAGCGAAGGCCCGCCTCCGGTGGTCTTCACCCTGGGCTCGGCGGCGGTGCTGGCTGCGGGGAAGTTCTATGAGGTTTCAGCGAAGGCCGCCATTCGCCTGGGGATTCGAGCCGTGCTGTTAATCGGAACCGATCCGCGCAACCGGCTGAAGACGGCCTTGCCCGAGTCAATCTGCGTGGCCGAGTACGCGCCTTACTCCGCGCTGCTTTCCCGCTCGGCGATGGTGGTGCATCAGGGCGGTGTGGGAACAACGGCTCAATGCCTGCGCGCGGGCAAGCCGATGCTCATCATGCCTTATTCGCACGACCAGCCGGACAATGCCCGCCGCATGATTCGCCTCAAGGTGGCGCAAGTGATGCAGCGCGCCAACTACAAACCCTGGCGGGTGACGCGAAAGCTGAAGGCTATGCTGGCCGATCCGTTGCTTCCCCAGCAAGCCAAAAGCGTGGCGCAACAGCTCAGCCACGAGGACGGCGTGCGCGGAGCCTGTGATGCGCTGGAGGAGTTATACCGGCACACGCATTAAGGATCACAAATGATCCTTTCAGCTACTACTTTGTCGGTCTCCACCGCAGAATCGGCTTTCTTGCCGCCTGCACTTCATCGAGCCGCGAGACGCGCGTCGAGTGCGGCGCAGTTTTCACCAACTCCGGCGTCTCATCCACCTCGCGCGCGATGGCTTGCATGGCATCGATGAACAGGTCCAACTCCTCCAGCGATTCGCTCTCTGTCGGTTCAATCATCAGCGCGCCGTGGACAATCATCGGGAAGCTGACCGTGTAGGGATGGAAGCCATAGTCGATAAGCCGCTTGGCGATGTCGCCGGTTTTCACGCCCTTGACCGCCTGGCGCTTGTCGCTGAAAACTACCTCGTGCATTGATGGAGTCCTGTAAGGCAGATCGTAAAAGTCCTCGAGTTTGGCGCGAATGTAGTTAGCGTTGAGTACGGCGTCTTCAGTCGTCTGGCGCAGGCCGTCGGGACCATTGGCAAGTATGTAGGCCAGTGCGCGAATGAACATTCCCACGTTTCCGTAAAATGCGCGCACCCGGCCAATGGATTGTGGCCGGTCATAATTCCAGCCCTTCGCGCCGTTCTCATTTTGGACTAGAACGGGCGTGGGCAAAAACGGCTCAAGAAACGCCTTGCAAGCCACTGGGCCGGAGCCGGGTCCGCCGCCGCCGTGAGGCGTCGAGAAGGTCTTGTGCAGGTTCAAGTGCATCACGTCCACGCCGAAGTCGCCGGGCCGCGCCTTGCCCACCAGCGCGTTCATGTTGGCGCCGTCCATATAAAGCAGCGCGCCCTTGGCATGAAGAATTTCGGCGATCTTCGCGATCTGGCTCTCGAAGACTCCAATGGTCGATGGATTAGTCAGCATCAGCGCCGCGGTCTCTTCATCCACCTGCCGAGTTAGCGCATCCAGGTCGATGCCGCCCTCGGCGTTGGACTTGAGTGTTTCCACCGTGTAACCGCAGATAGCCGCGGAAGCCGGATTGGTGCCGTGCGCTGAGTCGGGAATAAGTATCTTCTTGCGCGGGTTGCCCTGCGACTCGTGCCATGCGCGGACTAATAGAATTCCCGTAAACTCGCCATGCGCGCCCGCCGCCGGCTGCAGCGTGATCGCGTCCATGCCGGTAATTTCGATCAGGCAGCGCTGGAGCAGATCAATAACTTCAAGAATCCCTTGCGCCAGCGAGTCAGGCCGGTAAGGATGCGCTTCGGCCAAACCTTCAATCCGCGCGACTAACTCGTTCACCCTCGGGTTGTACTTCATGGTGCAGGAGCCCAGCGGATACATCCCCAGGTCGATGGCATAGTTCCACGTCGAGAGCCGCGTGAAGTGGCGAATAATCTCAATCTCGCTCAGCTCCGGCAGCTCACCCGGCGTCTTGCGATGCGCCGCGCCAAGCAGCGCCGCCGCGTTCACGGCGGGCACATCGAGCGGGGGCAACTTATAAGCGCGCTTGCCCGGCGACGATTTCTCGAAAAGCAAAGCTTCGTTCTGTGTTGGGTGCGGGCGAACTTTCTTGTTACTTGGAATTAAAACTTCAGATGACGCCATTTTTGCCTCACTGCTAACTCGTTGAACTTATCCAGGCTAACTTCGCTTGATCGAATCTTGTCGCTTCTTCGCTCCATAAAAGCGATCTTCGTGAATACTCCACGTGCACCTTGCCCAAACGTATCCGGCTAAAGGGCAAGCTATCAGCAAACTAGCCACATAAAGCCAATGTAGTTTTTGATGGCGGGCAAGGATGCCGATATTGGTCAGAACAAACATGGTGCCGCCCCACTTCAGCACTCCGTGGTAAATCATGAAAGATTGCTTGCCGTTCTTGCGTTTTTTCTCCCATTTCAAACGTTGTTTTTCGCGCATTTCGGATCTGAATTTCTCGAACATTTGTATGCCTCCATTCGCGAATCCAAACCCGAAGTATGTTAGTCGCGATTACCTCGCCTACGCCCTCGCCGGTACGGCTGCCAGAGCTTTCGCCGCGGCGTCGATCTGCTCGCGTGTGATGATTTCAGTTGCGCACCAGAGCGTGCAGTTACGCAGTTCTGGATACCAGCGGCTTAGGTCAATGCCGCCTACAATCTCCGCGTCCAAGAGCCGCTGGCTCCATTGCGCCGGGGCTTCTTCAGTTTGCAAAACAAACTCGTTGAAGCGCGGCGCGCCGGTGAACCGCAGCTTCACTCCTGGTTGAGCACTGAGGGTTTTGGCCGCGTAATCCGCCTTGGCCAGGTTGTGTTCAGCTAACTCGCCGATTCCCTCTTTGCCGTAGACGCTGAGGAAGATAGTAGCCATCAGCGCGACTAATGCTTGATTGGTGCAGATATTCGAAGTCGCCTTCTCGCGGCGAATGTGTTGCTCGCGCGTTGAAAGTGTAAGGACAAATCCGCGGTAACCGGAGCCATCGACGGTCTGGCCGACGAGGCGCCCCGGCATCTGGCGGACGAACTGCTCCTTGACCGCGAGGACGCCGCAGAACGGACCGCCGTAGCTGAGGGCGACGCCGAAGGATTGCGCCTCCAGGCTGACGATATCCGCCTCGACCGGCGGGCGAACCACGCCCAGCGAAACCGCTTCCGCGATGGAAACAATCAGCAACGCGCCCTTGGCGTGGGCAATCGCCGCAATAGCCGGAATGTCTTCTATCACTCCAAAGAAGTTAGGGCTTTGCACGAGGACGGCCGCAGTCTCTTGCGTGACACTCGCTTCAAGCGCGGTCAGATCGATGCGCCCTGTCTTCAACTCATAGCCGACTAAGCTCGTCGGCAGGCCTTGATGCTTCGCATAAGTGGCCAGCACTTCGCGATACTCGGGATGAACAGTCGCGGCCACGACAGCCTTGTGGCGGCCTGTGACGCGGACGGCCATCATCACCGCCTCGGCCGCGCCGGTTGACCCGTCGTACATGCTGGCGTTCGCCACATCCATGCCGGTCAGCTCGGCGATCATCGTTTGAAACTCGAAGATAGCTTGCAGCGTTCCTTGAGTTATCTCCGCCTGATAGGGCGTGTAACTGGTCAGGAACTCGCCGCGCTGAACCAATGAGTCGATAATGACCGGGCGATAGTGGCGATAAGCTCCAGCGCCGAGAAAGCTGGCGAAACCGGTCGAGTTCTTCTTGCCCGCCGCGCGAAAGTAGTCGATGATCTCGCTCTCGGCGTGCTGGCGTGGCACGTCCAAATCGCGGTTCAGGCGATGTTCGGCGGGAATGACGGCAAACAAATCGTCGATGGTGGGCGCGCCGATTTCGGCCAGCATCTGTTCGCGTTCAATGGGAGATTTTGGGAGATAACGCATTTTCAGCTTCTAGCCTCTAGCTTCTAGCTTCCAGCTAAAAGCCCGTTAGGCAGGCTATGTTGCGGCCTGCCGGGAGAATACTCGGTAAGTTCATGCAGCTTCCAGCCCCTGCAAACGAGCTAGAAGCTTAGAGCTAAAAGCTGGCAGCTTGCTTTTAGCTCTCTTCCGCGATGAAAGCCTCGTAGGCCGCCGCGTCGAGCAGGGCATTGACCTGCGCGGGGTCGGCAATCTCGACCTTGATGATCCAGGCTTCGTGGGGCTTTTCGTTGATCTTGTCGGGTGCGGTCTTCAGCTCGTCGTTGACGGCTGTGACCGTGCCGGTCACCGGCGAGTAGAGATCGCTGACCGCCTTCACGCTCTCAACGGAGCCGAAGGTCGCGCCAGCGGTCACCGTGTCGCCCACCTTGGGCGAGTCCACGTAAACGATGTCGCCGAGGGACTTCTGGGCGTAGTCGGTGATGCCGATGGCGCCGATGGAGCCCGAGAGCTCAATCCATTCATGTTCGCGGGTATAACGGTAGTTTGCGGGATAGGCCATGACGATTCCGCTCCTCCAATAAGCGAAAGCCCAGTGTACGACCTAAGGGGGCCTCAAGGAAAACCCCGCTTGCGCGCGGATGGACGCCGGACAGGATGACCCTACTTCGAAGGGCAGAAGCCGGGGTAGGGCGCAAGAGGGACAAGAAACATGACTTCCAGCATTCCGGCCTGATTGATGGGCAGACTGTCGAGGGCGGCGCGGACCTCAGCCTCGCTGCTGGCTTCCCAGAGGATGGCCGCGCCGGGTGTGTCGCAGCGACGCCAGATTTGGCGCATCAAACCTGCGGCGTAAAGCTCCTTGACCCGGTTGCCCTCTCGGGCAGCCAGTTCCGGGGTGAAGGCTTCCGGCGGAAACGCGTCTGTACGGCGGCGAGAAAGCGAAAGAAATTGCATGGAGCGATTGTAAAGGCAGGGATGGGAAATCCAGCCTGGAGTTGACTATCCTCTGGCCCGAAATCTCCTCATTGTGATAAGTTGTCTCTTACTTGGCACCAGGACAAGGAGGTCGTCACTATGCCGAAGTTCGTTATCGAAAGAGAGATTCCCGATGCAGGCAAGTTGTCGCCGGAGCAATTGCGGACGATTTCGCAGACATCGTGCGGTGTTCTACGTGAGATGGGCCCTCAGATTCAGTGGCTTCAAAGCTACGTCACAGACGACAAGATTTACTGCATTTACATTGCCCCCGATGAAGATGCAGTTCGCAAGCATGCCCAGCAGGGCGGGTTTCCGGCCAACCGGGTTTCGCGCATTCGAACGGTGATTGACCCCACAACGGCGGAGTAACCGCAGAGATCGCCCGGCCGGCCTTCTGGATCCCTATCTGTCAAAGAACCTTCCCCGCCCGCCGTTAGCCCATGGGTCGTAGTGTGCGGCGAAGTTGGCGCGGGTTTGCACGCTGGGGTGGTTGTACTCCCAAAACTCGATGAAGGGGCTGGGGTTGGGGTCTTCCAACCAGGCTTCGCCTAAATGGTTGAAGGCGGAAACAGCGGTTTTCTGCGGGTCGGCGACAAGGCCGTGGATGGCTTCCTGTCCGTAGACGTCGGCCTCGTGCTCGAAGTGGCGGCTGAAGGTGTTGCCAGCCGGTTGCAGAATGAAACCGGCCACCGAGAGTGCGAAAAGCAGCACCACAAATCCCTGGCGGCTGGCCAGCGGGATAAAGCCGCTGTATGGATCACCCAACTGCCAGCGAACGCCGAAGCGCCGCGCCAGCCGGCCTGCAAACCCCGCGCAAGCCCAGAAGACAAAGAACAGCCCGGCGGCCATGCCCGAGAGCTCTTGGGGAATGTGGTTGAGGACGTAATGGCCGCTCTCGTGGCCGAAGATGAAAAGAATTTCGTCGTCCGGCAGCCGGTCTGTTGCCGTATCCCACATCACGAAGCGCTTGGTGGCGCCGATGCCGGTTACATACGCGTTGAGGCCGTTGCTCTTGGCGCTGGCCTTCATCAGAAACATGCGGTCGGGAGCGATGTGCGTTCCCGTGCGGGCCACGACGGTTTCCAGTTTGGCAACCAGCGCGGAATGAGTCTTTGTGAGCGGCTCGAACTTGTTGAAGATGGGATCAAGCAGTGGCGATGCGAATACGGAGAGCACGATCAGCGGCAGCGACACCAGCCAAATCCACATCCAGTAGCGGCGCGGCGAGACGCGCACAATCCAATTGAAGAGCAGCAGAACAGGCGCTCCGAAGAGGACCGAGAGGCACAGGCCCTTGCCCAGATCTTCAAGCCAGCTACCCCAGCCTTGCACGCTGATGCCGTAGTGACGGCTGACCACGTGTCCAATCGCATCCAGCGGCAGGCCGGCCAAGGTGGTGATGAACAAAAAGACGGCGAAGAAGAGCAATCCCTGCAACCACCGCCGGCGCGACACGCTCTCAGCCCATGCGGCCAAACCCGCGGCCCAGCGCGAGGCCAGCAGAAGCCAGAGGACGGCCATGCCCCAAAGCGAGCCAATAATGTCGAGGGCGGTGCTGATGTGGCCGAGGGTGATGGCCTTGGCCAGTTTATCGGGCGGTAGAGAGTAGGCCTGCGCGCTGGCGGGCTGCGATGAAGCTTGCGCTGCCTGAGAGGATGGCGCAGGCTGGGTTGGCGCGCTCTGCGCCGCCGAGAGGTTCGGAACCAGGCCGGCGAGCACCAAAGCGATACAAAGCGTGAGCAGATTTCGTCGCGCAAACAGCCAGGCGGAAGCACGCGTGTTCATGGAGAGTTTCCTTTCGAGTAGCTTACTCTGCGACAATTCCGTTTGAAGAAGTTTTACCGAGTTTTTCAGCCTATGACAGAGATTTCCTTTGCTATCGTAAGGCGGACGGCCACGAAGACCGCCATCCGCGCAGCTTTTGCCGCTTTGGCGTTGGCCCTGCCCGTCGCCGCCGGCGCTCAGCAGCAGCAGACCACACCGGTACTCCTGAACGCGATGACGACTGAGCTTAATCGCGCCTTCACGTCTCTCGGCAAGCAGGAATCCGGCAAGCAGTTGCCGCCTTATTTCCTGAGCTACTCGGTGAGCGACGCCGGCGCGGTGGTCATTCGCGCGCAAGCCGGCGCGCTGGTGGATAGCTCCACCAATCATGTGCGCATTGCCGACGTGCAGTTGCGCATCGGCGATCCCAAACTGGACAACACGCACGGCGCTCATCGCGCCTCGGCAGTGACCAGCACGCCGCTGCCGCTGAACGACGACCGGGAAGCGCTGGCGCGTTCACTGTGGCTGGCCACCAACGCCGGCTATGGAAAAGCGCTGGACAACTACATGCGCGTGAAAACGGAGGCCGAAGTCCACGCCAAAGAAGAGGACTCCTCGCCCGACTTTAGCCAGGAGGCGCCGCAGGTCTCTCTTGGCAAGCCGGCCCCGCCCGTGAAGGTGGACCGCGCGGCCTGGGAACAGCGGGTGCGCGCGCTCTCGCGCATCTTCCGCGACTACCCCGATGTGAACCTGAACATGGTGATCTTCTCGGCTCAGAACGAGACCGACTACTATGCCTCTTCCGAGGGATCGCAGGTGGTCACGCCGCACCTGCAAGCGCGGCTGGTGGCCATTGCCGTTTCGCGCGCCGACGATGGCATGGACCTGTTCCGCGCGCAGACCTTCGAGGCCGAGACGGCCGAGGGCCTGCCCGCGCAGGCGGAGATGGAAGCAGCCATCCGCGAACTGGGCACAAGCCTCGAGGCGCTGCGCAAGGCGCCGGTCACTGAGCCCTTCGACGGGCCGGCGATTCTCTCTGGCCGGGCCGCTGCGGTCTTCTTCCACGAGGTGCTTGGCCACCGGCTCGAAGGCCAGCGCCAGCGCGGCACGGAGGAGGGCCAGACCTTCACGAAGGAAGTGGGCCAGGCGGTGCTGCCCAGCTTCCTCTCGGTGGCCGACGATCCGACCCTGACGACCTTTGGGAAAACGTGGCTGAGCGGAAACTACGAATATGACGACGAAGGCCAGAAGGCGCGCCGCGTCGAGCTGATCCAGGACGGCGTGCTGAAAAATTTCCTCATGTCGCGGCTGCCGATTGCCAGTTTCAGCGCCTCCAACGGCCATGGCCGCGCGCAGACAGGCAAGGTGCCTATTGGCCGCCAGGGCAACCTCATTGTGACCTCGACGAAGATGGAGCCGGAGAACAAACTGCGCAAGCAGTTGATCGAGGAAGCCAAAAAGCAGGGCAAGCCTTACGGGCTTTACTTCGAGGACATCTCTTCGGGCTTCGCGGTCACCCAGCGCAGTTCGCCGCAGGCTTTCCAGGTGATTCCGCTGGTGGTTTGGCGCGTCTATGTGGATCACCGGCCGGATGAGCTGGTCCGCGGCGTCAGCATTGTGGGCACACCGCTGGCGGCCATGAAGAGCATCGTGGCTACCGGCGACAAGTACGAGGTCTTCAACGGCGAGTGTGGCGCGGAGTCAGGCACCATTCCGGTCAGCGCCGTAGCTCCTGCCATGCTGGTGAGCACGATGGAAACGCAGAAGCAAGCGCAAGGCACAGCGCGTCCGCCGATCTTGCCGATTCCGGGAGCGGAAGCGGCAAAACAGTGAACAGTGAGCAGTGAACGGGTAATAGGGAATAGGATGGGTGCCCCACCCTCGCCGCGTTCTTGTTTTTGCGGCTAGGGTGGAAAACCTCAAATGGATTAAACCGGGCCGGATGCCAATAAAATGCTCCGTGCCCCATCCTTTCGCCTTTTCTTTGGCGAAAGGGTGGGAAACCTCGAAACTCAACTGGCCTTGTTCTCTAAGAAAAAGTTATGCCGGAGGCGCAATGAACCCGATTCGACACATCGCAATGTTTGCAGCCATTCTGTGCGCCATCAGCCTGGCCGCCTCTGCCCAGACGCCGGCCCAGCCCACCCGCGCCGATGCGGAAAAGGACCCCGTCCTCAAGGCCATGCTCACAGAGCTGGACCGCAGCAAGAACCAGTTGCAGTTGAAGGACGTTGCGAAACCGTTCTTCATCCAGTACCGCATTGAAGAGATCGACAATTTTGAGACCAAGGCCCAGTTTGGAGCCACGACTGGCTCTCAGCACAATCACGGGCGCGTGGCGCGCGTGACGGTGCGTGTGGGCGACTACAAAACCGACAGCTCCGGCAGTCAAGGCGACGGCGCAATCCAATTGGCGGCTCTGGACGACGACGCGATTGCGATGCGAACGGCGCTGTGGCTCGCAACCGATCAGGCGTATAAGAACGCTCTGGCGGCTTATGCGCAAAAGCAGGCCGCCCTCAAGCAGGTTGAAACGCCGCCGCAGGCCGACGACTTCAGCCAGGAGAAGCCGATCATCCGTCTCGAAGAACCGCTGCGCCTGAAGCTGGACGAGCGAGCGTGGGAGGCCAGGGTAGCGCGCGACACCGGCCTCTATCGCACCGATTCGACTGTCAAGGATGGCCAGCACGACGTGCAGTACTCCATGGGAAGTTTTACCGCGCTTGTGAAGACGACCTGGCTTGTAACCAGCGAAGGCGCCATCGTACGCAAGTCAGCGGCTGATTACCAGGAGAGCTTCGCGGTGGGCACGCAGGCGGCCGACGGCATGAGCCTGGAGCGCTCCTATGCGACAACCGGGAACGCCCTTAAAGACCTGGATTCGCCCGAGGCATTCGCCCAACATGCGGTCTCACTCATCGCCTCGCTCACCGATCTGCGCAAGGCGCCGCTGGTCGAGGAAGAGTATCACGGGCCCTTGCTGATGAGTTCCGATGCGGCAGCCGATACCATGCTCACGCTGGTGGCAAGCGCTGTAACGGCGACGCGTCCCAAGCTGGGCACCGAGGCGCGCACCAACGGGCCTTTCGCATCGAGCTACCATGCGCGCGTGCTGCCCGAGTTTCTAGACGTGGTGGACGATCCGCTCCTGAAGAGTTACAACGGCAAGGGCCTCGTGGGCGCTTACGATGTGGACGACGAGGGCGTTCCGGCACAGGCTGTGAAACTGATCGTCGCCGGCCAACTGGACAATTATCTGCTTGGCCGCGAGCCGGTGCGCGACTTTCCGCAATCCAACGGCCATGGTCGCGCCGGGATTGCCGGGCCGCCGAGACCGTCTATCGGCGTGCTTCAGGTGACAGCGAAGGATGGGCTGACCGGCGAGGGACTGAATCGCAAGCTGCTGGAGTTGGCCAGGGATCGCGGTTTGAAGAATGTCTATTATGTCTCCACCATGGGCGAAAAGCTGACGCCGCGGCTGCTTTATCGCGTGAGCACCGACGGCAAGCGGGAACTGGTGCGCGGCGCCATCTTCGACGACCTCGACCAGCGCGCGCTGCGTTCCGATGTGGTGGCCGCGGGTAAGCAACTTTGGGTCGCCAACTACCTCGGCGAAATACCGGAGACGGTGCTGGCGCCGGCGCTGCTCATCGATGACGTGACCATCCGCCGCGCCAACAAGAAGAACGACAAGCTGCCCTTCTATCCGCCGCCGGAGTAACTTCCCTGGCCTCAGTCAAGCCGCGTAAGGTAAGCGTCGCCCTCGGCGGGCCGCAGGTGCCGGGCGATAAGCTCGGCCTCCTCGCGATTGTCGCCCTGAGGACGGATGCGAACCCAGTAACTGTCCTCGCCGGGGAACTCGATCACTTTGGCGTCGGGGTACTTGCGCAGGAGCTGTTCCTTGAACTTGTTGGCCTTGCGCTCACTTGTGAATGCGCCGATCTGCACGCACCAGCGACCGCCGGTATAAATCGGCTTAGGCGTTCGATAAACGTCCACCCGGACTCTGGCTGTGCCAACCCGATAGACACCCGTAGCCTTGGCCGAAGCGATGGTCAGATCAATCATCTTGTCTTCCACAAACGGGCCGCGATCGGTGATGCGCATGGCGGCGGATTGGCCGGTCGTCAGATTAGTCACCACGATCAGCGAACCCATGGGCAGTGTACGGTGAGCTGCCGTCAGGTCTTGGTCGCTGAAGACCTCGCCGTTGGCCGCTTTGCGGCCCTTGTAGGGCGCGGTATACCAGGTAGCCAGGCCCTTCCTCGCTCAGGATGGGCCTGTGCGTCTTCACAAAGCTGCGGTCTTCGGCGCTGAC
>PLOI01000095.1:0-4935 GCA_003142015.1 Acidobacteriaceae bacterium | reverse complement strand
ACCACGAACCTCAACTGGTGAGTTCATTAGCGGCGCGGACTCCCGTTCCGCTCGAAGCGGTCGGCCAGCTCGCGCAGTTTGTCGGCCACGGTGCGCAGCGCCGAGATCGATTCGCCGCGCACCTGCGGAATCACCGCGTCGTTCACGTAGGCGACGGCGTGGCGCAGCTCCATCTCGATCAACTCGACAGCCTCTTCGATGCGCGCGCCGGCGCTGCCTGGACTGGAACCGCGGCCCGGAGGGGGATTTGTACTCATGATGGTGCACCTCGCGCAAAGAGACTCGGGCAAGCAATCTCTTCCTAAGTCTGCGATGCGCGGCGCGGCGCGTCAATCGCCGAAAGTCCAGAGGTGCCGCAATGGTCAATAAGAGAAGCGGGTTCCCGGCAGTTGGACGGCCATCGTTTTGTCGCATCGGCGCGTGACTTTCCACAAAGCATTTGCATCAGATTTAACGGTTGCACCGAAATAACAATTCGCGGCTGGCGCGGTATCCCGGATAGACTTGTCAGACAGCGAGCCGGTTTTTCCTGAAGCGCGTGTAGCCAAATCTTCCACCAGCGAGGGCATTACTCTTGAAATGCGATTCGGAGAACGCCNNCGATTTCAGCGTGGGCCAGTCAGGCCGAGACGCCCCAGCCGCCGCTGCCAAACGCTCCTGGTCCGCAACTCCCAGCGCACCCCAGGCCACCGACACCAGGGCCTTGCCAGGCCAGCCGCTCCAGCTCTGAGGCAGCCCAGGCGGCCGAGTTGGGAGCGGTCTTCGGCGCCGGCAATGCGGCGGTAGGAATAAATCCCCAGCCAGGCGCGCAGCCTGCGCCCTGCCCGCCTCTAACGCCCCCTATCAACTGGTATGAGCGCTTTATCGACGGGCCCAAGGTGAAGCCAATGACTCCTGAGGAGAAAGCCTGGTTGGCGGCGCGCAATGTGGTGGATCCCTTCAACGCCCTCACGATTCTGGGCAGCTCTGCAATTGCGGTAGGCTCCGACTCGCACTCCGCTTACGGCCCCGGCATGAATGGCTTCAAGCGGGCCATGGGCGTCAGCTATACAGAAGACATTACCGCCGAATTCTTTGGCACCTTCCTGATTGCTTCCATCATGCACCAGGACCCGCACTACCACCGCATGCCCCATGCGACCATCAAGCGCAGAATTGCCCACGCCGTTTACCAGGTGGTGTGGACTCAGGGCGACAACGGCAAGGGGATGCTGAACTACGCCAGCCTGGTGGGCGGCGCCATCGAAGACGAGATCGGCAACCTTTATGTCCCCGGCAGGGAAACCAATCTTCCTGCCAGCGCCGAGCGTTACGGCATCGGTATGGCCACGGCGCCCATCGACAACTTCGTCACAGAATTCGTGCCCGACGTGGCCCGCCGTATTCACATCCGCGTCGTCCTGATCCAGCGGATCATTGACCAGGTCGCCAAAACGGGCGGCTCCGGATCATAGCCGCCAGCCCACCAACGGGATGCCAGCCTCCAGGCAAATGTGCCTTCTTGTCCGTTAATTCCCTGCAAAATATGGCAAACAATGGCCTTGTAGATCATCGAAAACCCTGCATGGCACACGTGTGCTTTTGCTCAGAAAATTAATAAAAAAAGATTGCGAGTTGGACAAAATGTGAGCTATAGGCTTTTTACCCCGGGCAGGTCCAAATTGGAAGCCCCCGGTGTTCGTCCCCTGACTGGGAACATTTTCCCCTAATTTCCCCGTCTGACCCCACAAGAAAAATTGGAGGTTTTACTCAATGAACAATAAGTTTAGTCTTAACACTTCCCTGTGCGTCGTTGTCCTGGCGCTCTTCGCCTTGGCTTGCGCACCCGCGTTTGCTAGCCCAACCAACCCTTGCCCCACAATCAGCGGCGACCCCGGCGGCGGCCCTGATGGAGAAGGCATCAACCCCACCTACACCGCCGACGCATCCGGTGGAGCAACCTGCAACGTCCTGATCACGTTCAATGCAAACGGATCGATTACGACAACTAACCCCAACGCTGCGGTTTCCTATGACGGGGGCCTCGACGACAACCTGGTCGGCATCGTCAACAACACCGGCAGCGCCATCAGCTCTGTCCACCTTTCCAGCGCGGTCGATGACATCTTCGGCTTCGACGAAGATGGCATTTGTACCGTCTACGGCGGCGGCAACTACTCCTTCTCCTCTGGTGGCACTGGAGGATCAGGCGCCTGCTCCGGTGCTAGCCAAGGCAGCAGCGAAGGATATGCTCCCGCCGGCGTAACCTTCTCAGGCATTAACGGCGCTGATACGGCTGGCACTGTCAACTTCGCAGGTGGAATCGGGGCGAACGGTGGCACTGCGTTCTTCTCCCTCGAAGGTCCNNCGTCGGAAACTTTTCGCCTAGTCTCTCTCGCTGCACCTTTCCGAATAAAAAGCCCCGCGCCTCGGTTTGAGGTACGGGGCTATTTGTTTGATGTGCCGAAAAGACGGTGCAGACCGCGCATAGCCATGTTGAAGCTCTCACCCGCGGCTAATAATCCTCGCCATCATCATCCAAAGCCCTGCTGTCCTGTCTCAGAAAAACGCTACGCGAATGCGCTGTCATCCTGAGCGAAGCGGAGTCGAAGGACCTGCATCTCACATCGCGCTGTCATCCTGCGCGACCGGAGGGAGACGGTAACCGGACAGAGGCGGTGACCGGAGGGAGGCGGGGGTTTCAACCCCCGCTAAAGCCAACAGAATCAATGCGGGCTTTAGCCACGGAGCGACACTCCGGACGACAGCAATCCCCGTCGGCCGCGCGCGATGCCGGCGCTCAGCCAAATCTACCCACCTATCTGTTGCTCGGAGTTATCCGAGATCCCTACGCCCTGACGCCCGCCAACAGCCTGCGCCGCATCATCGCCAGCAACAGAGGCAATCCTCCCAGCGTCAGCCACTCCGGCTCGGGAACTGGATTCCCAGTTACCACCGTCGATGAATCAAACGTCGCGCTTCCGGTTACCTCGCCTGTATAGGTTGCTCCGCTGACTAGCCCGACATCAATCTGGTCGCATGACGCGCCGCCCAGGGATGTGCCCCCGCAAACCGGCGAAACATAGAGGACGTCGAACCCTCCTACGAACGAGCCACCGGCGTAAATTGGGATGTCGTAGTTAGGTCCGCCGCTTTCGTCCAGTTGCAGATACATCGTCGTCCCGGCGGGAATGTTATCGAAATAAAAATAGTCCTGGTTGGCGTCGCCGATGGGAGCCTCTGAAATCGCGCCTAGCGGGGAAGCCCCGGTGCCCAGATACGTCGTGACGAAATCATAGGTCCCGCCCGTGTAGCCCGCCGTACTGCCGGTGTACGAGCCGGTGAGCGAACAGGTTGTCGAGGAAGCCCCGGCAACGCAGGACCCCTGCGTATTCAGATAGGTTCCGTAATTGGCGCCGTTATTTCCCTGGCCTATCATGACGTAATCCTGCGCGCTTTGACCCAGGTTGACGCTGATTGACGTAGCCCGCATTGCCGGAGCTGCAAGCAGCAGGCTCGCAAGCACACATACACTGGTGCTGATTCTCATGGACTAACCTCCGTGGGATTGGAATTTGGAGCGCAGTTGGGGAAAATTGCTCCGTTTTCACACAAGAAATGAGAAGACCCTAAAATGTCAAGTGTTTTTCCCATAAGGATTTAGGCAAAGTCCCTGCAACAGGTTCCGGCCAGCTGATCCGCCTCTTCCGGGGCCTGACGAGTTCATTGGCCCCGACCATTCGACCCGCCCCTGCCGCCATTCAGCCGAGGATTCCGCCGTTTGCTGCTCCGGGTTTGGGTTGACCGGGAACCGAGGTTACCCTGTTACTGGATTTTCAGATTTCAGGATTCCCTCGCATTTTGGGAATCCAGAGGCGAGCAGGGCGAGAGCCCGCCGCCGGAAGCAAAATTTATTGGAGGAGATTGCACTATATGTCCAAAGCAATCAAGTACGCCGAGAAAGCCGCTGTCTACGCGGCAAAGGGTGCGTGGGTCGTTTTTGAGCGGTTGAATCGCATCAGCCCCAACCCGTCGTTCATCCCCAAGTGGAGCGACAAGCCCCTGCAGAAGAGTTACGAAAAGCAGAAGCCGCCGCTGGGTTGGCCTCGCACCACTGACTCGCTCTGTCCCAAGTGCGTGCCTGANNGACGGCAAGCTCCCCTACGAA
Source organism: Acidobacteriaceae bacterium (assembly GCA_003142015.1). GTDB lineage: Bacteria > Acidobacteriota > Terriglobia > Terriglobales > Acidobacteriaceae > Telmatobacter. The sequence goes on along the minus strand of PLOI01000095.1, from coordinate 788 downwards.
GTGCTCCTCAACGAAAAGGTCGGCGAAATCAAAGCGCAGATCATTGAGCGCGACGGCAAAATCCTCATGGTCAAGGATTGCCCCAAGCACGGCCACTTTGAAGATCTGATGTCCATAGACACAGCCTTCTTCAAGCACCTCGAAGAAAGCTTCCCCGGTCGCGATATACGCGCTCACAACGACAAGGACCTGCACAAACACGGCACCTCGACCATTACCCACGGGCGCGGCTCGGTGTTGACCATCGACCTCACCAACCGCTGCAACATGATGTGCGATCCCTGCTTCATGGACGCCAATCAGGTTGGCTTCGTCCACGAGCTGTCTTTTGAAGAAATCAAGACCATGCTCGACAACTCCATCACCCTCAAGCCCAAGCGGCAGATGAGCGTGCAGTTCTCTGGCGGCGAGCCCACGCTGTCGCCGCACTTCCTTGAAGCCGTGGCCTACAGCCGCAAGGTGGGCTACAACAGCGTGCAGGCAGCGTCCAATGGCATTGAATTCGCCAAGAGCAAAGAGTTTTGCCGCGCCGCCGCACTCGCCGGATTGCGCTACGTCTATCTTCAGTTTGACGGCATCGGAAACGCCGCCAACTCGCACCGCAAAGTCGGCAACCTCTTTGATGTAAAGCTGCAGGCCATCAACAACCTGCACGAAGCGGGCGTCGAGATTGTGCCGGTGACCACCATCATCAACGGCATCAACAACGAGCAGGTGGGCCACATCATCCAGTTCGCCCTCGACAACCCCAAGAAGATCAGCTTCCTCAGCTTCCAGCCGGTCAGCTT
>PLOI01000060.1:16795-24186 GCA_003142015.1 Acidobacteriaceae bacterium | reverse complement strand
ATTCCGGAGGCCGGCAGCCAGCCTTCAGGCGATCCCGTGCCTCAGAACTTCATAGGATTAAATACGCCCGAGCCTGGCACCCTTATTCTGCTCGGCACCGGCATCCTAGGCTTGGCAGGCTTCTTGTATCGCAAAAGGCGTTCTGCTTGAGAAGCGTTTCCGCGGCCTTCCACGGAAATGATCGGCTGCCCCAGGGGATGTGACCCGCTGTAACTGCGGTATGGCATCGTTGGAATTGTTCATTGAGATATAGCACGAGAGGCCCCGGCAGATTGCGGGGCCTCTCGTGCTATTGACAATAAATAGCTCCCGCATTGCTTCACTCCATCCGGAAGAACGCCAGTAGCGAAATTCAGGATGGTACCGTCTTTTTAGAAGCAGAATATTACCTGGGTAACATCCGTTGGTTATGTTGCACATGAGATTAGCTTTTGCTACGCTTACTGGCAGCAAAAACGTTAATCATCCTATTAGGGGAATTACGAGTCTCAGGAAGGCAGCCCTTGTATTGATTCGCCACAGGGGCAATTGATTCGCTACACAGGAGCATGCAAGTTCGCAGGATGTGTGCGTGCGACCTGGGCTCAGTTACGAGCCAGAACGCCGGCTGCAGCCGGCCATGAAAGGGTGAAAGATGAAGAAGTTTGGAGTATGCACGATTCTCTCCATTGGTGTGTTTTGTGCTCTTTTGTTGCTAACCCCGCTCAACGCTTACGCAGACACAGTGACTATCCAGTTCACGGGGCCTGGGGGGCCGAATTATGGAAGCCCTACGTACTACGTGTACCCCTATAATTTCAGCATCAACGGCAGTACAAGCATCACTCCGTTGATGTGCCTAAGCTACGCGAGTGACATCGGGACAAACGAGACCTGGACCGCTACGACTGCGCAGATCGCGGGTAACCCGCTATATGAAGAAGCGGCTTACATCTTCTCTCTAACAAGCACCGACGGCGCAGTACTCACACAGTGGGCAGATTGGGCGCTTCTCTATCCTTCCGAGAACCAGGGCAACACCCTAAGCGTGCCGGCTGCGGAAGCGACTGACGTAAGCACTTTACTGACCGACGCAGCAGATTGGGTCAACGCCAATCCTGACTCACCCATCTACTCTGATTACGTGATTTATGTTCCGGTAGACGGTTCACAGTCAGACCCAGACGGCAAAGAATATGGCGATCCTCAGTATTTGATTGGGGGGGGGGCGCCTGAACCCAGCAGCTTCATCCTGCTCGGAAGCGGCCTGCTCGGCCTCGCGGCTTTCTTTTACGGCAGAAAGCGCAAGGGCTTGAAAAGCTTCTAGGCAGCCGCCTGAAGCGAGCCGCCCGCAGATCGGATCTGCGACTGGTCTGCCCTTGGTAAGTGATAGGACGTGCTGCAGCCGTCGTATCGACGAGGGAGAAGCGTGTAGCCAAAGGCCCTGCCAGAGAGCAGGGCCTTTGGCTGCTTTGACAGCGAATTGCTTATGCCCCGCGTTGGTACCCTGGCGGGGCGCAAGGCTTTCGGGGAGTTCCGACAGAGGGGTACTTATCCCTGGAAGCAGGCGAGGACCTACAGGTAATTCGGCGCGGGTTACTTTATATTCTGATGTTTTTGAGCGGACGGTCACTCACCATGTTAAAATTTCACATTATGGCTTACAGTTATTGAATGGAGTTCGCAGGGCTTCGAGGATTTTAGAATCCTTTGAACGGCCGCCAGAAAGGATTTGCACGTGACGAAAAGTATTCTGAAATACGCACTGGGGTTGTTGGGCTTTCTGCTCGGTACATGCACTGCTGCTCATGGACTGGCCTTCGCATTCAGACCCGAGATTGATCCCAGTCTGACGATCAGCGCCCTCACTCTGCTTGCTGGATCGCTTGCGGTTCTGAACATTCGGCGCGGCAAGTAGACGTAAACAATATTGAAGATGAACCCAGATCGCCGCTCGACTGAAATCAACCGTCCCCGTTCAGCTACTTCTATCCTTCTGCCTCGCCGTCTTCTCGGGCGGCTATATTTATTTGGCGCGTTGATGGCGTTTGAGTATGTTTACTGCTTTTCGGGCAGGGGCCCTTTTCCCGGCCATCTGAAGATTTTTGGAGCAAACACCGATCTGTATGGCCAGATCCCCCTCTTTGCGTATGTGGTGTTTCTGGGTTTCGGCCATTCCAGGTGGAAAGCTCAAAAAGAAGATATTCCGTTCGGCCGCATCTTTTTTGGCGCCCACCTTCTTTGCATGGCCGCGGTCCTTTCCATTACCCTGGCGACGCTGAAGGGGTTAGGCTGGCTGCTCTTCGATACCTTCGGCTACACCAAGAGTTCTCTTTACCTGCTGGGGACCGTCCTGTTGGCCTTGGCTTGTGTTCCGCCCCGAAGCTGGATCCGGGCGATTCGCTCGACCGGCCTGTTGTGGCTGTATTCGTCCCTTGCCGGTGTGGCTGGATGGTATTTGGGCTCCTCGGTCAGGCTCTTATGGACCGCGACGAGCACCGCTCAGAGCGGCATGATGCAAAGCGGAACCTTATATGCGGTGAAGGCGCTTCTGGGCGTTTTTCTTCCGGATGTTGTCATCGATCCCGCCTCTTTCACAGTCGGAACTCCTCGTTATTTGATCACCATAGCGGCTGGGTGTTCCGGGGTAGAAGGTCTTGGACTAGTTCTTCTCTTCACTTCCGTTTGGCTATGGTATTACAGGAAAGAGTGCCGCTTCCCGCAGGCGTTCCTGCTCATCCCCTGCGCGTTAGGATGCAGTTGGCTGCTGAACATTGTCCGGCTTTGCGCTCTCATCTTCATCATGAATGCGCGCTGTTCCGAAGTGGCCGGATTCGGCTTCCACTCCGTGGCCGGCTGGATTTCATTCACCATCATCGCGCTGGCGTTTTCACTGGCTACCCAAAGACTTTCCTGGATGCGAAAAATTCCCCCCGGCGTTTCCTGCGCCGCCGGCCCGCCGCGGAGTGACGGAGCGGAAACCCTCCCCGGCGCATCGGCTGAGTTGCGCGAAGATCGCGGAGAGTCTCCGGCAATACGCGCGTACCTGGTTCCATTCCTCGCGATTCTGGCTGCGGCTTTTGTCTCCAAGGCTGCGTCCGGCAACTTCGAGTGGTTGTATGCCTTGCGTTTTTTTGCCGCATTTATCGCCCTCTGGCATTTCTGGCCTAAGTTGAAAAGCTTGGACTGGAGCTTTGGCTGGTTTGGGCCGGTTGCCGGCGTGGCTGTCTTTCTGGTGTGGATGGCGCCGGCCTGGTTTCAGCATCAGCCGGCAGCCAGCCCGCTGGGACAGGCGCTGGCGGCGCTTTCGCCCACGGCCCGCTGGACCTGGATTGCCTTCCGCGTGGCCGCCGCCGTGGTCACCGTACCCATCGCCGAAGAGCTGGCTTTTCGCGGCTATCTGGCACGCCGGTTCATCAGCCGGGAGTTTGACGCCGTCTCCTTCTCCAGCCTCACGCTTCTCTCCATTTGTCTTTCGTCTGCGGTCTTCGGCCTGGAGCACATGAAAAATCTGATGGATTGGCAACACCTGCTGCTTGGCACACTGGCCGGCCTGGCGTTTGCCGCGGCGCTTCGGTGGCGAGGCCGCATGGGCGATGCCGTCGCCGCACACGCCGTCAGCAATCTCTTGCTGGCCGCATGGGTTCTCGGCTTCAGCGACTGGGCGCAGTGGTAAGGCTGTTCCGCGTCCGCCTCTTCAGCCTGCCTTCGCTTCTCCGATGCACCCAAATCTCCCAATGCAACCCTGCCTTTTGAACAAGCGAAGCCCGTGCGCTTGCAATTAGATTGGAATCATGGGGCGAGAGCAAGCCAAATGGAGGCAGGAACTGGGCGCGATGGTGGCGCTGGCGGTTCCGGTGGTGTTGAGCGAGCTGGGCTGGGTGGCCCAGGGCATCGTGGATACCATCATGGTGGGCAAACTGGGGCCGGCGGCCATCGGCGCCGTGGCCCTGGGCAATGCCGTCTTCTACACTCCCGCGCTCTTCGGCATCGGCCTGCTGCTCGGGCTGGACACACTGGTATCGCAGGCCTATGGGCGCAAGGACCACGACGAATGTCACCGCTGGCTGGCCCAGGGCGTCTGGCTGGCGTGCATCGCGACGCCGCCACTGATGCTGCTCATCTTTGCGGCCAGTTTTGGCTTTGCGCACTTCGGCATCACGCCACAAGTGGCCACTCCCGCCGCCTCATACCTGCGCGTCCTCAACTGGGGCATGCTGCCGCTGCTGCTCTACGCCGGAACGCGCCGCTATCTGCAAGGTGTAGGCGATGTGCGAGTGATTACCGTCACCTATGTCGTGGCCAACCTGCTCAACTGGTTCGGAAACTGGGTGCTCATCTACGGCAAGTGGGGAATGCCGGCCCTGGGCGTGAACGGTTCAGCCCTTTCCACGGTCGTCTCGCGCATCTTCATGGCTCTAGCGCTGATGGGCTTTGCCTGGCGCTATGAGCGCAAGCGGGGCCACCCGCTCTTCCGCCACTGGGCCGCGCCTGCCATAGCCCGGCTGCGGCTTCTGGTGAAGCTGGGTGTCCCTGCCGCAGGGCAGATTGTGCTCGAAGTGGGCGCATGGAACCTGGCGACGCTCTCTGCCGGATGGCTCACGCCGGTGGCGCTGGCCACTCACCAGATTGCCCTCAACTACGCCAGCCTCACTTACATGGTTCCGCTGGGCGTCTCGGCGGCAGCCGCGGTCAGCGTGGGTCATGCCGTGGGCGCGGGAGACCCTGAGCGGGCGCGTCGCGCCGGATGGCTCGCCCTGGGGCTGGGAACGGGGTTCATGCTGCTGGCCGCGGTGGTCTTTCTCGTAGCGCCGGGGCCGTTGATCGCCCTCTACACGCGCGACCCTCAGGTGATGGCCGTCGGCCCCAGCCTGTTGGGCCTGGCTGCGGCTTTCCAGATCTTTGACGGCATTCAGACCGTCTCCACCGGCGCGCTGCGCGGACTGGGCGAGACGCGAGTACCCATGCTGGCTAATCTGGTGGGCTACTGGGTGCTAGGGTTGCCGCTGGGCCTGAGCCTGTGCTTTGTGCTTCACTGGGGCATCTACGGGCTTTGGATCGGCCTTCTGTTGGCCCTGATCGTCATTGCCTCGACGCTGCTAGCGCGCTGGCGCCGCGACTCTGCGCGTCTGGTGCTTCAAATGTGACGCGAATGAAGCTGTTTCAGCCTTGAACGGTCCCGTTTCAGAGTTTGCCGGAGCGCGTCCTCTTCCTGGGCTCAGGTTTCAGCTCTCCGGATCGGAGCCGAAACCCCGCTTCACGCGGGAGACTATAATCGTAATCGAGCGAAAGATAGACTCTTTCTAGAATTCTTCGGAAGGGAACCCCGCCAGATGGCGACAGTCGATCCTGCCCTGGGTGAAAAACAGGGAGAATTTGTCACGCGCGCGCGCGTGACAAACGATTTCAGCATAAATGTAGCGACGGTGAACGGCTCCGGTTCGCAATCAGCGAATAGTGTTTTGCTTAAGAGTATCTTTGGCATGGGCGTTCCCGTCAGCGGCAAGAATCTTTTCCCCTCTAATATTGCCGGACAGCCAACCTGGTTTCTGATTCGGGCCAGCAAAAACGGTTACGTAGCCCGCAAGCGCGACTCGGAAATTCTGGTCGCGATGAATCCCGAGACTGCCAAGGTCGATGTGCAGAGCCTGCCTCCCGGCGGTGTTGTCATCTATGAGGAGAGCCTGGACCGGAGCCTCAATCTGGCTCAGGTACGCGAGGACGTTTTCACTTATCCCGTGCCCTTCGACAAGATCACGGCCGCCATCTGTCCCGAAGTCAAGCTGCGTAAGCTGGTCAGAAACATGGTGTACGTGGGCGTTGTCGCCCAGTTGCTGGCCATCGATCTTGACGTGGTAGAGAGCAGCCTTCGCCAGCAGTTCTCCAAAAAGCAAAAAGTCTTTGACATGAACTTTGGAGCGGCCAAGGCGGGCTTCGACTATGCCCAGGAGAATCTGACCAAGCGGGACCCGTTCTTCATCGAACGGATGAATAAAACGGAAGGCAAAATCATCATCGAGGGCAACGCGGCCTGCGGCATGGGCGCGGTCTTTGCCGGTGTGACGGTAATCGCCTGGTATCCGATTACTCCCTCCACTTCGGTGGTTGAGGCCGCCACAGCCCTGCTCAAAAAGTTGCGCGTTACGCCGGAAGGCAAGGCTACCTTTGCCGTGATCCAGGCAGAGGACGAACTGGCCGCCATCGGCATGGTGCTGGGCGCGGGCTGGGCCGGCGCCCGTTCGATGACCGCAACCTCAGGTCCCGGCATGTCGCTGATGGCTGAGTTTTGCGGCCTGGGTTACTACGCCGAGATTCCCGGCGTCATCATCAATGTGCAGCGCACCGGGCCCTCGACTGGCATGCCCACGCGCACCCAGCAGGCCGATCTGCTTTCGGCGGCCTTCCTCTCGCACGGCGACACCAAACACATTCTTCTCTTGCCCGGTTCAGTCAAGGAGTGCTTCGAGCTGACCATGGCGGCCTTCGATCTGGCCGAGCNNTACCGCGATGTGGATGGGGACGCCATTGGCTGGCGCACGCTGCCTGGAACGAAACACCCCAAAGCCGCGTACTTCACCCGCGGATCGGGACACAACGACGCGGCCAAATACACCGAAGATCCGGATGAGTACCAGGCGGTGATGGATCGGCTGGCGCGCAAGTTCGAGAACGCGCGCAAGCTGGTTCCCGCTCCGGTTGTGGTCAAGGACGGGACCTCGAAGATCGGTTTCCTGGCTTACGGTTCCACCGACTGCGCCCTCACGGAGAGCTTCGACCAGATCAAACAGCGCTACGGAATGGATGCGGACTATATGCGCCTACGAGCCTATCCGTTCGCCCAGAGCGTTCACGACTTTGTGGCCTCCCACGAGCGCGTTTATGTGGTCGAGCAGAATCGCGACGCGCAGTTGGCCAGCCTGCTCAAGCTCGATCTTCCCGGCGGCCAGGTAGCCAAACTGCGCAGCATACTCCACTACAACGGATTGCCCGTGGACGCCGAATCCATCACCGAAGAGTTCGCCAATCAGGAGGGTCTCTAAATGGCAACCGCCGCACCTGCTCCCAAACTCAACTACATCGGCCTTCCCATTGTCGATTATCGCGGCGGCAAGAGCACGCTCTGCGCCGGCTGCGGCCACAACGCCATCTCCGAGCGCATCGTCGACGCCCTGTTTGAGATGGGCGTCGATCCGGAGCGCGTCATGAAGATGAGCGGCATCGGCTGCTCGTCCAAGACTCCGGCCTATTTCCTGAGCCGCTCGCACAGCTTCAACGGCGTGCATGGGCGCATGCCGGCGATTGCCAGCGGCGCCATCCTCGCCAACCACACCATGACGACGATTGGCGTTTCGGGTGACGGCGACACCGCCTCCATCGGCATGGGCCAGTTTGTTCACCTCATGCGCCGCAAC